>NZ_JADFUE010000016.1:0-130584 GCF_054967145.1 Bradyrhizobium sp. UFLA06-24
GACAGGTGGCATCGCGCAAGGTCACGGAGCCAGCCCGCACCGCGGCGCCAAACCGCGGCGCGCTGCCGGCTTCGCCGAGCGAGATGGCGCTGGTCTCGAGCGTCTTGACCGCGCCGGCGCCGATCAGGAGATCGGCCTGCAGGCCGCTGATCGGAACACAGATCAGGCGAAGATTGTCGATGCCGGCCTCGATGATGGCGGCGGTCGCGGCCATTGCGACGCCGGAGCGATCGACCGGGACGGCCAGCGATTGGCCAGGGGCAACGCGCGCGGCCAGCGCCTCAAGCGCAACGATCTCGGTCATGGCGTCCTCCGTTATGTTTCGCCATCCTGCCTCAAGCCATCGCCGCCTGCCAGCGCATATCGCGCAAGGAGGGGCGGCGATGCAGGCGGGCGTCGAGGAGCTTGCGGGCGCGCGGCAGCTCGCGGCTGCGGATCAGGGCGAGGAGGAACGCGTCTTCGATCAGTTCGCGCTGGGCATGGCTGCCGCCGATGCGCGCGATTTCGGCAAGGACAGGGTCGAGCTCGCGCACGCACGCCGCGTAATTCTCATCCGCGAAGGCTGCCAGCGCGCGGCAGATCGCTGGCACCACGGGGCCGGCCGGCAGCTTGCCGTCAGCAAGCCGCTGCTCGATCGCGGCAAGGCGGGCGGCAAGCGCTTCGCGATTTTGCGTCGCGGCAGCGAACAGCGCCATGTGGACGTCGGCGAAGGGCAGGCCCGATTTCGGAAACAGCTTTTGCGCGGCGGCGTCGGCCTCGCCCCAGAGCGCCTTCGGCACGCTATGGCCATAGGCCGACAGTCGCCAGAGCAGCGAGGCGCTGTCGGTGATGGCGTTGAGCGGCGGCGCCTGCGTCGCGGAGGGCTGCAGCACGTCGGCATAGATTTGCAGTGCCCGTGTCGCATCGCCGTGCTCGAGTGCGCCGAGCGCCTGGTGCCAGAGGATATGGCCATGCAGGATGCCGGTGCGGTCGTAGGTGGGGATCCACGCATCGACGAGACGGTCGGCGTCCTCGATCGAGCCGTCCTCGAACATCGCATGCAGCACGGCATGTGTGGCGTGGGCGTTGGCGCGGCGCAGATCGAAGCCGCGCTCGGTGACAGCGCGGCCGCGGACAACGTCGCCATTCTCGGTCATCGCCCAGCCGGACATGGTGAGAAACCACCAGTCTTCGCCGTAATGATGCGCAACGCGCTGGCAGAGCTCATGCCGCGCACGGTCATGGTCGGGCATGCCGGAGAACGCGAACAGGCCGAACGCGCCGAGAGGCAGGGACAGCACCATGGCATCGCGCGGCCACGCATCGACATGTTTCAGCATCGCCGCGATCGCGTCGGGGCCGCGGCCCTCGATCGCAAGCGCCAGCGTCTCGACATGGGAGCGCTCGCGCTCCGTGCCGCTGATGGCGACAAGTTCGCGCGCCAAGGCTGCCTTGCTGCGCGCGAGATCGCCCTGCTGATAGAACGCATGCACGCGCGCGCGGGCGATATGGGCCAGCGCGAAACCCGGATCGGCCGCGATGGCGCGCTCCAGCGCCTCCGCCGTGCCGGTCCACCCCGAGAGCATGAGGTCGACGCCTTCGCGATAGGCGGACGCGGCCTGATCGGACGTGGTGGAAAGCGGCAGCCCGTAGCGGTCTTCAAGCGCCATCGTCGTCCCCTCACGCCGTCCGCGCGCGGCGTCCTTCGATCGGATAGGCGGGGTCATTGTAGCCCGGCGTCGACGGATGGCCCGGCACGACCAGCCGGTCGATCAGCGCCTCGTCTTCCGCTGTGAAGCGGTAGTCGAGCGCGCTGATATAGCCGTCCCACTGCTCCTCGGTGCGCGGGCCTGCGACGATGGAGGAGACGAAGGCGGAGTTCAGAACCCAGGCCACCGCGAACTGGCCCGCGGTGATGCCCTTCTTCTCAGCGTGGGTCTTGATCTCCTGCGCCAGCTGGAGGGATTCCGGCCGCCACTCTGTCTGCATCATGCGGGCGTCGTTGCGGCCCGCCCGCGTGTCCTTGTCGGGGGCCGCATCGGGCTTGTACTTGCCGGTGAGCACGCCGCGCGCCAGCGGGCTATAGGGCACGATGCCGAGACCATAATAGGAGCAAGCCGGAAAATGCTCGACCTCGGGCATGCGGTTCATCGCATTGTAATAAGGCTGGCTCACCACCGGGCGGTCGATGCCGAGCCGGTCGCAGATGTTGCAGATCTCGGCGACGCGCCAGGCGCGGTAGTTGGAAACGCCGAAATAGCGGATCTTGCCTGATCGGACCAGATCGCCCATCGCGCGCACCGTCTCCTCCAGCGGTGTCGTATGGTCTTCCTTGTGCAGATAGTAGATGTCGATGTGGTCGGTCCCGAGCCGCGTCAAGCTCTCATCGGCGGCTTGCAGCACCCAGCGCCGCGACAGCCCGACGCGGTTGGGATCACTGCCCATCGGGTTGGCGAGCTTTGTCGCGAGCACCCAGGCGTGGCGATTGCTCGCGATGGCACGGCCGACGACCTCTTCGGAGCCGCCTTTCGAATAGGCGTCGGCAGTGTCGATGAAGTTGATGCCCGCGTCATGTGCCTTCGCAATGATCCGCTTTGATGCCGCCTCATCCGTCGGTCCGCCGAACATCATGGTGCCCAGACAAATCGGCGACACTTTCAGGCCGCTGCGGCCGAGCTGGCGGTATTGCATGGGCTGTTTCCTCGGGGCTTCTGTTGTGGAGCAACATAGCCGCCCTGTCCCGTCATTGCGAGCGCAGCGAAGCAGTCCAGAGATGCGTCCGTGGAAACACCTGAATTGCTTGATCGCTACGCTTCTCGCAATGAAGGCGTTTGCTGGCCACACCCTCAGCTGTCATCGCCCGACTTGATCGGGCGATCCAGTATTCCAGAGGCAGTCGTGATAGAGCCGCGAAGCTGCGGCGTACTGGGTCGCCCGGTCAAGCCGGGCGACGACAGCGGAGTGTGTGGTGTGCCGCGGTGGCAGCCTCGCTGAGTGATCCTACCCCGGCCCCTTCAGGATCTTGAACACGCCGTTGGCCATCACGATGCAGCGGTCGTCGACCGTCACTTCGGTGCTCATGAAGATCAGGCTGCGGGTCGAGCGCACCACGCGGGGGCGGGAGATCAGGATGTCGCCGATCTGGCCGGCCTCGACGAAATGGGTGTCGAGCTGCACCGTCGCCATGTATTCCTTGCCGGAGACGTAGCGGGCGGTCATGCCGCAGGTGCGGTCCGCAAAGGTCATCATCACGCCGCCCTGGACCATGCCGCGGCGGTTGTGGTGCTTGTCCTCGGTCGCAAGTGCGAATTCGTAGTGGCCGTCGAGCTTGCGCTCCCACAAGGGACCGACCAGATGCATGAAGCCCGTGGTCTCCAGGATGCTCCAGCCGTCCGATTTGAGCTTTGCTGCGGCCTTGCTCGTCATCGCTCTGTCCATCCTTGTGACGCTTGGTTCGTCCCTCGTTTCATCGAGCGCGATCCTGGTGTAGTCAAGCATCATGAGAGCTTTCGGCGATGCCACCAGACGGAATATCGCAGAGGCCTGCGCAGCGTTTGCGCGGCTGCCTGATGCGGCCGAGCCGTCGGCACTGAAGCGCGCCGCAGTGGTGCTTGCGCTGACCGCGTCGGACGACGGCGACGACACTGCGTTTCTGCTCACCAGGCGCGCATCGAGCTTGCGCTCCCATCGCGGGCAATGGGCGCTGCCAGGTGGACGATGTGACGCCGGCGAGACGCCGGTCGAGGCGGCGCTGCGCGAACTCGACGAGGAGCTTGCGCTCCGGCTTCCAGCCGATTCCGGCTCGGCCTGCTTGACGACTATCCGACGCGCTCCGGCTATCTGATCACGCCGGTCGTGGTCTGGGCGGAGGAGAGCGCCGCGATGATGCCGAACCCGGACGAGGTCGCCTCCGTTCACCGCATCGCGCTCGACACCATCGAACGCGACGGCGCCTTCGACTTTACTGACATCCCCGAGAGCCCCCGCCGCGTGATCCGCTTTCATCACCAGATGAGCCTGATCCACGCGCCGACGGCGGCCCTGATCTACCAGTTCCGCGAGGTGCTGGCCGGGCGGCAGACCCGCGTCACCGACTTGGAACAGCCCGTATTCGCCTGGAAATGAGATGGTAAACGGCGTGTTAACGTGACGGTTACCGGATGCCTGCTAAGAGGGCAGCATGCATCATTCGATTCGAAATCACCTGGCGCTGGTTCCACTCGCGCTCGTCCTGCTCGTCCCCGCCGCCCATGGCGGCGAGTCCGACGCGCTGCCATCAGCCGTCCGCAATGCGCATGCCCAGCTGTTGTCGCAGTTCTTCGCGCAAGGCGGCGGGGCATCGCCGGCCGTGCTCGAATATCGGCGCAAGCTGGCCGAATATCAGGCGGCGCGCGCCGCGTTCGATGAGGAGGCCGGCGCTTATTGGAGTCAGATCTCCGAGAAGCGGAAAGGCCGCAATGCCAAGCGACGCAACGGGCAGCAGATCACGCTGGACGATTACGTGCTCGAGCATCCGCCTGTTTATACCGGACCGAAGCGGCCGGTGAATCCCGAGCCGGAGGAGACGCCCGAGCGTCCCACCCGAAAGCCGATCCCCGTTGTCGCCGATCTCTTGCGCGCGGCGCAGGATCTCTATCAGTTCACGCCGCAGCGCCCCTCGAGCGAGGTCGAGTTCAAGCGCGCCTATGCGCGTTACGCGCTCGCGTCGGGCCTGACGCGCGAACAGGCGGTGCGGGTCTATTCCTTCGAGACCGGCGGCACCGGCACGTTCGACGTGCAGGCGGGCATCGAGCACGGCGGCAGGCGCGCGATCTCGACTGCGATGGGCTACAACCAGTTGCTGACCACCAACAGCGTCGAGCTGCTCGCCGAGCAGGGCCATGAACTCATTCGCGCGCTCTCCGACAAGGTGGCGCGCACCTCGGGCCCGGCGCGCCAAGCGCTCGAACATAAGCTCACCGTGCTGAAGAAGATGGTGGCGCATGCGAAGTCGGTGCCTGACACCTGGTCCGAGCACGAGAAGATCGGCAACACCGCGCAGGGCTGGGCCATGCATGCGATGGTGCTCGACGTCGACATCGGGCCGATGCTGCAGACCCACAAGCTCCTGACCTCGGTGCTGTTCGCGCGGGCCAAGGGCTACAATCGTCCGCTCACCGCCGCAGAGCTCGAGATGATGAACCTCACCGGCGACGGCACCGGCTTCGACATGGTGACGATGCCGCAGGCGATGCGGGAGCAGGTGCCGACTTCGAACTTCTTCCAGCGCAGTGGCTACGAGCGTAACCCGGTGGCGATCCGCCACAACACGGTGGCGAAGCTGCTCGCGGTCACGGACGCGCGGATGGACAGCAACAGCAACAACGCCGGCGCACGGGAGCTGGCGGCGGTGTTTTAGGACGGTTTTGTAGGGTGGGTCAGCGAGCTGCGGTAGGGTGGGCAAAGCGGAGCGTGCCCACCATTTTTCGTGGGCAGGGCGCTTCGCGCCATTGCCCACCCTAGGGCAGCTGCGTTTGTGGCGAGTGCCAGCGTCTCTTACTGATCTGGGCCGAACTTGAACCGGCCGTCGCCTTCCAGATATTGTCCGCTGCGCATGTAAAGCTGGCCGTTCTGGCCAATGAAGAACAGCGTGCCTTTGGGGACCTTCTTGGCACCCTTCAGGAGCTCACCGGCATTGCTGGTGCCCATCTTGTAGGAAAAGGTCTTGCCTTCCTTGTCATAGGCATAGCCGGTATCCGGCTTGAGCTCCCACGGCGTTGCCGCGTTTTGCGCGCATGCGGGAACGGCGAACGCGCCAAGCGCGGCCGCGATTGCAAATGTCTTGATTGAAAATGCCATCATCTATCCTCCCCGCTATTGGGGTGTCCGCTTGAACAAATCACGAACAGCATTTGCGGGTCAATCCTCGATGTCGCGGCAGCGCATCACGTCTTGCCTAGCAGTTTGTGATTTTCCCTTCGCTCCCTCGCGACTATGTTCCGCTTTCCGTCTAGAACGCAATCCGACAAAGATATTGGTGGGGATGATTCGAATGCGCCATGTCGTTAAACTTTGCTGGGCTGCCTTGATGTCGCTGACGGCGCTGGCGCCGGCCGCCCGGGCCGATGATTACCAACTCAGCCACAACCAGCGGATTTCGTGCAGCCGCGGCCTCGCCCCGGGCAAGCTCAACACCGCGACCTGCAAGTCCTACACCTATCTCTTCAACATCAAGACCTCGGAATATTTCCGCTGCCAGGTCTCGCTGGCCCTGACCCGCGACAACAAGGAGGTCATAAACGTCCAGACCGACGGTGGCTGCACCAAGAAGCCCCGCATTTTCGAGACCGACGGGCACTATGATTTCGATGCGACCGAGACCGAGCCGCCGAACACCAACTCGTTCTTCGGCCCCGGCGGTTACTCGATCTGGGCGGCCGACATGACCGCGCAGAAGGTCCGCGGCTGCATCACCATCTCTTCGGGTCTCGGCTCCGATATTTCCAAATGCCTGGACATGACGTTCCAGTGAGGGGGCGCCAGGAAGGGCTTGCCAGTGACGGCGGGCGCGTGACTGCGCCACGTCGCCGCACCTGTCGAGTTCCCTGAAAAGCAAGGCAAAACGGCCATTTACCGCAGCCCTGTTTTGTCTTTTGGATGGGTTGACCCATGCCTCTCATCCGGCCAATTTCGCCGCCGGTTTGGGGAGTGCAACAACCATGAAACGGACGATTTTCGGTGCGGCCGCGGCTCTTGCTCTGGCGGCGTCGCCGCCTTGTGCGCAGGCGCAATCCTTCATCAACGTGCTGACCGGCGGCACCTCCGGCGTCTATTATCCGCTTGGCGTCGCGATCGGGAAGATCTACGGCGACAAGATTCCGAACGTGAAGACGCAGGTGCAGGCCACCAAGGCGTCGGTCGAAAATCTCATCCTGCTGCAGCAGGGGCGCGGCGAACTGGCGTTCACGCTGGGCGATTCCCTGAAAGCCGCCTGGGACGGCGACGAGGAGGCCGGCTTCAAGACCAAGCTCGACAAGCTCAGGACCATCGGCGCGATCTATCCGAACTACATCCAGATCGTCGCCACTGCCGACAGCGGCATCAAGACGCTGGCCGATCTCAAGGGCAAAAGCCTGTCGGTCGGTGCGCCGAAGTCAGGCACGGAGCTGAACTCGCGCGCGATCCTTGCCGCTGCCGGCATGAGCTACAAGGATCTCGGCAAGGTCGAATACCTTCCGTTCGCCGAATCGGTCGATCTCATGAAGAATCGCCAGTTGGCCGCGACCCTGCAGTCGGCCGGCCTTGGTGTCGCCTCGCTGAAGGATCTGTCGACCTCGAGCCCGATCACGGTTGTGTCGGTGCCGAAGGAGACCGTGGACAAGATCGGACCGCCCTTCATCTCGGCGGTCATTCCGGCGAACACCTATACCGGCCAGGACAAGGACGTGCCGACCGCGGCCGTGGTCAATTATCTCGTGACCAGCTCCGCCGTCTCTGACGACCTCGCCTATCAAATGACGAAACTGGTCTACGAGTCGCTGCCCGAGCTCGCCAACGCGCATGCGGCCGGCAAGGAGATCAAGCTCGAGACCGCAGCCACCGGCAGCCCGGTTCCGCTGCATCCCGGCGCGATCCGCTATTACAAGGAAAAAGGGCTGATCAAGTAAGGTCGGCTCTCCAAGTAGGGCGTCATGGCCGGGCTTGTCCCGGCCTCCACGTTCTGAGGCTAGCCAAGAGAGTTCGTGGATGCCCGGGCCTTCGCCGCGCCGAAGCGGCTTCGGCCCCGCAGGCGGGACAAGCCCGGGCATGACTGCGCGGATAGACCGTGCCACTCTCACTGAACATGATGTCGGACTTGGGGCGATTTGAGAATGCTGGAAAAGGCAGAGGGCACGGGAGCCCCCATCAAAGTCGAGTTCGACAATTTCGAGCATGGCTTCCCGGAAGGCTTCGGGCCGGGCTGGTGGGGCGCGCTCGCCTACTGGATCGGCATCGCCTTTGCGACCTTCCAGCTCTATGTCGCCGCCTTCAACTATCTGCCGAGCCAGGTGGTGCGCGGCGTCCATGTCGGCTTCCTGATTCTGCTCACCTTCGGCCTGATCGCCAACTTCACCGCGAAGAGCAATTTTGGCCGTGCGGTGGGCTGGGCGATCGGCGCCGCGGGCTTCTTCTGCGGCCTCTATCAGTGGATCTTCTATGCCGATCTGATCGCGCGCGATGGCGATCCGACCAGGCTCGATCTCGCGGTCGGCACGCTGCTCGCGGTGTTGATCTTCGAGGGCACGCGGCGCCTGATGGGCGCGGCACTGCCGCTGATGTGCGGCGCGTGTCTCGTGTACTGGTTCTTCGGCCAATACCTCCCATCGCCGCTGAATCATCGCGGCTATGATTTCGACCAGATCGTCACGCATTTGTCCTACGGCACCGAGGGTTTTTACGGCGTTCCGATCTACGTCTCGGCGACGTATATCTTCCTCTTCATCCTGTTCGGCTCGTTCCTGGAGCGCGCCGGCATGATCCAGCTGTTCACCGACGTCTCGCTCGGCCTGTTCGGCCGCACCCGCGGCGGACCGGCCAAGGTTGCGGTGTTTGCCTCGGGCATGATGGGCACGATCTCCGGATCAGGGGTCGCCAACGTCGTCACCGTCGGCCAGTTCACCATTCCCCTGATGATCAGGTTCGGCTATCGCCGCGCCTTCGCGGCCGGCGTCGAGGCGACCGCTTCGATGGGCGGGCAGATCATGCCGCCGGTGATGGGCGCCGTCGCCTTCATCATGGCCGAGACGCTCGGCGTCCAGTATTCCGAGATTGTCAAAGCCGCTGCGATCCCCGCGATCCTTTATTTTGCCTCCGCATTCTGGATGGTGCATCTGGAAGCCGGCAAGCACGGCCTTACCGGCATGAAGCGCTCGGAGACTCCGAGCGCCTGGAACGCGCTGGTGAAGGGCTGGTACCTCGTGCTGCCGCTCGCCGCACTCGTCTACATGCTGTTCGAAGGTTTTACGCCGCTCTACGCCGGCAGCATGGGTCTTGCACTGACGGTGGCGCTGATCCTGGGGGCGAGCATCACGGCGGGCGCCTCCTCCAATGTGATCCGCACCATCTTCTGGATCGGCCTTGCGCTCGTCGTCGCGGCGCTCTCGCGCGACGGCCTGAAGATCGTGCCGGTCGGCTGTGTCGTCGTCGCGCTGATCCTGATCACCGCCTTCGTCCGCGGCGGGATGGCCGCGTTGCGCTCCTGCCGCGACTCGCTGGCCGAAAGCGCAAAATCCGCCATCACCGTCGGCATGGCCTGCGCGATCGTCGGCGTCATCATCGGCATGATGTCGCAAACCGGCGTCGGCACCATCTTCGGCAGCTGGGTGATCGGTCTTGGCGAGAAGAGCCTGTTCTTGGCGCTGATCATGACGATGCTGCTGTCCATTCTGCTCGGCACCGGCATTCCGACCATCCCGACCTACATCATCACCGCCGCGCTCGCAGCACCTGCGCTGGCGAAACTCGGTGTGCCCTTGATCGCGAGCCACATGTTCGCGTTCTACTACGGCATCATGGCCGACCTCTCGCCGCCGGTGGCGCTGGCCGCGCTCGCGGCGGCGCCGATCGCGAAGGAGAATCCGGACAAGATCGGCTGGGAGGCGATGCGGATTGCGCTCGCCGGCTACGTCATCCCCTTCATCTTCGTCTATTCGCCGGCACTCATGCTGCAGGCCGGCGATCCCATGGCGGCAAAGCTTGGTTTCTATGGCGCGGTGGCGCTGGCAAGCTTCAAGGCGCTGGTAGCGATCGCGCTGTTCGGCATGGTTGCGATCGGCTTCCTGTTCACGCGGCTGACGCTGATCGAACGCCTCGTGGCGCTCGGCGCCGCGCTGTGTCTGCTCGGGGACTTCCCGTTCAGCGACACGGCCGGCTTCGTTCTGTCCGCTGCGCTGGTGCTATGGCAGTGGCGGCAACGCCCGCCAGCCGTGGTCGAGCCGGCGTGAGCCTCTGCTTCGCAACAGCCGGCAGCGTGAAGGCGCTGGCGCTGTCCACGTTCACGCTGGTGTGGACGCATTCGATCGCCAAGGTCGACTGGCAGGAAGATTGGCGCGTCACGCCTGCAGGACTCGAGCTGGTGCAGGCCCGCGTCAAAGGCACCGGCCCCGGCATGGAGCCGCCGCCCGAGGCGCGGCTCGTCGATGGCTGGTTTCAGTGGCAGCCGACGCGCGCACCGATGCCGGAGGTCGTGCTCGGCAATTCCGGCGCCGCAGGGGAATGGCGGCTATGCCATGATGGACGCTGCCAGACGCTTTCGGAGATTGTCGGCCATCCCATCGGTGCTAACGTCACCACGATGCGTATCTGCGGCGAACAGCAGAAGGGAGACAAATGATGGACCGGCTCAAGGGCAAGGTTGCGATGGTGGTGGGCGCCGGCTCGATCGGGCCTGGCTGGGGCAACGGCAAGGCGACCGCGGTGACCTTTGCGCGCGAGGGCGCGCAGGTGTTTTGCGTCGATCGCAATGGCGCGGCCGCGGAGGAGACCGCCAAGATCATCGCCGGCGAAGGCGGCAAGGCGACCGCGTTCACCGCCGACGTCTCGCGGCCTGCCGAGATCGAGGCGATGGTCGCCGCATGCCTGAAGACCTATGGCCGGATCGACGTGCTCGACAACAATGTCGGCATCGCCGAGATGGGCAGCGTGGTCGAGGTCACCGAGGAGAGCTGGGATCGCGTCTTCAGCGTCAACCTCAAGAGCGCCTATTTCGCCATGAAGCACGTGATCCCGGTCATGGTGAAGCAGGGCGGCGGCTCGATCATCAACATCTCCTCGATCGCCTCGATCCGCCACATGGGCATCTCCTACGTCACCTATGGCACGTCGAAGGCGGCAATGAACCAGATGACGCGCACCACCGCGATCGAGTTCGCGCGCCATCATGTGCGGGTGAATGCGATCCTGCCCGGCCTGATGAAGACGCCGATGGTCGAGCATTCCGCCGGCCTCGCCAACAGCTACGCCAAGGGTGATGTCGAGGCGATGTGGCGTGCCCGCGACGCGCAGGTGCCGATGGGCCACATGGGCGATGCCTTCGACGTCGCCAACGCCGCGCTATTCCTGGCGTCGGACGAGTCGAAATATGTGACGGGGATCGAGCTCGTGGTCGACGGCGGGATCACGTGCAAGGCGGGGGCGTAGGCTTCGCCGCGCCCCCCGCAGTCGTTCCGGATCCGCACTTCGCTCGTCCGGGAAGAGGGTGGAGATCTACTGCGCCAGCGCCAGGATTCCGCCGGCGAACGCGTGCCACGCCGCGCTTTCGCTGATCGGCCAGTTCAGTACTTTCAGCGCCAGCAGCGCGAGCGTGCCGTAGATGTAGACCGGATGGACGCGGCCCTCGTTGCGCCAGTCCCGCACCATGGCGAGGACGAGCAGGAGCGAGGCAACCACGGCCGGCGCGATCGTCACCGGCACCGGAGGCGGGCCGGGCGGTCCGGGAGGGGCCAGGAAAGTCAGGAACCAGCGCGCGATCGCGGCATCGAGGATCGAAACTGCCGCGAGCAGCATCAATCGCTTGTGGATCTCGGGTTTGCGTGTGTTCATGATCGCAAGCACGAACACCACGGCAAAGAACGCGATCCCGCTCATCGGCACGATCGCGAAGCCGATGCCGGCCTCGCGCTGCCCGAGCTCCGCGGAATGCTTCATCACATGCACGGAGGCGAGGAAGCCGAAGATCGTCATGGCGGTCGCGAGCGAGACCCCGACGACGCCGAACGACCGGTGATTGATCACGCGTCCCGAGGCCGCGAGCCAGGTCTGGACCACGAAATAGAAAGACCAGGTGAAGAAGATCAGTCCGTGAAAATGAATCACCGGGCTCCCGGAGAACGTCCGGTGGGCGAGCGGCACGAAATAGGTCGGTGCGAAGCCGAGAAACGCGGTGGCCGCGCAGGCCAGCGCCATGTGGAAATAGAAATACCGTGCAGGCGACGCATCACGCGCGCGTACACGACGGTCGTCGATCAAGGTCGTCATCTGGGATGAGTCTGGGCAGGCCGCATTTGGTTCAATGCGCCGACCTCCCGCCCTGACGCGCAGAGGCAGGCGAGGCGGGAAGGGCTCAGCCTCCCGCGCTCAATTCCGCCCGATCCAGCTCCTCCTCGATCCGGTGGAACGCGTCGTCGCCGATCACTTCGGTGGCGCGGAGCTCGAAGATGGACCTGCGCGCGGCAGCGATGGCGCGGCGGCGCAGGGGATCGGCAGGCAGCTCACCGTTGGCGATGCCGCCGTGCGGATCGTCGTCGGCTTGCATCAGGATGGCGCGGTATTCCAGCCGCAGGATTTCGGCCTCCTCGGACGGATCGTCCTCGATCGCGTCGAGCGCAGCGCGATAGGCGATGGTACGTGCGCGCGCGACCTCGATCCCGACGGGATCGTCGTCCTTGAGTCCGAAGGCCAGGATCAGCGGCCGCAGCGTCAGGCCCTGGACGATCAGCGATCCCAGCACCACCGCAAAGGCGATGAAGACGATGAAATCGCGATAGGGAAAATTCTCCGGCAGCGCGAAGGCCGTGGCGAGCGTGACGAGACCACGCATGCCGCACCAGGAGATGATGAGACCGCCCTTCGGGGAGGCCACGGTGTTGGGATCTTTCGGATGATAGATCCTTTGCGAGATCAACACGCGCAGCGTTGTGCGGTAGAACGTCACCCAGAGCAGCCGCACCAGCACCACCGTCAGCAGGATCCAGGCGGCGGCCATGCAATATTCCCAGCGCACGTCCGTTTCCAGCCGCGTCCAGATCGGACGCATCTGCATGCCGATCAACATGAAGGCGAGCACATTGAGCACGAACACGGTCGTCTCCCACACGGCATAGGACGGCACCCGCAGCCGCGCCGGCATGCGCATCCCCGCTCCGCGCGCCATCGTCATCGCATAGACGACGATGGTGAGAATGCCGGAAAGGCCGAGATGCTCGGCGGCGATCCAGACCAGGAAGGTGGTGGCGAACTGCACGATGATCGCGCTCGGTGCCTCCTTCACCCGTTCAATGAACAGGGGAATGATGCGCCCTGCAAGAAAACCGGCGATGACACTGCCGACGAGTGCCAGCGTCATGATCGGCGCAACCTGGCCCCATGTCAGATGCTCGGTGACGACAGCGCCGACCGCGATACGATAGATCAGCAGCGCGGTCGCATCGTTGAGCAGGCTCTCGCCTTCCAGCACCTTCACCATGCGGTAGGGCAGCTTCACCTGGCTCAGGATCGCGACTGCGGCTGCTGCGTCCGGTGGCGCCACGATCGCGCCCAGCGCCACGGCGGCGGCCCAGGGCATCCCGGGCATCAGCCGGTGCGCAACATAGGCAACGCCCGCCGTGGTCAGGCCAACCGCGGCGACAACCAGGGTGGAGACCGGAACCCAATTGCTGCGCAGATCCCGCAGCGAGGTGTCGAAGGCGGCATCGAGCAGGACTGGCGCGACAAAAAGGGCCAACGCCAGGTCCGGCTGCAGCGTCCAGGTCGGACTATCGGGCACGAAGGCGATCAGTGCGCCGCCGATGGCGAGAAAGGTCGGGTAGGGGACCTTGATCCGCCGCGCCAGCGCCGATAATGCAACGGCGCCGAGCAGAAGCACGATGATCCATTCGAATGTCGACAAATTGGTCCCCGAAACCGATGTGAACGGCGCAACACGCTAGCACCAATCCGGCCGTATGATGGATAGTGTACCCAGAAAGCAAGGCGATCCGACTGCAACAAGCATGCGTTTTCAGAATCTCATTCGATTGTCAGCCGCCCTAATGCTCTCTGCGCTCTGGAGCGGCCTGGCACGGGGGGCGACCGGCGGCGAGCCGGCTGCCGTCGTGCAGGTCGACGTCGCGGCGTGCCTTGCGGCAGCCGCGGCCGATGACATGGACAAAGCGGGCCCGGCCTGCGCTGCCGTCATCGACAACGAGAAGACCGCAAAGCCCGACCTGGTCAAGGCGCTGGTCGCGCGCGGCGCGTTGCTGGCACGACATGACCAGATCGACCGTGCCATCGCCGACGACAGCCGTGCCTTGCAGCTCGATCCCACGCTTGCCGACGTCTTCAACGCGCGCGGCGAGCTTTGGCTGAAAAAGGGAGACAAGCCGAAAGCCGTGCAGGATTTCGGCGCGGCGCTGAAGATCGACCCGAACCACGAAAAGGCCAAGGCCAATCACAGGGCGATGGCACGCGAGCTCGAACGGATGGGCGCGCAGATGGCGGTCGCCGGCAAGCCCAGCTTCAATTGCGCGGGCGCGCGCCGCCCGGTCGAGAAGGCGATCTGCGCAAACCACGAGCTCGCCGATCTCGACCGCGAGGTCTATGCCGCCAATGCGCGCGTGATCCGCGAAGCGCGCGATGCAGGTGAGGCCAGGAAACTTCAGCGTGAGCAGGATGATTTCATCGCCCGCCGCAATGCCGGATTTGGCCGGCCGGGTTACGATATAAAGAAGGCGATGCAGGAGCGGCTGCAGCGATTGAACGGGGCGGATGGATATTAACGGTCTTTCGGCCTCCTGACGCTGAAAGCTGCCGCATTTTGAACCGATCCCTCGCCCGCCGCGACAATGGAAAAACCCGATGTTGCGGAGCTTTCCTCATGTGCGGCACGCGTTCTTCCGCGCAAATCGTCCCGTTCACAAACCCATTGCGCGCCTTCCTTCTCGGAGCGGCAATCAGTCTTGTCCTCGCCGTTCCAGCATCGGCCGCCGCCGACTGCGTGACGGGCAGCAAGGCCGCCCCGGCGGAGATCATCAACTCGTGCAGCGCCATCATCGACCAGACCTCGAATCCGAATTCCGACCGCGTTGCAGCGCTGCTGGTCCGAGCCGATGCCAATGCGCGGACATCGGGCGGGCTCACGCAAGCGCTGCGAGACATTGATCGCGCCATCGCGCTCGACGCCCGGAACGCGCGCGCCTGGCGGCTGCGTGGCGACCTGTTGCGGCAGGCGGGCGGTGATCTCAACCGCGCCACGTCCGATCTCAGCAAGGCCATTGAGCTCGATCCGCAGGACGCCGAAGCCTATGAACTGCGCGGCGTCGCCTACACCAATCAGCGCCGGCTCGACCGTGCGATTGCCGACTACGACCAGGCCATCAAGCTGAAGCCGGATGATGCGCAGGCATGGTCCGATCGCGGCGCGACCTACTATCTCAACGGCGATAACGAGAAGGCGATCGCCGATCTCAGCGAGGCCTTGCGGCTCGATCCCAACCGGGCGCGCAGCTATACCAACCGCGGCGCTGCCTACAAGAAGCTCGGGCAGCTCGACAAATCGATTGCCGACGACAGCGAGGCGATCAGGCTCGATCCGAAAGTGCCGGAATATTACGACAATCGCGGGCTCTCCTACGCGGCGATGAAGGACTACGATAAGGCGATAGCCGATTACGATCAGGCGCTGCGATTGGCACCGCGGCCCAACTTCTTCACCAACCGCGGCGATTCCTACCAGTTCAAGGGTGAGTTCGGTGCCGCGCTCAGCGATTACGAGGCCGCGCTGAAGCTCGATCCCGACTTCGCGAAGACCTACAACAACCGCGCCGTGCTCTATTCCAAGATGGGCGAGCGCAAGAAGGCGCTGGCCGACTACGAGACCGCGCTGCGGCTCGACCCCGGTAACGAGAACGCCGCGAACGGCCGTCGCACCATGATGGCGGAGATCGCGAAGTTCGGCGCCGAATCGCCACGGCCGCTGGCCGCCAATTCCGGCAACGGACCGTCATTCGATTGCGCGGATGCGAAGCGCGAAGTCGAGAAAGTGATCTGCGCCGACCCACAGCTTGGAATCCTCGACCGCCAGATCGCCGAAACCTATGAGCGCGTGCTGAAATCGATGAGCCGTCGCTCGGCGGCCGGCCTTCGCAAATCTCAGCACGAGTTCCTCGCCACCCGCGACGCCAGCTTCCGCCGCCCCGGGTATGACCTGAAAAAGGTCATGCAGGACCGCTTGCAGCGCTTGAACGCGATGCAGGGCTAGGTTCTTCCTCTCTCGCCGCAGGCGGGGCGAGGGGCTCGCTACCCGTGCACAACCGTGCCTCCTCCAAAAAGCCTATCCTTATGGGCTTGAACCACGGCGCGTTCCCGGGAAAATAGCTCTCAAACAAGGTCGAACTTGATCCGAGTCATGGCGGGACGCCGGTCCTGCCGCAAGGTTCAGGATGAGGCCAATAAAGGGAACGGGAGCGCGGGAATGAACAGTCAGGTGCAGAGCAAGTATCACGAGGTCCATGCGCGCTCGCTGGCCGATCCCGAAGGCTTCTGGGCCGAGGCCGCGAAAGAGATCGACTGGATCGAGCCGCCGAAGAAGATCTTCGATCCCGCGCAGGGCGTCTACGGCCGTTGGTTCGCCGACGGCGTCGTCAACACCTGCTACAACGCGCTCGACCGCCATGTCGAAGGCGGCCGCGCCGATCAGGTGGCGCTGATCCATGATTCACCGCTGGCGGGCTCGCTCACCAAATTGACCTACGCCGAGCTGCTGGGCGAGGTGCAGGCGCTCGGTGCCATCATGCAGGATTTCGGCGTCGCCAAGGGCGACCGCGTGATCCTCTATATGCCGATGGTGCCGGAGGCGGTGGTCGCGATGCTTGCCTGCGCGCGCATCGGGGCGGTGCATTCCGTGGTGTTCGGCGGCTTTGCCGCCAAGGAGCTCGCGACCCGCATCGACGACGCGCAGCCGAAGCTCATTTTGTCCGCGAGCTGCGG
Source organism: Bradyrhizobium sp. UFLA06-24 (assembly GCF_054967145.1). Taxonomy (NCBI): domain Bacteria; kingdom Pseudomonadati; phylum Pseudomonadota; class Alphaproteobacteria; order Hyphomicrobiales; family Nitrobacteraceae; genus Bradyrhizobium; species Bradyrhizobium sp. UFLA06-24. Next base: position 16,681 of record NZ_JADFUE010000016.1, read on the forward strand.
CATCGAGCCGGGTCGTATCGTGCAATACAAACCGCTGCTCGATGAGGCGATCAAGCTCGCATCTGCCAAGCCCAGGGCCTGCATCATATTGCAGCGTCCGCAGCTCGTCTGCGATCTCACGCCAAAGCGCGACTATGACTGGGCGAGCCTGCGCCGCAAGGCGGTGAACGAGGGCAAGAAAGCGCCTTGTGCCCCGGTCGCCGCGACCGATCCGCTCTACATCCTCTACACGTCGGGCACCACAGGCATTCCCAAGGGCGTCGTGCGCGACAATGGCGGGCATCTGGTTGCGGTGAAATGGTCGATGTTCAACCTCTATGGCGTTAAGCCGGGCGAGGTCTGGTGGTGCGGCAGCGATATCGGCTGGGTGGTCGGCCACAGCTATATCGTCTACGGCCCGCTGCTGCATGGCGCGACCACGATCATGTACGAGGGCAAGCCGGTCGGCACCCCCGACGCCGGCGCGTTCTGGCGCGTGATCTCGGAGCACAAGGCGGTCGCTTTGTTCACCGCGCCGACCGCATTCCGCGCCATTCGCAAAGAGGATCCGGAAGGAAAATTCATCCGGCAATACGACTTGTCGAAATTCCGCACGCTGTTCCTCGCCGGCGAGCGTGCCGACCCGCCAACGGTGGAATGGGCTGAGCAGCAGCTGAAAGTGCCTGTCATCGACCATTGGTGGCAGACCGAGACCGGTTGGTGCATCGCCGGCAATCCGGTGGGCCTGGGCTTGCTGCCGGTGAAGCATGGCTCGCCGACGGTCCCGATGCCGGGCTATCAGGTCGATGTGGTCGACGAAGCGGCGAAGCCCGTCGGTCCCAATACCATGGGCTCGATCGTCATCAAGCTGCCGATGCCGCCGGGCTGCCTGCCGACGCTGTGGAATCAGGACGACCGTTTCAGGGAAGCCTATCTCAGCGAATTTCCCGGCTACTACAAGACCTCGGATGCCGGTTACAAGGACGAGGACGGATATGTCTTCGTCATGGGCCGCACCGACGATATCATCAACGTCGCCGGCCATCGTCTGTCCACCGGCGGTATGGAGGAGATTCTGGCCTCGCATCCCGACGTCGCCGAGTGCGCCGTGCTCGGCGTCAAGGACGCGATCAAGGGCGAGGTGCCCTGCGGCTTCCTGGTGCTGAAGGCCGGCGTGAAGCGGCCGCCTGCCGAGATCGAGAAAGAGATCATCGCACTGGTGCGCGACAAGCTCGGTCCGGTGGCCGCGTTCAAGCTCGCCATCACCGTCGGCCGGCTGCCCAAGACGCGCTCGGGAAAGATCCTGCGCGGCACCATCAAGAAGATCGCCGACGGCGAGGCCTGGTCGATGCCGGCCACGATCGAGGATCCCAAGGTGCTGGACGAGATCGGGGATGCGCTGAAGGGGAGGGTGTGAGGGGCGGGGACTTACATTCTCCGCATTCCGGGGTAAACAGGGCCGGCCAACAGGGGACCTTGTATGCCACTCGCCACCGCGCCGCGCCTGCTTGCAGCCATCCTGCTCGCCATCGCTCTGTCCGCCTGCTCGGCGCGTTACCAGACGCCGACCGCGATGGGCGGCGACGACGATGACGCGGTGTGCCAGAGCCGCGGCTATGCGGTGGGCTCGCCGGAATACGTGGCCTGCCGCAAGGACCGCGACGTCCAGCGCAGTGCGGCGATCTCCCGCTCAGATCGCCGTCAGCGCGATCTCGGCGAATACATGCTGAACCATCCCGAGCGCCCGTAATTCAGACTGGACATGTTGGATCGAAGCGGCTCGCCGTCGTCGGCGCCGTTACCGCGCGTGTCCATGTACCGAGCTACCGCGCAAGTCGCTCGCAATGTCGTCTGCCGTGGCAGATGTGCAACGCTGTCGCTGAATTGTGACGCGCCAGTCCGGATTTGATGCAGGTCAAATCCGAGGGCCCCCCCTTTCTGCTCTGTCATGTCCGATCGCGCAACGGGGCGCGCATGGCTTTAAGGGGAATTCAATGCGAAGGACAATTAAGAGTGCCGCACGGCTGGCAGTGCTTGCCGCCGCGTTTGGTGGGGCGCTTGCATCGGCGCAAGCTGCGGATTTGCCGGTCTATACCAAGGCACCGCCGGCAGCAGAGGCGTGGAATCCCTGGATGATCCGTCTGCGTGTGCTCGGCGTGTTGCCGGATACCGGTGGCAGCTCAGTCAACGTCGCGGGCGTGCCTGCGCTGTCGTCGCCGAACTCGGGCCTTCACATCAGCAACCAGGTCGTCCCCGAGCTCGACATCTCTTATTTCTTCACCCAGAACATCGCGGCTGAGCTGATCCTCGGCGTCACCCGGCATCACCTCACCGGTTCGGGCACGCTCCAGGGGCTCGATATCGGCAAAACCACGCTGCTGCCGCCTACGCTCACCCTGCAATATCACTTCACCAATTTCGGCGCGTTCAAGCCCTATATCGGTGCCGGTGTGAACTACACCGTGTTCTTCAACAATTCGGCGTCCAACATTCCGTTCGCCGGCCTCGCCGTCACCAGTCTGCATGTCAGCAACCAGTGGGGCGGTGCCGTGCAATTCGGCTTCGACTACATGCTCAACAAGCATTGGGGCCTGAACGTCGACGTGAAGAAGCTGTGGCTTCAGCCGAACTACTCGGCCATGGTCAATGGTGCGATCCCGGTCACCGGCACCGCGCATATCGATCCGTGGCTGGTCGGCGCGGGCGTGACGTACAAGTTCTAACGTTTTCGCGGCGCCGGGCGAGACCCGGCGCCGCGAAATCATTCTTTCGATTCCTCACGGGCGCAGATGCCGTTATCCCGCGTGTACCGTGCGCGGATGGCGCTCGTGTAATAGCTTCGCCAGGGCGTCGCGATCGCCCGGGTGGTCTTTGACGGCAATTTCGAACAGCGCTTCCTGGATGTCCCGGGGCATATCTCCCCAGGCGGCCAGCACGGCCCGTCCCAGCATCACCGCAAAATCGTCTTCGTCGGCCCGCATCGCTGATCCTCCGCGTTGGACACAATGCGACGCGAGCAGCATCGTTCCCGCAGCCGCGCAGCGAAAGTTCCCGCTTGAAAACAAAACGCGGCGGATCGCTCCGCCGCGCTCGAACCGGATGCGGTGAGGGAGGAGCCTACTCCTCCTCTTCCTCGTGCTTCTTGCCGCCGAGGGTTTTCAGCTTGGCGAACACGGCGTCGACGTTGAGGTCATCGCTCGACTTCTCCGACGGCTCGTACTCGTCCTTCTTGGTAGTCTCGGAAGCCGGCAGCAGGGTCGCGCCGCCATAGGCTGCGTCGACCGGCTTTTCCTTGGCCGCGCGGGCCACTTCGAAATCGAGCTCGATCTGCGAGCAGAGGCCGAGAGTCACGGGATCGATCGGCGTCAGCTGGGACGTGTTCCAGTGCGTGCGGTCCCGAACGCTGGCAATCGTGCTCTTGGTGGTGCCGACCAGACGCATGATCTGGGCATCCTTGAGCTCCGGATGGCTGCGCAGCAGCCAGAGGATGGCGCTGGGGCGCTCGTGGCGCCGCGACACCGGGGTGTAGCGCGGGCCCTTGCGCTTGGGCTGCGGCGGCAGCACCACCTTGCTCTCCTGAAGGCGAAGCCGGTAGTCCGGATTCTTCTCGCCCTTTTCGATCTCCTCACGGGTCAGCTGGCCGTTGGAAAGGGGATCCATGCCCTTGATGCCCTGGGCGGCGTCGCCATCGGCGATCGCGCGCACCTCGAGGGGATGCATCTTGGTGAAATCGGCGACCTGGTCGAAGGTCAGCGCGGTGTTGTCGAGCAGCCAGACGGCGGTCGCCTTGGGCATCAGAGGTGCGTTGCTCATGGCAAATCTCCTTTGTGCTTCGCCCACCCCCTCAGGAGGCGAAACCGGTGGTCATCAGCGATGACAGGGAATTGGCGCTATATAAGCCCGGAGGGGGTAGCCACGCAATGGTTCTGCTATAGATAGTGCCTTGACAGCGCCCGAAAGGGGGCCCAATTCCCTCTGAAGTCGCTGCAAAGTCCAAGCAGACCGTTTTTAGCCCCTTTCCACCCATCGACCGGCCCCCGCCAGAAGGCGAAACGGGTGATTCGGTCCCGAGATCGCTCAATGTCAGCCAAACCAGACCTCAAGATCGTGCTTTGTTCTCCCCGCGGCTTTTGCGCCGGGGTGGTCCGGGCGATCGACACCGTGGAACGGGCGCTCGATAAGTACGGCGCTCCCGTCTATGTTCGCCACGAGATTGTGCACAACAAGTACGTCGTCGACGGGTTGAAGAAGAAGGGCGCGATCTTCGTCGAGGAACTCGCCGAGATCCCGGAGAACACCACCGCGCCGGTGGTCTTCTCCGCTCATGGCGTGCCGAAATCGGTTCCGGCCGACGCTACCTCCCGTAACCTGTTCTCGCTGGATGCGACCTGCCCGCTGGTGACCAAGGTGCACCGCGAGGCCGCGATCCACTTCAAGCGCGGTCGCGAGATCTTCCTGATCGGCCATTCGCATCATCCGGAGGTGGTCGGCACGCTCGGCCAGCTTCCGGTCGGCGCGGTCACCCTGATCGAGACCGCCGAGGACGCCAAGACGATCAATCCGAAGGACCCTGACAACCTCGCCTTCGTGACCCAGACCACGCTGTCGATCGACGACACCGCGGAGATCGTGGCGCTGCTCAAAGAGCGCTTTCCGAACATCAACGGGCCGCACAAGGAAGACATCTGCTACGCCACCACCAACCGCCAGCTCGCGGTGAAGAAGGTGGCGCCGGTGGTCGACGCGCTCATCGTTGTCGGTGCGCCCAATTCGTCGAACTCGCAGCGCTTGCGCGAGGTCGCCGAGCGCGAGGGCTGCAAGATCGCGGTGCTGGCGCAGCGCGCCGCCGACATCGATTGGGACAAGTTCGGCAACATCACCAGCCTCGGCATCACCGCGGGCGCATCCGCGCCGGAAGTGATCGTCGAAGAGATCATGGACGCCTTCGCCGAGCGCTACACGCTCCATGTGGAGACGGTCTCGGCCGCGGAAGAGAACGAGTTCTTCCCGCTGCCGCGTCAGGTGCGCCCTGAAGCCGCCGCCGAGTAGACCTTGATGGCGGTCTACACCGACGTTGCCGCCGACGAGCTTGCGGATTTCCTGAAGCAATACGATCTCGGCGAGTTGCTCTCCTACAAGGGCATTGCCGAGGGTGTCGAGAACACCAATTTCCTGCTGCACACGAGCCAGGGAAATAAGCAGGCCTCGTTCATCCTCACGCTCTACGAGAAGCGCGTGGCGAAGAACGATCTGCCGTTCTTCCTCGCGCTGATGACGCATCTGGCCGAGCACGGCGTCAGCTGTCCGCTCCCGGTGAAGGCGAGGGACGGCGAGGCTCTGCGCGAGCTGTTGGGGCGGCCTGCCGCGATCATCACCTTTCTCGAAGGCATGTGGCCGCGCAAGCCGAACGTGACGCACTGTGCCGGTGTCGGCGAGGGGCTCGCCAGGATGCATCTGGCCGGCGCGAACTTTGCGATCAAGCGAGCCAACGCGCTGTCGGTCGCCGGCTGGCGGCCGTTATTCGACGCGGCTTCGAACCGCGCTGACGAGGTGCAGCCGGGCCTGCGCGCGTTTCTCGCGGCTGAGCTCGACTATCTCTCGAGCGGCGTCTGGCCTACCGATCTGCCCGAGGGCGTGATCCACGCCGATCTCTTCAACGACAACGTCTTCTTCCTCGGCGACAAGCTCTCCGGCATCATCGACTTCACGTTCGCCTGCAACGACATGCTGGCCTATGACGTCGCGATCTGTCTGAATGCCTGGTGCTTCGAGCCGGATCATTCCTTCAACGTCACCAAGGCGCGGGCCTTCCTCAACGCCTATGGCCGGGTGCGCAAGCTGAGCGAAGCCGAAGAGGCCGCACTGCCGCTGCTCGCGCGGGGCGCGGCGATTCGCTTCCTGCTGACGCGGCTGGTCGACTGGCTCAACGTGCCGCCGGGGGCGCTGGTGAAGCCAAAGGATCCGCTGGAATATGTCCGCAAGCTGCGCTTCCACCAAACCGTCTCCAGCGCGCGCGACTACGGGCTGATGCCATCGGGACTGGTCGCGTGAGCGAGCTTCCCAACGTCACGATCTTCACCGACGGCGCATGCTCGGGGAATCCCGGGCCCGGCGGCTGGGGCGCGATCCTCAAGTTTGGCGACAAGGAAAAAGAGCTGAACGGCGGCGAGCCGCACACCACCAACAACCAGATGGAATTGATGGCGGCAATCTCCGCGCTCGAAGCGCTGAAGAAGCCGTGCACCGTCGATCTCTACACCGACAGCCAATATGTCCGGCAGGGCATCACCGGCTGGATTCACGGCTGGAAGCGCAACGGATGGCGCACCGCGGACAAGAAGCCGGTGAAGAATGTCGAGCTATGGCAGCGCCTCGATACTGCGTTGAAGGCGCACGAGGTGCGCTGGCATTGGGTCAAGGGCCATGCCGGCCATCCCGAGAACGAGCGCGCCGATCAGCTCGCGCGCGACGGGATCGTCAAGGCGAGGCTGCAGCAGCGGGTGAGGGAGTAGGGGTCATTCCGGGGCGCCCGGAGGGCGAGCTCGGAATCCATTCCTCTGTGCGCTCTGAGGTGAGATGGATTCCGGGTTCGCGCTACGCGCGCCCCGGAATGACGAGAGTCTTACAGCTGCCCCAGCAGCGTATCGCCGCCGGACACCTCGACCTTGCCGGGCATCGCCTCGAGGTTCAGCTTCTTGACCACGCCATCCTCGACCAGCATCGAATAGCGCTTGGAGCGGATGCCGAGGCCGTTGCCGGAGGCATCTAGCTCCATGCCGATCGCCTTGGTGAAGTCCGCATTGCCGTCGGCGAGGAAGATCGCCTCGTCGCGCTGGTCGGTGTCGCCCTTCCAGGCGTTCATGACGAAGGCGTCGTTGACGGAAACGATGGCGATGGTGTCGACGCCCTTGTCCTTCATGGCATAGGCGTTGAGGAAGATGCTCGGCAGATGCATCTTGTGGCATGTGCCGGTGTAGGCGCCGGGCACTGCGAACAGCGCAACCTTCTTGCCTTTGAAGATGTCGTCGGTGGTCTTCACCTGCGGGCCTTCCGCCGTCATCACGCGGAATTTCGTCTCGGGCAGCTTGTCGCCAACTTGGATGGTCATCGCCGTTTCTCCATGGAAGGGGCCGGGGCTGTTCTAGATCATTTTACCGCTGGATGGAAACGGGTTCGAAGAGGTGTGATGGGAGGGGGACGCCAATTTTCGGTCATTGCGAGCGCAGCGAAGCAATCCAGACTACTTCCGCGGGCACATTCCTGGATTGCTTCGCTGCGCTCGCAATGACGAAAGGGTGCGCAAGTGCGCGCCCCTTCGAGGAGAGAGGCGCGCCTTTAGGCCGCCTGGGCCTTCTTCTCGTCGCGCAGCTCGCGGCGCAGGATCTTGCCGACGTTGGTCTTCGGCAGGTCGGTGCGGAATTCGATGTGCTTGGGCACCTTGTAGCCCGTGAGCTGCTCGTGGCAGAACTTGATCACGGCTTCGGCCGTGAGGTTCGGGTCCTTCCTGACCACGAAGGCCTTCACCGCTTCGCCGGACTTGGAATCGGGGATGCCGATCACGGCGCATTCGAGTACGCCCGGATGGCTCGCGATGACTTCCTCGATCTCGTTCGGATAGACATTGAATCCGGAAACCAGGATCATGTCCTTCTTGCGGTCGACGATCTTGGTGTAACCCTTCTCGTCCATCACGCCGATATCGCCGGTGCGGAAATAGCCGTCCGCGGTCATCACCTTGGCGGTTTCCTCAGGCCTGTTCCAATAGCCCGACATCACCTGCGGGCCCTTGGCGCAGATCTCGCCGGCCTGGCCGAGCGGGACCTCGTTGCCGTCGTCGTCGCGGATGGAGATCCAGGTTGAAGGCACCGGGATGCCGATCGTGCCCGTGAATTCCGTTGCGTTCGCCGGATTGCAGGTCAGCGTCGGCGAGGTCTCGGACAGGCCATAGCCTTCGGCAATGAAGCAGCCGGTGATCGCTTTCCATTGATCGGCCACGGGGCGTTGCACCGCCATGCCGCCGCCGTTGGAAATCTTCAGTTTCGAGAAGTCGAGCTTCTTGAAGTCGGGATGGTGCATCAGGCCGTTGTACAGCGTGTTCACGGCAGGGAAGCTGTTGACCTGGTACTTCGCCAGCTCCTTGACGAAGCCCGCGATATCGCGCGGGTTCGGGATCAGCAGATTGCAGCCGCCGGCGCGCACCGCGAGCAGATAGCAGGCCGTCAGCGCGAAGATGTGATAGAGCGGCAGCGCGCAGACGATCATGAGCTGCTCGACATGCGGCGGCGCGTTGAGCGCCGGCTGCAGCCAGGCGTCGTTCTGCAGCACGTTGGCGACGATGTTGCGATGAAGCAGCGTGGCGCCTTTGGAGACGCCCGTCGTGCCGCCGGTATATTGCAGGAAGGCGACGTCGCCGGGCGAGAGCTTTGGCTTGTTGAAGGTCTGGCTGCGACCGGCCGAGAGCGCGTCGTTGAACGAGACCGCGCCCGGCAGCGACCAGGCCGGTACCATCTTCTTGACGCGACGGACGACGAGATTGACGATCACGCCCTTGAAGCCGAGCAGATCGCCCATGCTGGCGACGATCACGTGCTTCACCGGCGTCTTCGCGATCACCTGCTCGACAGTGTGGGCGAAGTTCTCCAGCACGATGACGGCTTCGGCGCCGGAATCCTTGAGCTGATGCTCGAGCTCGCGCGGGGTGTAGAGCGGGTTGACGTTGACCACGGCAAAGCCGGCGCGCAGCACCGCGGCGGTGGCAACCGGGTATTGCAGCACGTTCGGCATCATGATCGCGACGCGGGCGCCGCGTTGCAGGCCGCGCCCTTGCAAATAGGCGGCCAGCGCCAGCGACATCTGGTCGAGGTCGCGGTAGCTGATCGCCTTGTCCATGCAGATGAACGCCTTGCGGTCGGCGAACTTGGTAAAGCTCTCCTCCAGGAGGTCGACCAGCGATGCGTATTGCGTCGGCTCGATATCAGCGGGCACGCCGGGCGGATATTGTTTGAGCCAGATGCGCTCCATGGAAACTCCCCTCTCTTGCACCAGAGCCCGTTGTGTCTCGGGCTTGCCTCATTGCCGGCAGTATCGAGCCTGCCGGAACGGCTGGCAAGCGGTCGAGGCTTAGGGCAAAGGCTAGGGAGTGGCTACTGGAATCATCGCAAGTGGCTGCCGCAGGTGCGAATTGCGGGGTTTCTGCCCGAGGGGGACTTGGCCCGTGAGCCTAGCTGTTGTTGGCCCCGGGCTTCGGCGCAGGTTTTGTGGCCGCCTTGGGCTTGGCAGGCTTAGCCCCCTGATCGCCGGTCGCCGGCTTTTCTGCAGGCTTGGCCGCGGCATGCTTGCTCGCTGCCGGCTTTGCAGCGGTCTTTGCATCGCCCTTTGCATCGCCCTTGGCCGAAGCGTCGGGCTTGGTCGTTGCCGGTTTCGCCGCGGCGGTCTTGCGATCGGTCTTCGCCTCGGTCTTGGCATCGCTGCCGGCGTCGGGCTTCTTGGCGACGCGCGACTTCTTGCCACGCGCCTTCGGCGGATTCTGCTGGTCGGTGTCGGCCGCGACGGCCGCGACCAGGGCTGCACCGGTGCGGGTCGGGCCGGTATAGACCACCACAGGCTCTGCTGCCGCAGGCGCCGAAGCCATCAGCTCGGAGGCCTTCATCAGCGGCGGCTGGAGCCCGGCGGTGAAGAAGGTGACCTGGGCTTCGCCGCCGGTGGCGGAGGCCGAGCCGCTGGTGCCGTTGGTCGCGATCAGCGCATCGTCGTCGTCGCTGGCTGGACGCTTGTGGTGACCGCCGCACATCTCCTCGCGCAAATTCGGCGGCGAGGCATCGACCGGCACGAGGTTCTCGACGGTGCCGAGCGAGGGGCGCAGCCACGACAGATTGTCCTGGCTGAAGCCGCGCTCGAGCAGCTGCGCCGCCTTCACGGCGCGCGCCGTGCCGGAGTTGGCGCCGAGCACCACCGCGATCAGGCGACGGCCGTTACGGGTGGCTGAGGCGACGAGATTGTAGCCGGAAGCGCAGATGAAGCCGGTCTTGAAACCGTCGGCGCCGGGATAACGGCCGATCAGCTTGTTGAAGTTCGGCGTGATGCGCTTGCCGAAGCGGATCGCGGGAATGTGCACGAAATATTCGTATTCCGGGAGGTCACGGAGAAACGCGCGCGCGAGAATGCCGAGGTCGCGCGCCGAGGTGACGTGTCCGTCCGCGGGGAGGCCGTTCGGATTGACGTAGTTCGTCTGGGTCATGCCGAGCTTCTTCGCGGTGTCGTTCATCATCGCCGCGAAGCCGTCGATCGAGCCGCCGACGCCTTCGGCCAGCACCACGGCCATGTCGTTCGCCGATTTGACCATCATCATCTTCAACGCATTGTCGACGGTGAGCTGTGTTCCCGGACGAAGGCCCATTTTCGATGGCGATTGCGAGGCGGCGGTCGGCGACACCGTAAACAGCGTGTCGAGCGTGATCCTGCCGTCCTTCACCGCCTTCAGCGTCACATAGGCGGTCATGATCTTGGTGACCGAGGCCGGGTACCAGGGAATGGTCGCGTTCTCCGCCTGCAACACCTTGCCGCTATCGGCTTCGATCAGCAGCAGCGCTTCGGCGCTTGCCGCGCGCGGCGCAAGAAGCGCACCAACGGCGAGCGCCGCAGCGAAAAGGTTGAACAGGGATTTGCGAAGCAGCGGGCGTAAGGCGTGCACTATCCGATTTCCGGTCTTGGAGATCCGCCTGACACGGACGGCTCTCGTGATCTGAGGTTCGGGTTCTGAAATCCAGCGCCGCCGCTTGCGGCGTCGCAAACCTATACCGGCTCGTGCGTCGAGAATAGGGGCTTCGCTTGCGTATTCCGCAATGAAATAGGCTGAATTTCGACGGTACTACAGGGATCTGTTAAGGCGACTTGGCGGCAGAAAAAGTGGCCTCGGCGGCACTCGCGCCGGCCTGTGCCTTCGGCAATGCCTGTTCCTGCACCATGAACTGGGCCTTGGCGAGCTCGGCGAAATGGCCGCCTTTGGCCACGAGTTCATCGAAAGTTCCACTTTCGATCACGCGACCATGCTCGAACACGAGGATCCGCGTGGCGTTGCGGATGGTGGAGAGGCGGTGGGCGATCACGAACGTCGTGCGGCCCTTCATCACTTCATCGAGAGCGGCATTCACCTTGGCCTCGGTGACCGCGTCGAGCGCGCTGGTCGCCTCGTCCAGGATCAGGATCGGAGGGTCCTTCAGCAATGCGCGTGCGATCGACAGCCGCTGCCGTTCGCCGCCCGAGAGCATGCGGCCGCGTTCGCCGGCATTGGTCTCAAATCCGCCGCTGCGATCGATGAATTCGATGGCCTGCGCGCGCTCCGCAGCCTTGCGCATCTCGGCTTCGGTCGCATCCGGCTTACCGACGCGCAAGTTCTCGGCGATCGAGCGGTTGAACAGCAGCGCTTCCTGGAACACGACGCCGATGTTCCGCCGCAGCGAGGTGAGCGTAACACCGCGCACGTCCATGCCGTCGATCTTGATGAAGCCGGATTGCGGGTCGAAGGCACGGTGCAGCAGCGCAATCGCGGTGGACTTGCCGGCGCCGGTCGGGCCGACCAGTGCGATGGTCTGGCCGGGCAGTGCGGTGAAGGAGAGATCCTCGATTGCCGGCCGCTTGCCGTCATAGGAGAAGGTGACGTCGTTGAATTCGACGAGGCCGGAGAGCCGGCCTGCGTCGATCGCATCGGGCCGGTCGTGAACGGCGGGCACGGCATCGAGCACGCCGAAGAATTCGCGCAGGCGCGGCGCTTCCATGAAAACGTTGTTGATGAAGCTGACGACCTGCTCGAGCTTCTGAATCAGCAGCGTGGCGAAGCTCACGAACATCACGATCTCGCCGACCGAGGTCAGGCCCTGGTCGTGCAGCGCGATGCCGAGCGTGAAGATCGCGAGCACGGTGATCGTGGTCGAGGCGCGCGTGATCACGGTGACGAGCGCCCACCAGGACAGCACCGGCATTTGCGCCGCGAGCAGCGCATCCGCGACCGAGCGCAGGCCTTGCACCTCGGATTCGACGCGGACGAAGCTTTGCACCAGCGCGACATTGCCGAGCGCGTCGGAGGCCCGCGCGGAGAGTTCGCTATACTGCTCCTCGACCGCCATCTGCATGCCGAAGGTCTTGCGCACGACGAAGGTGGTCAGCGCGGTGAAGACGATGCACAGCACGAACAAGAGGATCGCCAGCCGCCAGTTCAAATAGAGCGACAGCGGCAGCAGCACCACGACCGACAGGATCGCGGCAAAGTGTTCGCGGAAAAAGCCGAGCCAGAGCCGCCACAGCGCGTCGGTGCCGTTGAGCATGACCTTCATCAGCCGGCCCGAATGGGTGCCGGAATGGAAGGTCAGCGGCAGTTGGAGGATGTGTTCGAAATAGCTCGTCAGCACCGCCTGGCGCTGGCGGTGCGAGAGTCGGTCGGCTTGCAGCGCCACGAGCGCGCTGCAGCCGATCGTGAACAGTCCGAACGCGACCCAGGCGGCCAGAAACGGCCAGGCCGAGTCGGAGCCCGCTACCGTCTTGCCGGAGAGGACGTCGACGATCCGGCCAAACAGCACCGGCTCGGCAAATTGCGAGCCTGCCAGGAGGAGGTTGGCGATCGCAAGCAGCCAGCCGAGCCCCGCCTCCTTGCCGAGCAGTTCGAGAACGCGGGTATAGAGGCGGAGGATGGACATGCGGTAGGCGGTAACCTGTAAGCGGTGTGACGATGAGGTTGCATTTTAAGCAGGGATCGCCGGCGAGATACAGCGAAGCTTTTTGCATGTTTGGCCGGTGTGTCCCGCCCGCGAGGCTCAGCCCGCTTGTGCCGGGGCCGCGTGCTTCGTCCAACCTGAACGGAAGATGAGCGGAGGTTGCGTCATGATCGCGCAACCTCGTTCAGCTTGTGTTGGGGTGGGGAACCCAACATGGGATGCGGGTGTTTGAAGGACATGAGCCTGTCTCGAGGCCCCGTTGAAGGTCCCAAGGAGGGTCCAATCATGTTTGATCGAATTTCGAAACTGACCGGCCGCAAGGCCGTTCTCGCCGCCGCGGCGGTGCTGGCACTGACCAGTGTCGCTCCCACCGCATCGTTCGCAGGCGGCCGTCACTGGCATGGCGGCGGCGGTGCGGCCTTCGCGGGCGCGGCCATTGCCGGTGCCATCGGCACTGGCCTTGCAATCGCCGCGACGCGTGACGCCTACGCCTATGACAACGGCCCCTACTATGGTGGCCCCGCTTATTACAGCGGGCCGGCCTATTACGGTGACGGGCCCTATTACGGTCCGGGGCCGGACTACCAGTACCAGCGCTATGGCGGTACGGCTCCGTCCGAGCTCTGCGGCCAGGGTCATTACACGAATTGCTACTAGCTCTGGCTACCGAGGATTGACCACAACAGGCCGCCGCGCCTGCCGCGGCGGCATGTTTTTGCCTTTTATTGTCAAGCGTTAACGCGCGCGCCATTTGTTTAGAGTAGCTTTCAGGGCCATGAGTGATTCGCTTGAGCGGCTATATCTGGCTGTGCTCGCGGCCAGGGACCTTGATCCGGCAACATCGCGCACCGCCCGGCTGTTTCAGCGTGGGCCCTCCAAAATGGCGAAGAAGCTCGCCGAAGAGGCGATCGAGGTCGTCATTGATGCGGTCAACGGCGACACGGAGGCCGTGGTTCGGGAAAGCGCCGATCTGCTCTACAATCTCACCGTGCTCTGGGCTTCCGCCGGCGTGCGCCCTGAAGATGTCTGGCGTGAAATGTCGCGACGCGAGGACATGCTGGGCATTGCCGAAAAGCTGCCGAAGTCGCCGATGAAGCTGCCCAAGGTCGCGTCACCGCGCGTTGCTGCCAGGCGGCCAATCGCCGCGCTCGAGGGCCGCGTCGCACGCAAGCGGCACTAAAGCGTCACAAAACTGGCGATGGACAAATCCGTCCCATGGTGCTTCATCCCGGCACCATGCTGAAACGTATCTACGACTGGTGCATCGACGCCGCCCATAAGCCCTACGCGCTCTGGATCATGGGGGCCGTGGCTTTCGCAGAAAGCTCCTTCTTTCCTGTTCCCCCCGATGTGATGCTGATCCCGATGTCGCTGGCGCGCCCGCAGCGCGCCTGGGTCTATGCGGCGATCTGCACCGCGACGTCGGTGTTGGGTGGCCTGCTGGGCTATGCGATTGGCGCGCTGCTGTTCGACTCGGTCGGTCACTGGCTGATCCAGGTCTATGGCCTCGGCGACAAGGTCGATGCTTTTCGCGCATCCTATGCCCAATGGGGCGCGGTGATCATCCTGCTCAAGGGCCTGACGCCGATTCCCTACAAGCTGGTGACCATCACCTCGGGCTTTGCCGGCTACAATCTCGTGCTGTTCATCCTGTGCTCGATCGTCGCGCGTGGCGGACGCTTCTTTATCGTGGCGATCTTGCTGAACCGCTATGGCGACTGGATTCGCGAGCGGATCGAGCGGCATCTCGGCCTTTGGGTGGCGCTCGGCGCCGCGGTACTGGTGCTCGGCTTCGTGGTGGCGATCAAGCTGATCTAACCCGCAAAGCTTTGCCGCCGCGTCCGGTTCGGCTACGGTTGTGGCCATGATGGTTCGATCTGGCAGTTCGGTCCTGCGGCTGGGGACGCTGATAGTTGCAGCGCTTTCACTCCTGCTTAGCTCCAGCGGGACCGGTTGGCCGCAATCCGCGCCGCCGACGCTCGGTCTCCAGGAGCAGGGGCCGCAGGCAGCGCCGCCGCCCTCGACGCCCGCGCCGTCGAGCCCGGCGTCACGCGAGGAGAATCCCGGGCTGATCCACGAGATGGGAAAGCTGTTCGACAAGCTGCCTTCGATCCTGCCGCCGATCAAAAGCCCCAGCGAGACCCTCGACGATCTGTCCCGGTTGGCCAAACCCTCCGCCATGATCTCGGGACGCGCGGTTTGCCCGGTCTCCGCGAACGGCGCGCCCGACTGCAAGCCCGCGGCCGACCAGCTGTGCCAGAGTAAGGGCTACAAGGAAGGCAAGAGCCTCAACACCGACTCTGCCGAGAAGTGCTCGGCCAAGGTTCTGATTCCGGGCAGGCAACGCAAACCGGATGATTGCCGGACCGATACCGTCGTCACCAGCGCGTTGTGCCAGAACTGACGCCGCGCGCGAGCAGCAAGGAGCGCCCATGAGCCGCTACGAGCAGGACTTCCTCGGACAGCGTGAGATCGCCGACGACATCTACTACGGCGTCCAGACCATCCGGGGTAAGGAAAATTTCCATATCACCGGCATTCCGATGAACCAGGAGCCTTACTTCGTGAAGGCGCTGGGTTACGTCAAGAAGGCTGCGGCGATGGCCAATCGCGATCTCGGCGCGATTGATACGAAGGTGGCCGACGCGATCATCATCGGCTGTGACCGCGTCATCGCCGGAGACATGATGGACCAGTTCGTCACCGACTTCATCCAGGGCGGCGCCGGCACTTCGACCAACATGAACGCCAACGAGGTGATCGCCAACCTCGCGCTGGAATCGCTCGGCTTCGTCAAGGGCGACTATCAGCACGTCAGCCCCAACGACCACGTCAATTACGGCCAGTCCACCAACGACACCTATCCGACTGCGTTTCGCCTCGCTCTCATCCTGCGCCTGGAAAGCTACATGACGGCGCTGCGCCAGCTGCAGGAGGCGTTCTTCGCCAAGGGCCGGGAATTCGATCGTGTGCTGAAGATGGGCCGTACACATCTGCAGGACGCGGTGCCGATGTCGCTCGGGGCCGAATTCAGGGGATGGGGTACCACGATCGGGGAGGAGGTCGACCGCATCTCGGAAGCACGTGCGCTGCTGCGCGAGATCAATCTCGGCGCCACCGCGATCGGCACCTCCGTCACGGCTGCGGTCGGCTATCCCAAGCTCGCGGTCCGGCACCTGAGCGCATTGACCGGCGTCGACTTCATTCTCGCGGGCGATCTGGTCGAAGCGACGTCGGATACCGGCGCCTATGTGCAATTGTCCGGCGTGCTCAAGCGCACCGCCAGCAAGCTGACGAAGATCTGCAACGACATCCGCCTGCTCGCTTCGGGCCCGCGCGCCGGCTTCAATGAGATCAACCTGCCGCAATTGCAGCCGGGCTCCTCGATCATGCCCGGCAAAGTCAACCCAGTCATCCCCGAGGTCGTCAACCAGACCAGCTTCCTGGTCATTGGCCTCGACACCACGGTGACGCTGGCAGCTTCAGCCGGCCAGCTTCAACTCAACGTGATGGAGCCGGTGATCTCGTTCGCGCTGTTCTTCTCGATCCGCACCATGGAGCGCGCGGTCAACAGCCTGCGCGAGAATTGCGTCGTCGGCATCACCGCCAACGAGGAGCACACCCGGAACATGGTGCTGAACTCGCTCGGCATCGTCACCGTGCTGAAGCCGCTGCTCGGCTACAAGCAATGCGCCGAGATCGCGCGCGAGGGCTACAAGAGCGGCAAGTCCTTGCATCAGATCGTCGTGGTGGAGCGCAAGCTGCTGACGCAGGAAAAGTGGGACGAGATGTTCTCGTTCGAGCGGCTGATCAATCCGGATGTGGTGGGATAGGCCAGCGTCATCCCCAACTCTCGCCTCGTCATTGCGAGGAGCCCTTGCGACGAAGCAATCCAGCATCTCTCCGCCGAGACAGTCTGGATAGCCCCGCTACGCTCGCAATGACGGAGGATGGGGCTGGACCGGAATTCCGCGCGTTGGAATTGCGGTAACGGCATCCGCCGCGACGTCACAACGCAATACTTGACAGTGGAAAGATTGCCTTGTTGGTATGGTCCCCAACCTCCAATGGTCTGCCAACAAAGGATCGCTCCGCAATGTCCATGCCTGCTCTTTTCAAGGGGCGCCTGTCGATCCCCGTGATCGGTTCGCCGCTCTTCATCATCTCGGTGCCCGATCTCGTGATCGCGCAGTGCAAGGCCGGCGTGGTCGGCTCGTTCCCGGCGCTGAACGCGCGGCCGCCGGAACTGCTCGACGAATGGCTGGCGCGGATCACCGAAGAGCTCGCGGCTTACGATCGCGCCCATCCGGAACGGCCGTCGGCACCGTTCGCGGTGAATCAGATCGTGCACAAGTCCAACAACCGTCTCGACCCCGACATGCAGCTCTGCGCCAAGTACAAGGTGCCGATGATCATCTCCTCGCTCGGCGCGCGCGAGGAGCTCAACCAGGCCGTCCACGGCTGGGGCGGCATCGTCTTCCACGACGTGATCAACCAGAAATTCGCTCACAAGGCGATCGAGAAGGGCGCCGACGGTCTGATCCTGGTCGCGGCCGGCGCCGGCGGCCATGCCGGCACCATCTCGCCGCTCGCCTTCGTCGCCGAGACGCGCAAATGGTTCGACGGCCCTATCGCGCTCTCGGGCGCCATCGGCAACGGCAAGGCGATCCGCGCCGCGCGCATTCTCGGCGCCGACTTCGCCTATATCGGCTCGGCGTTCATCGCGACCAAGGAAGCCAATGCGGTCGAGAAGTACAAGGAGATGATCGCGGGCTCGAGCGCCGACGACATCGTCTACTCCAACCTCTTCACCGGCGTGCACGGCAATTATCTGAAGCCCTCGATCCTCGCCGCCGGCATGGATCCGGACAACCTGCCGACCTCCGATCCCTCAAAGATGAATTTCGGCACCGACGCCTCCGGCGAGCGCGCCAAGCCGAAGGCCTGGAAGGAGATCTGGGGCTCGGGCCAGGGTATCGGCAGCGTGGACAAGGTCGTACCCGCCGCCGAACTGATCGCGCGCTTCAAGAAGGAATACGACGAGGCGGTCGATCCGCCGTTGTAAACCGGTCTTGTGTCCCGGACGCGCCGCAGCGTGCAACGCTGCTGCTCAGAGCCGGGATCCTCCGCGCCCCCTGGACCCCGGATCTGCATCGCACCGCTTGCGCGCTGCGCAGCGTCCGGGGAACGCAGCTGCGATCGAGTGAAGCATGAGTGCCATCTACCGCGTCGACGGCAACAGCGTCGTCACCAGCCCCGCTGCCGCCGGTCCGTGGGACCGGCGCATGCAGCACGGTTCGGCGCCGTCGGCGCTGGTGACCTGGGCGGCGGAGCGCATTCCGACGCCGGTGCCGATGAACATCGCGCGGGTGACGATCGATCTGATGCGCCCGGTGCCGGTGGCGCCACTCACGATCGAAAGCGAAGTTTTGCGCGAAGGGCGCAAGATCCAGCTCTGCGCGGTCAAGCTGGTTGCCGACGGCGTTCAGGTCGTCGGTGCCACCGTGCTCAAGATCAAGCAGCAGACGCAGCAATTGCCCGCCGACGTCGAGGACTTGCCGGTCACGCTGCCGCCGCCCGAGGATTCGCTTGTCGAGGACGGCCATGGCGCGACCAGTCCGTTCGCCGGCATGGTCTCGATGCGCGCGGCGCGCGGCCGTTTTGGCCAGGCTGGCGCCGGTGCGATCTGGTTTCGTCTCGATCATCCGCTGGTCGAAGGCGAGGCGGTCTCGCAGGCAATGCGCGCCGTGGTCGCCGCCGATTTCTCCAACGGCACCGCCTCGACGCTCGATTTTCGCACCTGGACCTACATCAACGCCGACCTCTCGGTGAGTCTTGCGCGCCAACCGGTTGGCGACTGGATTTTGCTCGACGGTGAATCCTGGATTGGCCCCGATGGCGCGGGTCTTGCCATGTCGCGTTTGGCTGATCGGCAGGGCTATTTCGGCCGCGCTGTGCAGAGCCTGGTGATCGAGAAGCGGTAAGCGTGACGGCGAGCGCCGCGACCATCTCTGGGGCCGATTGAACGGCAGACTTCCGCCGCCGCGGAAGGGATGCCCCAGCATCCTGCCAGTTCACAATCCGTAGAAGATCTTGATCTCCCACAGCACCACGACGATAGCCGTGATCAACGTGATCGCGGCGACTGCACTTTCCAGGGAAGCGACTCTCATTGCTTACTCCGCTTCCCAGCCCCGTCAGCGGTCTAGTTGATTCCCGGATTCGCGGGCAATCGCCCAGGCCGTGCGGCCGCACACTCCGTCGGGCATTGTGGTGCCGGAGCCACAACGACACCGTAGAATTCCGGGTGAGATCGCTCAAATGCCCGGTCTTTCGCGCGATACGTGTATTCCGAACTCGTCGGCGCAATCAGGGCGTTACCCCACCATCCGGTCCCGTCCGCTCCAGAAGCCCGCGCGCAGCACCTTCTTGTCGACCTTGCCGACGCCTGTCATCGGCAGCTGCTTGACGAACTGGATCTGCTTCGGCGCATGGGCCGAGCCCTTTCGCGTCCGCACCATGTTGATCAGCTCATCCGGATCGGGCCTTGTGCCCTCGCGCGGCACGACGATGGCGGTGACCGCTTCACCCCATTTCTCGTCGGGAATGCCCACGACCGCGACCATCGCGACGTCGGCGTGTTGCGACAGCACGTCCTCGACCTCGCGCGGAAAAATGTTGAAGCCGCCAGTGACGATCATGTCCTTCTTGCGGTCGAGGATGAACATGTAGCCGCGCTCATCCTGCCGCGCGATGTCGCCGGTGTGGACCCAGCCGTTCTTCAGCGTTTCGGCGGTGATGTCCGGTCGCTTCCAGTATTCCGCCATCACATGCGGCGCACGCACGCAGATCTCGCCGGCTTCGCCCGTCTTCACTTCCTGATCATCGTCGTCGAGGATCTTGACCTCGCACGCCGCGACCGGAAAGCCGCACGACAAAAACAGCTCGGGCGTCCTGGGATCGTGATCTCCCTTGCGCAGCACCGAAACGGGATAGCATTCGGTCTGGCCGTAAAGCTGCGAGAACACCGGCCCGATGCGCTCGATGCCTTCGAGCAACCGGCTCGGCGACATCGCGGAGGCGCCGTAGAGTACGAGCTCGAGCGAGGAGAGATCGGTCTTGCCGAGGGCGGGATGATCGAGCAGCACATAGATCATGGTCGGAACGAACAGCGTGAAATTGATGCGCTCGCGCGCGACCGTCGCCAGCACGACTTCGGGATCGAAGCCCTTCAGCATGTGCACGGTGCCGCCGCGCATCAAGGTCGGCAGCACCTTTGTGCCGGCAACGTGGCTGATCGGCGCGACGGTGAGATAGCGCGCGGCGTCAGGGATTTCGAAGTCGGCGAGGATCGCGCCGGCGGCTCCCGCATTCTCGCGGTGGTAGCGTAGCGCGCCCTTGGACTTGCCGGTCGTGCCGCCGGTGTAATTGAGCGTAGAGAGATCGTCGAGAGTTGCGAGGCACTGTGCGCTGACGTGTCCCGCGCTCTCGATTGCCGCGAGCAGATCGACGCCGTACTCGGCCGGTCCCATCGTGAAGACCATCTTGAGCAGGGATGCCTTTGCGGCAAGCTCGCCGCCGCGGTCGCGGAAGGCGGCCACATCGACTACCAGCACATCGGCTTCGGAATCCTCGAGCTGAAACAGCTGGTCCGTTTCCGATCCCAGGGGATGCAGCCAGGTGATGCAGCACCGCGACAACTGCGCGGCGACCCCGGCGCACCAGGCGTCTGCGTGATTGGCGGTGAGGAAAGCGATGCGCGCGCCCGGCTGCAAGCCAAGCCGCATGAACACACCCTGGATGCGTCCGATCTGATCGAGCGCGCCCTGATAGCTCAGTGATCCCCCAGGCCATGCGAAAGCCGTACGGTCGGGATAGCGCGCCAGCGCCCGTAGCGTCTGCGCACAAGTCGGGGACGATGCGTGGAGCGGATCGGCCATATGTTTCCTCATCGCTTTGTCATCGGCTTCTCGCGTGCCAATGTTGCCGACGACGCTAACACAAGGAAAGCGCGATGGAACGACAAGCCGCGCAGGGAGGCATGGTTGACATACGATCGACTGCAACGCTTCGGCGACCGCCTCGCTTTGCCGCTGATCGCGGCGCCGATGTTTCTCGTCTCAGGCGTCGAACTGATGGTCGCCGCCTGCCGTAATGGCGTGATCGGCAGCTTTCCTACCGTGAATTGCCGCAGCACGGAACAGCTCGATGCCTGGTTCGCAGAGATCGCAATGCGGCTGCGGCAGCACGAGGATCAATCCGGCCGCAAGGCGGCGCCGCTCTGTCCGAACCTGATCGTGCATCGCTCCAACGCGCGGCTGGAGCAGGATGTCGCCGTGCTGCTCAAGCACACGCCTGAGATCGTCATTACCTCGGTCGGTTCGCCGGCGCCCGTGCTGAAACCGCTGCATGATGTCGGCGCGATGGTACTGGCGGACGTTGCCTCGATCCGCCACGCCGAGCGCGCGGCGGAAGCGGGCGCCGACGGCTTGGTGCTGCTCACCGCGGGTGCGGGCGGACAGACGGGCTGGCTCAACCCGTTCGCCTTCGTCCGCGCAGTGCGCGCATTCTACGACGGCATCATCGTGCTCGCCGGCGGTATAGGCGATGGCCATGCCCTGTACGCGGCCGAAGTGCTCGGCTGCGATCTCGCCTACATGGGCACGAAATTCATCGCGACGCGCGAGAGCATGGCGGACGAACGTCACAAGCAGATGCTGGTCGAGAGCAGTGCCGACGACATCCTGCTCACCACGGCGTTCACGGGTCTGCAGACCAGCATGCTGAAGCCGTCGATCGTCGCCGCCGGTCTCGATCCTGACGACCTGCCGGCGCGTGGCGCCATCGACATCGGCAAGGACATTGACGTCACCGCGCGCGAGGTCAGGCCCAAGCGCTGGCGCGATATCTGGAGCGGCGGGCATTCGACCTCGAGCGTGATGGGCGTGATGGCGGTCGATGACCTCGTGGCCCGGACGACCGCCGAATACCGCGCCGCATCGGGGCGATAGGCTTTTGCGCCGCAGCACGGTTAATCCCACATAGCTCCGCAACACTGCACTTAACGGCAGATTAACCAAGCCCCGCCAAGAATCTCCCTCACGGCCGCCAATCGGGACGAGAGGGACAGGCGATGGATTTCGATTTTCTCAACAGCAAGACAGCCGCAACGCTGGACGAGATTCGCGTCCGCGTCGCCCATGCGCTGGCCCGTCACCCGCTCTGCCGCAATGTCCGCTTCGACATCGTCCGCGTCCCCCGCACCCGCCGGGGCGGTAATTGGACGGTGACGCTGCAATCGGTGGAGCCGCGCGCGGTCTGGGAGGCTTCCGAGATCGTCGCCGATATCCAGGATGCCTATGACCTGGCGATAGCTGCTTGATTTTGCTGAATGTTTTGACTTTGTCGCGGCAGGCAAGATGATTGTCGCCGCAAAGGCACACTCAAGCCTTATTTCGCGCCCTTTTCCCGGGCATCTCTAACAACATCGTGAAGCGGTCCTTCCGGAGAGACGTTTGTCCAGAGCCATCACCATCACCGTGCTGACCTGCTTTCTCGTCCTCGGTGCCGCCACCACTGCCATTCTCGGCCGCGACAGCGTCCCCAGCGTCAGTGCCGAGATGATCACCCAGGCCCCGTCGAAGTCGCTCGCTCCCAACCGCGCCGCCAAGGCCGACCGGCTGGTTCCAACGCTGGCGCTAGCCTCCGCTGCGATTGAGCCGGTTCAGGTGCCAGCCGACAAGCTATCCCAGGCGCCGGTCCTGACCGAGCCGCTGCGTCAGGCCTTTGCCGCGGCAACGCCGTCAGACTTCCCAATGCCCAAAGCGGACATCAACGAGGCGCCCGCGCCTGCGGAAGCCCCGGCCGCCGTCGAGGCCCCGGCCAAGCCGAAGCTGGCGGCGAAGCCGCAGCCGCCAAAAACCTATTCGCTGCTCTCCGACGCGCAGATCGCGGGCATCAGGGATCGCCTGAAATTGTCGTCGTCGCAGGAATACTACTGGCCCTCCGTTGAAACCGCGCTGCGCAACGTCGTCCGCAAGATCTCGGCCAACAAGCTCTCAAATCCCCACGGACCCAACGTGCAGATTGATCCGGACTGCGACGAGGTCCAGCAGTTGAAATCGGCCGCGATGCCGCTGCTGTTCCAACTGCGCGACGACCAGAAGGAAGAAGTGCGCAAGCTCGCCCGCATCATCGGGCTGGAGAAGGTTGCGCAGCAGATCTGACGCGCAAGTTCCTGCAGGAACTATGCTGGAGTCAGGAACATCCGGCAATTGACAGGCGTTGCACGGTCCAAAGAGGGAGTGGACCAATGCGCGCCTCGACAGCTTATTTCGTCGGTGCCGGGTCGATCGTCGCCGCCATCGCCATTGGTCTCGGCGGCGGCATCGTCGCCGGCAACATCATGAATCCGATCGCGCCCAAGCAGGGGCCTGACACCAGCAAGATGGCGCAGCGCTCTGGGGCCGCCGGAGCGGCCACCACGAACGCGCCCTCGGAGCGCGTGCAATATCTCACGGGCTCGCAGGCGTTCGGCGCCATGATCGCCGCGCCGGCTCAGGCCGAAGCCAAGCCGGACATCAAGCCTGAGACCGGAACGACGCAGGCGAATGCTGAGCCGCCGACGCCGCCGCAGACGGCGGCAACTGAGCCGGCCAAGCCAACACCTTCCCCGCCGCAAGCGACAAAGCCTGCCGAACAGCAGGCCGCCACAGAGCCGGCATCCTCTCCTGAGAATGCCTATGCCAAGGCCAGGGAATCTGACGTCAGGCGCGCCGCGGCGGAGCGTCGCCGGGCGGAGCGACATGCGCGCTGGGCGGAGCGCCGCCGCTATGACCAGCGCGATGCCCGCGGTGGGCGCGATCAGACCAATTGGGATGATGTCGCGCGCAATATCCGCGAGGATTCCGACTCACGCGACTATGCGAGCCGTCCGCGCGGCGGCTTCCCACAAATTCGCCTGTTCGGCTCCGACGACGATGACTAGCGCCTGAGGCCGTAGGCCGCTTGTTGGCTTCTCCCCATAAAGGCGAGAAGGAGCAGACGTCACCCCCCGTGCGATTCAACCACCTTGCGACAGGCGTCCGAGAGCTTGGTCTTGTTCTCGCGCAGGCAGGCATTCATCTGCGGCGGCTTGCCGATGTGCTCGGCGCAGAACTTGCTCGCGTCGCCGCGGCAGGCCATCTGCTCCTGCGGGGAGGGGCCGGATTGCGCTGAAGCGGGCAGGGCAGCGACGGTGAGCAGCAGCGCGGCAAGAATTGAAGTCTTCATAAAGCACCTCTTCGAAATTGTGATTTCTCCCGCTCGGGATCGGGCGAGCCGGACCATCTCGCGGAGATCCATGGCCGGTCCATGCCATGTTCATGGCATCGGTTCGGAGGCTTGCCTGCCGCACCCCCATCTTCATGGCATGTCTTGGCACGTCGACTTTTGCCATTGAAGCTGCACGTCGGCTGCGAGACCCAGTGATTGCACCGGGCGCCGGACGGGAAGCAGGAGAGCGAAATGTCGAAAAAAGCGGGAGCGCTGAGCGCCGGACTGACGGTGATGATGCTGGCCGGTGCGGCGACGGTGTCGTTGGGCACGAGCCCGGCGCGGGCGGTGGTCTATTGCAAGACGGTCGGTGTACCCAAAGGCTGCGTGGTGCGGCCGGATGCGGCGGTGGTGGTTGCGCCGGGCGCACCGGTTGCGGCCGCGGTCGTGGCGACGCCCGGCGTGGGCGCGCCCGGAGTCGGCGTCCGCGCAGGCACGCCGATGAATCGCGGCGGCCCCGTCAATCGCGTCGGCGTGCGCTGACAAAGGTGTTGGATTGAGTTGATTGCATTCTTCGGGCCAAGGAAGTCTTGCAAGAAAGCCGTGCAAGCGAGCCTGCGAACGAACCCCCCGTCCTTCGCAAGCCAACATCCCGGCCCGGTCCCTCTCTCCGAACGTCCCATGCGTTCGGGGAGAGGCCTTTCAACCCGCGGCCGCATCGCTGTCGGGAAACACTTGCGGCAATTGCAGCCGCACACATGTGCCCGATTGATCCGAGCTCAGATCGAGCACGGCACCGCAACGCGCGGCGCGGCTTCTCATGTTGCGCAGGCCACGCGCGGTCTGGTTCGCATCCGGCGCTTCGCCATCGCCATCAAGGTCAAAGCCGCCGCCGTCGTCGGCGACGCTGATGACGCCATACGGTCCCTCGCCGTCGTTGCGCGTGTCGATGGTCACCGTGATGTGGCGTGCGGCCGCATGCTTGACCGCATTGGTCACGGCCTCGTCCAGGATGCGCACAATCTGGATGACATGCCAGGGCCGCAGTTCAGGATGCAGCGGCAGGCCCTGCGGGGTCGCCACGCGCCAGTGAAGCTTGATGTCATGCGGCCGCAATTGCATCGCAGCGCGCTCGCGCCAGGAGCCGAGCGCGAGCATGAGGTCACCGCCGATGTCGTCCATGGAATCGATAACCAGGCGCAAATCCTTCAGCGCGGCGCGGGCCGCATCTGTGATGGTCGCGCCCTCGTGCCCGCGCTCGGAGAGCGCGACGATGCTGATCAATTGCCCGCCCAGGCCGTCATGGAGGTCGCGCATCAGCCGGGTGCGCTCGTTGGCGAGGGCTGCGGCCCTTGCGCGCGCCTCCTCGCGGGCGAAGCTCGCCTTCAGTCGCTCCTCGGCCTCGCGCACGCGGGCGACGAGCTGGCCGGCAAAGCTGTCGACCTGGTTCAGCGCACGGGCGAAGCGCCAGGTCAGCCCGGCACCGATCGCGACCAGCATTGCCGAATAGGATAGCCGCGAGACGAAGGTGCGTTCGTTGGTGACGAACTCGAACACCGACAGCATGTCGTGGATCCAGCAGGTCAGCACGATCGTCACCGCGCAGCCGATCGTGAGGCTCGCCGCATCCTGCCGTCGCACCACGGCGGCGGCGGTGACGCCGGCCATCAGGACGAGGCTGATCCCGACGGTGGGGATGCCGAGCAGCAGGAACAGGATGCGCGGCAGCGGCGGTCCTGCGATCAGGCCGACCGCGAACACGATAAGACCCGGCACGAACAGCAGCATGCCGTAGCGCGGCCAGCGCCAGCCGAAGAACAGCACGCCGAACACGACGATCAGCGCGCTCTCGATCGGCGCGGACGCAAGCAGTACGGAGGCGAGTCGCGATACGGTTCCCGGCGGCACCGGCGGCGGCATGAAGGCCTGGACGACGCCCAGCACCATCGCAGCCGCCAGCACGCCGTAGACCGGCTCGCGCCGCCGCATCAGCCACATGATCGCAAGGATGACGGCGAGGATCGATTGCCAGGCGGAGAACACCACGGGGAGTGTGACGAACAGGAGCGTGCGGGTCTCGAAAGCCGGACGCAAGGCAGCGTCCGGTCCGATATAGACGGTGTCGAGAAAGCCCTTCAGCGGACCCCACACGAACAACCGCACCGTGATCTCGTTGCTGCCGTCATGCAGCAGCGAGGAGGGGATCGCGGCAATCTCGGGCGTGTTGCGATCGGGCCGGTTGGCATTGGCGTCGCGGCGGGAATCGAGCACGACCACGCCGTTGATCGCGACCTCCACCGCATTGCTGAAGCGCGGCAGGAACACGGACCATGCGGCATCGCCGTTTTTGAAGGCGAAGGCCCCGGTGTAGAGCGGAGGATCCGCAAGCGAATAGCGCGAGGACGTGAAATGCGGCAGGGTCACGGGGCGTGTAGTGCCGTCCTCCCGGAGCGAAAATCCGCTCAGCGCGAAATCGTCGGGGTCGCTGGGCTGGAGCAATTCCAGCCCGAGAACGGTCGCGATCACGATCAGCGCCTGAAGCAACAGATAAGGCACGAAGCGTGACACGATCAGCCGGCGTCTCGGTCGCGCCGGTGCCTTGGCCGCGATTTCGCTCACAGCTTGATCAGGCCCTGCTGCACCGCCTCGAACACCGCTTCGCTGCGCGTGTGCACTTCGAGCTTGCGGTAGATGTTCTTGATGTGGCCGGGCACGGTCTGCCGGGACAGGCCGAGATGGCTCGCGATCTCGGCGTAGCTGAAGCCCTTGGCGATGCCCCAGAGGATGTCGATCTCGCGCGGCGTGAGCTTTGCGGTGTTGAGTGCTGGGCCCGGCGGCGGCTCGGATGAGCTCTGCGTTCGCCTTACGATGAAGCGGGCGATCGAAGCCGAGATCGGCGAATGCCCGGCGACGAGGTCGCGGACGGTGGTGGCGATGTCGGTCGGGAAGGCGTCCTTGAGCAGATAGCCGGTGGCGCCGACGGTGATGGCGGAGATCACGCTTTCCTCGTCGCCCAGTGCCGAGATCACCATGATCTCGGTGTCGGGGAAGCGCCGCCTGGTCTCGCGGATCAGCTCGACGCCATGGCCGTCGGGCAGCCGCAGGTCGGTCAGCAGCACGCGCGGCGCGCGGACCGCGAGCGCACTGCGGGCTTCGCCCAGCGTGCCGGCCGTGCGCACCTCGTAGCCCGCCTTCACCAGCGCGTCCTGGAGGCGCCAGCAGGTCGGTGCGTCGTCTTCGACGAGGAGGATGGTGATGGCCTCACCGGTCTCGCCTTGGTCCGTCATGATCATGGTCCCGGCCGCGTGTCCCCCGCGGCGCACGGCAAGTCTAGCCGCCGCGCGGCGGCCGCGACACCCATAATCATGGGAGCGGCGGCGCTGGCAATGCGCCGGGCGTCCTATGGCTTCGGCGCGGCGGGTTTGTCCGGGGGCATGTGCGGTCCAGGCAGCCGTTGCACGATGATGCGCGCTGTGCCGCCATTGTTCTTGTAGAATTGCTCATACGGTCCCAGCAGCGGGTCCAGCCAGCCAGGGCGCAGCCACGACGGGAGCAGTGTCGGGTAAACCTGGACGGCGTCATTAACATAGAAAAACAGGTCGCCGGCGTCGGGCGCGACGAATTCCGCGATCAGCCGTCCTTCCAGGTTCTGGCCCTGCCAGATCGCGCGCGCCGTGGGATCCCTGGGCATCGGCTTGAAATGCCCGAGCTTGTTGACCTCGATCTTGAAAGAATTGTCGTCGGGAAGCGCCGCGAACTCTTTCGTGTCTTCCAGCCGAACCGGGTATCTGCGGCTGTTGCCGGCAGCGTCCTTCGATGGATCGTCTTCGGCCGGAATCGTTGGATTCAGTCGGCGCGGCAATTCCTCGGCCGGCATGACGTTAACGGCTTTCAGCGGTATGTCATTCGTCCCCATCGTGCCGATGCGGATCACGGGCTGGAACCAGTCGGCGCCGAACTGACGCAGTGTCGGCAGGGCGAGATAGTGCGGCAGCGAGTAGGTCGTGAAGCCGTTTGTCCCGCTCATGATGGTGTTGTCGAACCAGGGATCCTCGATCTGGATCCAGACCCGGTATTTGCGACCTTTCTCGACCGCAAGGCCGCTCCACCAGCAAAACTCTTTTGTTTCGAATATGCCGCGGGCATCGACCGGTTCGTCAGGTACCGGGGTTCCGACCTCAGGCCTTGGCGGGGCCGAAGCCTTGACCGTCGGAGCGACGCAGATGTTTCCGGTCGCGACACGCGCCGTGAAGACGCTGGTCGATCCGATGAGGAGGGCCGCGTAGTAGATGAAGAACAGGAAGATGAAGGGAAGCACCACTCTGGAGAAAAGCCAGCGCGCCGGCCCCGCATTCAATCGCATCCACCGGGCAAAGCGGAGCAGAAGGCCGGGTTCGTCGACATGCTTCCGGCTTGCCATCCGGCGCGGCCGGCTCCAGGCAAGCCGCGCGCGCTCCTGAATGGCGTCGCGCAGCACCGTGTTCCTGCGCCACACCAGATAAGTGAGGATCAGCACGAGCGAAGTGACGAAGGGGTAATAAAGCGTGATGTCGATCCACGGGGCCGCATAGGAAGGCAGGACGTTTCCGACTAGCTTGGCGAGCGGCCTCAGGACGCCGCCAACGATCCAATCGAACGTGGCGACGACGTGCAGCAATGCGGTGCCTTGCAGGCCGTGATCCTTCGACGCTCCAACCAGGCTGCGCGCGATCCACGGCCAGACCACGATCACGCCAACCATGAACAGCAGCGAGAAATAGGCGACACGCCGCCACCACACGGTGTCGCGCGTGAGCCTGGCCATCTCGGCGCTCGGCGTGCTCATCAGCGTAAACGCTTCGGCCTCCGCCGTGCGTCGCGGGCCGTCAGCGATTGCCAGATAGGCTTCCTTCATGGCTTTCCGCGTGGTGTCTTCGGTGAGGTTCAGCTTGGTGCCATCAGGCATCAGCACCAGCGCTTCCGCCGGCAGCATGATCGGCGCATAGTCGTCGCAGCCGAACAGCATGCGTTCGATGACGGCGAAGTGCACGACCGGCAGTCCGCCGTTGACCGGGCCCGCCAGGACCGGGCGCGGCCCGTAGCGGTAGAGGATCGCGGCGCCGCTGCGCGAATCGTGCATTGGGCCGATCGCCGATTGGTACTCCCTGAAATGCTCGATCACGCCGTCCTGGAAGCGGAGGTTGCCGCCGAGTTGATCGGTCATCCAGACCAGTGGCACGAAGGACAAAGTGCATTCCGGATAGCCACCGCCGACGTCGGAATGGACGCCGGCGAACCAGACTTCCTTGACTATCTGGTCGACCGCCAAATGGCTCTGGTCGATCCGCAGCGGATGGAATGTGGTGCGCTCGTCGTCGAGCGCGACCGCGTGACAGATGTGCTTGACCTTGTGCGAGGGTCGGTGATTGCGGAACGAGATTGGCCAGATCGCCCAGTCGATCGCAACGCGCAGCTCCTCGATCGGCACGCCGAAGGCTTCGACCGTGTCGAATAGCCCGAGGAATTGAATGTTGACGTCCTTGCGGCCGTTCATCGCCGCGCGGACGTCGGCGTAAGGGCGGTGTCTGCAGATCAGATGATAGAAATAGAGTACGATGTCTCGGATCAGGCGTGCGATCCAGATAGTCGGAAGGCTCTTCTTCCACGGCACGGTGTCGCGGCGATACTCCCGCCACGCGGACATGGCGTTGCGGGCCATCTCCTCATGCGAGACAGGCTCGTCCCCGATCACTGCCGGCACCAGACCCTGGCTTGCGATTAGGGCTGCCAGCGTGCGCGCGGTGAAGGCGCCGCGGCTGAAGCCGAAGATGTAGATCTCGTCGCCTTCGCGCCAGTTCCAGCACAGGAAGCGATAGAGCTTGCGGACGTTGGAAGGAACTCCGATGCCGGTGGCGCCGTCGAGAGCGGCGAGTGGCGCCCAACCCGCCGTGCCGACACCCTTGATGTAGTAGGCGATCTGATCGGGCTGGGTGTGATCGAGCGCCTCGTAGAGCCGCCAGACACTGGATTCCTGGGTTGTGAAGGCGTTGCCGGTGCCATCGGCGAACAGCACCAGCTTGCGCGGCGATCGCGCGTCGGTCGCGTTCGCCGCAGCATCTGGATCATCGTGCGGGTGGGCTGGCCTTGCAGGGCCGCCATGCAGCGCTCCGTCCTGGTGCGTCATGGACTGCTCCGAAAATCAGTGAGGATGCTCCAAGCCCCGCTCGGGTGGCATCATCCGAATGCGATCAACAAGTGCGTCATGAAACGTGCAAACAGGTGTATTCGTCCCGTAAGCGCGCTGAGGTAGCAAGAAGAATGGCGGTGTCTTGCTCCGGAGGTCTATGATCTGGGCCACAATTGGCAAAAGAAATGCCCGGGCAGCCGCCGGTCTCTCCGAGCGCTACGTCAACGAGCTCCTGTTCGAGGCCGGCGCGAGCTTCACCACACGCCTCACCGAGTTGCGCTTGCGCAAGGCGGCCGATCTGCTCGCCCATCGCGCAGGTCGCATCAGCAACATCGCCTTCGCCTGCGGCTTCAACGATCTCTCCTATTTCAACCGCTGCTTTCGCCGCAGGTTCGGGCTGACGCCGACTGCGGCAAGGGGCAAGTGATCGCGCCTACAACGTCTCCATCTTCGGCGGCGGATATCGTCGCGCCAGCATCGACAGCGGCAGGCGCCGCTCGTCCGCCGACAGCTCCCGCCAGGCCAGCACCAGCGGCCCCTTCCAGTCGCCGACGCCCAAATCCATGTCCACCCATTTCTGCGGCTCGGGCCTTTCGAGGCCGCGGACCCAGACGAAATAGCGGGGCAGGTCGTCGGCGTCCGTATCGGTCCTGGGTTTCCTGGCCATCACACGCTCGCTGCATCGACACGCATTGGCTCAGGATATAGGTACTTGCTCATCCATGTCGAATTCGGATCCAGAGGACATGAACGAAACCGTGATCGACGGCTGGGGGGACGCCTCCGAGGTGGTGATGAGGCTGGCCGGCTCCTGGTCGTTCAGCCGGATCGTCACAGGTCACGCGACCATGGAGGGTGTCGCGGTCGTGATGCCGTCGGATGACGGGGCGTTCGCCTATCGCGAGCAGGGGCATCTGACGCTGGCGAATGGCACCACGATAGAAGCAGAACGCGAATATATCTTTCGCCGGGGCGAGCGCGGATTTTCGGTCTTCTTCAAGGAGACGCCGCCGCGGCTGTTTCACGAGATATCGTTATTCGCATCTGGTGGAAGCGCCCTCAGCGGAAGCGCCGGACATCTCTGCGATCTCGATCATTATCAGTCGGCTTACACCTTTTTCCCCAACGGTCGTTTCGTCGTGCGTCATGCCGTGTCGGGTCCACGCAAGGACTACACCATGGTGACGACCTATAGGCGGCAATGAAATCAGGGAGCTGCGAACGGGGCCTCGTCAGAGAATTGCACGACACGCGGACCGCGGCGCCTGCTCGTCGAGAATTCGCCGTACCGATTGCGAGCAACGGCCGCATCTGACAGTGCAGCCCAGGCAGTCGTAGACCTGGGCAGCCGAGAACGGTGCGTTGTCGGTCGCCACGACCGCGTCCCGGCGCGTCGGCGAGGGCACGGGGCTCGGTCTCTGGATCAGCTACGGCATCGTGCGCGAGCACGGCGGCGAGCTGGTTGCGACCAACGACCCGGAAGGAGGCGCGACCTTTTCATTTGCGCTGCCGCAGGCCATCGCAACGGTGATTTCTGAATGATCGGGTGCTACGGAGCCGGACCACGATCCCTGAACCGGCGATCGTAAGGCGCCTCGCGGTGCGCCGACAGGTCTGTAGTGGCTTGTGATTGCTGCTGTTTTCAGCGTGGTGCCCCTGGCCGGAATCGAACCAGCACTCCTTGCGGAACTCGATTTTGAGTCGAGCGCGTCTACCAGTTCCGCCACAGGGGCCCTCGGTCGGCCCCTCCAGAGGAGGGCGTCGCGAAGCCGGCGGACTATAGCCATGGCAAGGGCGGGGTCAACCCGCGCCAAAGTGATCCCCGGCGTTCTCGACAGGCCCTTGGGTCGGGGTTAGAGGCTAAGAGCGTTTTCGAGCGAACTGCCTCCCGGTTCGCGTCAGGAACACGCGTGAATATAGCGCCACGCCCACCCGAAGAGGCCGCCGTGACGACCCAGAGTGCAGCAATACCCGCGTTTCGCCCCGCTGCCGGGGGCCCTGCGCTCATCGCCTCGCTGGCCGTCACTTTGATTGCGACGGCGACGATTGCGGGGGCCTGGTTCTTCCAGCTCGTCCTGGAGATCCTGCCCTGTCCGCTCTGCCTTGAGCAGCGCTATGCTTATTATCTCGCGATTCCGGTCGGGTTGCTGACTGTGCTTGCGGCGCGGAGCGGCGCGCCGCGGCCGCTGCTGCTGGCGGGGCTCGCGATCCTCGTCCTGGCGACGCTCGCCAATGCCGGGCTCGGCACCTACCATTCCGGCGTCGAATGGGGGCTCTGGAAGGGCCCGACCGATTGCTCTGGTCCGGTCGTCAATCTCGGCAATGCGGGCGATCTCCTGTCGCGGCTCGACACCGTCAAGGTGGTGCGCTGCGACGAGGTGCAGTGGCGCTTCCTAGGCCTCTCGCTCGCCGGCTACAATGTGCTGATCTCGCTGCTGATGGCCGCGATCGCCGCCTGGGGTTTCGTGCGGACGGCGAAGCGAGCTTGATTAGATCGCGCTCGCGCCTTCGTGCTGGAAGCCGAGATAGCTCGCCGCCACGCGCTCGTTCGCCGCGATATCGCTGGCCTTGCCGCTCAGCACGAACTCCCCGAGCTCCATCACATAGGCATGGTCGGCGATCTTCAGCGCGGCTTGTGCGTTCTGCTCGACCAGCAGCACCGAGACGCCGCTGGCACGCAGCTCGGTGATGATGCGGAAGATGTCGGCGACGATGATCGGTGCGAGACCGAGGCTCGGCTCGTCCAGCATCAGCAGTTTCGGCGCGCCCATCAGCGCGCGGCCCATCGCCAGCATCTGCTGCTCGCCGCCCGACAGCGTGCCGGCGAGCTGCTTGCGCCGCTCCTTCAGGCGCGGGAACAGCGTATAGACCTGCTCGATCGAGGCCTTGGCCTTGCTCCGCTCGATGCGGAAGGCGCCTAGCTCGAGATTGTCCTCGACATTCATGGTGACGAACAATTCGCGGTGTTCAGGCACGAGCCCGAGCCCCATCGCGACGCGGTCCTCGATGTCGAGCCGGGCGAGGTCCTGCCCGGCAAAGGCGACGCGCCCCTTCAGCGGCAGGATGCCCATGATGGCCGAGAGAAGCGTTGTCTTGCCGGCACCGTTGGCGCCGACGATGGTGACGATCTCGTTCTCGCCGACCTCGAGCCCGACCGAGCGCACCGCCTCGACCTTGCCATAGGCGACATGCGCGTCGGTGACTGACAACAGCGCGCTCATGCCGCCACTCCGAGATAGGCCTTGATCACTTCGGGATTGGTCTTGATCGTGGCGGGCGTGCCTTCCGCGATCTTGGTGCCGAAATCGAGCACCACGATGCGATCGGCCAGGTTCATCACGAAGCCCATGTCGTGCTCGACCAGCAGCACGCTCATGCCGCCGTCGCGCAAATCGCGCAGCAGCTTCGCCAACTGCTGCTTCTCCATGTGGCGCAGGCCCGCGGCAGGCTCGTCGAGCAGCAGCAGCATCGGATCGACGCAGAGAGCGCGCGCGATCTCGACGATACGCTGCTGGCCGAGCGAGAGACTGCCCGCAAGCTGATGCATCTGCTCGGTGAGACCGACGCGCTCGATCTGGCGGGCGGCTTCCGCGAGCAATCTCGCCTCATCGGCGCGATCGAGCCGCAGCATCGAGGCGAGCGGCCCGGACTGACCGCGCAGATGCGCGCCGATCGCGACATTCTCCAGCACGGTCATGTCGGGGACGAGCTTGACGTGCTGGAAGGTCCTGCTGATACCGAGCTCGACGATCTCCTGCGGCGGCGCGCGATCGACCTTCTTGCCGAGCACCGAGATCGAGCCCGAGGTCGCCGATAATACGCCGGTGATCAGGTTGAAGGTGGTGCTCTTGCCGGCGCCGTTCGGTCCGATCAATGCGACGATCTCGCGGGCCTGGACGTCGAAGGAGACATTGTTGACGGCGACCACGCCGCCGAACTGCTTTCGCGCCTTCTCGACCTGGAGCAGCACGCTTCCCTCGCCGGGCGAGCGGGCGCGGGTTTCGAGCTTCAGCGAGGTGTCTGGCTTCCTGCCGCCGGTCCGCTCGGGGAAGAAGGACATCAGCCACGGCCAGACGCCGCCGGGCGCGAGCTGGAGCAGCGTCACCAGCATGACGCCGAACACGATGGTCTCGACCTGGCCGGATCCGGGCAGGATCAGCGGCAGATAGCTCTGCAGCACCTCTTTCAGGATCACGACGATCGCTGCGCCGAGCACGCCGCCCCAGACATAGCCGGCGCCGCCGACGACCGCGATGAAGAGATATTCGATGCCGGCATGGGCGCCGAACGGCGTCGGCGTCACCGCGCGCTGCAGATGGGCGTACAGCCAGCCGGACAGGCCGGCGAGCACGGCGGCGTGGATGAACACCAGAAGCTTGGCGCGCGGCGTATGCACGCCGAACGCCTCGGCCGCGACATGGCCGCGCCTGAGCGCGCGGATGGCGCGGCCGGTTCGGGAGTCCAGGAGGTTCATCGTGAGCAGCGCCGAGATCAGGACGGCCGCCCAGATCGCGTAATAGATCGAGTCCGGCGAGAGCATCCTGAACGCGCCGATCGACAGCGGCGGGATTGCCGAGATGCCGTCGTTACGCCCGAGGAATTCCAGCTTGCTGAAGAGGTAGAACAGGCCGAGCCCCCAGGCCAGCGTGCCCAGCGGCAGATAGTGGCCGGAGAGGCGGACCGTGATCAGGCCGAGCAGCACCGCAAACAGCCCGCTGACCACCAACGACAGCGGCAGCGTCAGCCACGGGGACAAGCCATAGCTCGTCGTCAGCACCGCGGTGGTGTAGGCGCCAAATCCAACGAAGGCGGCTTGGCCGAACGAGGTCAGGCCGCCGACGCCGGTGAGCAGCACGAGGCCCATCGCGACCAGCGCGGCGAGGCCGATATTGTCGAGCAGCACGATCCAGAATGGTGGCAGGCCCGGGATGAACGGGATCGCCGCCATGAGAGCTGCGAAGACGAGGATGGGAAGCCGGCTCTGCATGCGCCTCAGTCCTTCTCTTCTTCGACCGCGGGCGCGGCCAGCGAGCGCAACAGCAGCACGGGGATCAGGAGCATGAACACGATCACCTCCTTGTAGTTGGAGGCATAGAAGGACGAGAACGCCTCGACGATGCCGACGAAGAGGGCCGCGACGGCGGTCAGGGGATAGCTGACGAGGCCGCCGATGATCGCGGCGACGAAGCCCTTCAGGCCGATCAGGAAGCCCGAGTCGTAGTAGAGCGTCGTGATCGGGACGATCATGATGCCCGACAGCGCGCCGATGACGGACGCCAGCAGGAAGGCGATCTGGCCCGACAGCGTCGTGCGGATGCCGGCGAGCCGGGCCCCGAGCCGGTTGACGGCGGTGGCCCGCAGCGCCTTGCCGTACAGGGTCAGGCCGAAGAACAGCCAGAGCCCGACGATGAAGGCGATGGTGATGCCGTAGACCGTGAGGCTCTGGCCGGTGAAGCGCAGCGAGCCTGCGGTGAAGGCGCCGGAAAGCACCGCCGGTCCGCGCTGGCCCTCGGCCCCGAAGAACAGCAGGCCGAGCCCCTGAAGCGCCAGGTGCACGCCCACCGATGCGATCAGCAGCACCAGCACCGAGGTGTGCGCCAGCGGCTGGAACGCGATACGGTAAAGATAGAGGCCGATCATCGCGACGATCACCAGCGACAGCGCGATGCAGACCGCGACCGGCGGCTTCTGAGCCGCGAAGTAGATCGTCAGGGCCAGCACGATGGCCGGCAACACGATATTGGCGAGGACGCTGCGCAGGATCAGCCGGCCGTGCAGCGTTTTGCGGGCCACGAACAGGTCGAAGGCGCAGGCGGCGATGCCCATGGCGAGCGCGAGCTTCGCCGTGCCCGGCATCTGGCCCGAGGCCAGCGAGGCATAGGTCAGTGCGCCATAGGTGACGAATTCGCCCTGCGGGATGAGGATGACGCGGGTGACGGCGAACACCAGCACCAGCGCGAGGCCGAGCAGCGCGTAGATCGCGCCATTGGTGATGCCGTCCTGCAGCAGGAACAGCATGATGGTGGTGTTCAAGACCGGACGCTCCCCCTTGTCGATCCGGACCCGCCTCGCGCGATTGCGGTGGATGGTCCGTTCACAGCCATTGAAATACGCTGACGATATTTGATATGGTCCATAACAATTATCAAATATAACATCAAGGGTGGGGAACGACCCGTCCCGAATTTAGCGGGATTGCGAGCATGAGGCGATGACCGTTTCGAAAACCGCTGAGAAGTCCTCCGAGAAATCCGGTGAGGCGACCAAGGGCCGCAAGGATGCGCCCGAGACGCTCCCCGAAGCCCTGCAGCTCGGCGAGCTCTCGGAACAGCTCGGCTATGTGCTGAAGCGGGCGCAGCTCAAGGTGTTCGAGAACTTTCTGCGCTGCATGGCCTCGCTCCAGCTGACGCCGGCGCAGTTTTCGGTGCTGCTGCTGGTCGAGAAGAATCCGGGCCGGAATCAGACCGAGATCGCCTCGACCCTCGGGATCCTCAGGCCGAATTTCGTCGCGATGCTCGACAATCTCGAGAGCCGCGATCTCTGCGCCCGGATCCGCTCCACCAACGACCGCCGCTCGCACATCCTGGTCTTGACCGACAAGGGCAAGGCCGTGTTGGCCCGTGCCAAGAAGCTGGTCGCCACCAAGCACGAGGCCCGGCTCAACGAGCTGCTCGGCCAGGCCAATCGCGAAGCCCTGCTGGGCATGCTGTCGAAGATCGCCAACGAATTCTGAGCGGCAGTCATTTTTGAGTGCGCTCGAGCGGGCCCCGGAATCTCCGCACCGGATGGATGCGGTCGCCATGTCCGGGGGCGCAGCTCCATACCGCGTCCCACACAATGATGCGTTGCATATACAAAATGATGCTTGAAACATCATTTTACCTGCTCTAAGCTTGGGAAATCAATCGCTGTAACTGCCACGAACATGATCACTGCCGCGCAGCTTAGAGCCGCCCGTGCCTTGCTCAGGATCGACCAGCGCGAGCTCGCGCAGCTCTGTTCGCTGTCGCTGCCGACGATCCAGCGCATGGAGGCCTCCGAAGGGCTGATCCGCGGCAATGTCGATTCCCTGGTGAAGCTGGTCGAGGCGCTATCGGTTGCCGGCGTCGAACTGATCGCCGAGGGGGCGACGTCGAGCGCCGGGGGCCGCGGTGTGCGGCTGAAGTCTCCATCCCCGAGCGCGGGCGGCCCATAGCAATGACGACGCGCGCGCAGATCATGATCGAGGAGCGGCCATGATCGCCGTGGCGCTATGGTCAGTGGCGGCTCTGCTGGCGCTGGCGCCTGCAGGGATCGTGCTGTCGACGCGCCCGCGCGGCTCGATCATTCTCTACGGCGGATGCCTGCTCGCCACATCGACGCTATGCGTCACGGCGCTGTCCGATCTGCTCTATGCCCCTCATCTGACGCAGAGCGCGACATTGCCGATCGGGCTGCCCTGGCTCGGAGCCCATTTCCGGCTCGATGCGCTGTCCGCCTTCTTCCTTGTCGTCGTCAATCTTGGCGGGGGCGCGGCGAGTCTGTTCGCGCTCGGCTACGGCCGGCACGAGGATTCCCCCGGCCGCGTGTTGCCATTCTATCCGGCCTATCTCGCAGCGATGAACGTCGTCGTGCTGGCCAGCGATGCCTTCAGCTTCCTGGTCGCCTGGGAATTCATGTCATTGACGTCCTGGGCGCTGGTGGTGTCGCATCACCGGGCAGCCGAGAATGTCCGCGCCGGCTACGTCTATCTCCTGATGGCAAGTTTCGGCACGCTGACGCTGCTGCTCGCCTTCGGCCTGCTCGCGAGCGGTGCCGGTTACGATTTCGATGCGATCCGAGCCTCGCATCCTTCCGCTGCGCTGGCCGGCATGGTGGTGATCCTCGTGCTGCTGGGCGCCGGCTCCAAGGCCGGCCTGGTGCCGCTGCACGCCTGGCTGCCGCTCGCCCATCCCGCCGCACCCAGTCACGTTTCCGGCCTCATGAGCGGCGTCATGACGAAAGTCGCCGTCTACGGCTTCGTGCGCATCGTCTTCGATCTTCTGCCCGAACCGGTATGGTGGTGGAGCATGGTGGTGCTGCTGGTCGGCGGTCCGACGGCGACGCTGGGCGTGCTCTATGCGCTGATGCAGCGCGATATCAAGCGCGTGCTCGCCTATTCGACGATCGAGAACATCGGCATCATCTTCACCGGCCTCGGGTTGGCGCTGGCCTTCAAGGCGGAAGGTCTCGATTGGGTGGCAGCGCTCGCTTTCACCGCGGCGATGCTGCACGTCTTCAATCATGCGCTGTTCAAGAGCCTGTTGTTCTTCGGCGCCGGCGCGGTGCTGGGAGCAACCGGCGAGCGCGACATGGAGAAGCTCGGGGGGCTGATCCATCGCATGCCGACAACGGGGGTCGCGGTGCTGGTCGGCTGCGTCGCGATCTCGGCATTGCCGCCGTTCAACGGCTTCGTTTCGGAATGGCTGACCTTCCAGGCGATCCTCCTCTCGCCGCACCTGTCGTCCTGGGGGCTCAAGCTGGTCATTCCGGCAGTCGGCGGTTTGCTGGCGCTGGCGGCCGCCTTTGCCGCGGCCTGCTTCGTCAAGCTCTATGGCATCAGCTTCCTCGGCCGGCCGCGCTCGGACGTCGCCGCGTCGGCGCATGAGACCCACCGCTTCTCGCTGACCGCAATGCTCATGCTTGCCGCCTTATGCCTCGTCGCCGGCATTCTGCCCGGGCTGTTCATCGATGCGCTGGCGCCGGTGAGCAGGACTATGGTCGGCAACGTCATGCCGCATCAGGTCGGAGTGCAGTGGCTCACCGTCGTGCCGATCGCGGAAAGTCGCAGCTCCTATAACGGTCTTCTGGTGTTCGTGTTCGCGGCACTCTGCGGCACGGCGGCGGCCTCGGCCATTCACCGTTTCGCCTCCGATCGCTTACGCCGTGCGCCGGCCTGGGATTGCGGCTATCCCGATCCGAACCCAACCATCCAGTACTCGGCCTCCAGCTTCTCGCAGCCGATCCGCCGCGTATTCGGCAGCGTCGTCTTTGCCGCGCGCGAGATTGGCGAGATGCCGCCGCCATCATCGCCGCTGCCCGCGCGATTGCAGGTCGAACTGCGCGATCTGATCTGGGATGGGCTGTACGCGCCGGTTGCGATCGTCATCGATTTTGCGACGGACCGCATCAATATCCTGCAGTTCCTCAGTATTCGTCGCTACCTGACGCTGGTTTTCGTGGCGCTCATCGTGCTGCTGCTGGTGGTGGCCTTATGAGCGCGCTGCGCGATATCGTCTCCCAAGGCGCCCAGATGTCGCTGGTGCTGGGGCTCGCGCCGCTGCTGACGGGTTTCGTGCGGAAGGTGAAGGCTCGGCTGCTGCGCAGGCGGGGGCCTCCGCTGCTCCAGCCCTATCGCGACCTCGTTCGTCTGATGCGCAAGGACGTCGTGCTCGCGGACAACGCATCCTGGCTGTTCCGCGTCATTCCCTATGTGATGTTCGCGGGCACCTGGGTTGCGGCCTCGCTGGTGCCGACTTTCGGCAACGGCCTGTTGTTCTCCTGGACCGCCGACCTCATCGCCATCATCGCGCTGCTCGGCAGCGCGCGCTTCTTCCAGGCGCTCGCCGGTATGGATGTCGGCACTGCCTTCGGCGGCATCGGCTCCAGCCGTGAGGTCATGATCGCCTCGCTCGCCGAGCCTGCGATGCTGATCACCGTCTTCTCCGTGGCGATGATCGCGGGATCGACCCAGCTCGCCTACGTCGCCGAATTCATGGGCTCGGACGCTGTCGGTCTGCGCGTCTCGCTCGGCATGGCCTTCGTCGCGCTGACCATCGTGGCGCTGGCGGAGAATGCACGTATTCCCGTCGACAACCCCGCCACCCATCTCGAGCTCACCATGGTGCATGAGGCCATGGTGCTGGAATATTCGGGCCGTCATCTCGCGCTGATCGATCTGTCGTCGCAGCTCAAGCTCCTGCTATACGTCTCGCTGATCGCCTGCGTGTTCCTGCCATGGGGCACCGCAACTGCGGATGCGAGCGTTGCGAAACTCGTTTCCGGTGCGCTGCTCTACTTCGGCAAGCTGACGGTCCTCGGCTTTCTGCTCGCCGTGTTCGAGACGTCGATCGCCAAGATGCGCGTGTTCCGGATTCCGGAGTTCCTGGGTGCGGCATTGATGCTGGCGCTGCTTGCCACCCTGCTGCGCTTCGTGTCGGGGAGCCTCTGAGAGATGAGCAGCCTGCAATTCGACATCGCCCATCTGCTCGCCGGCTCCCTCGTGCTGGCGAGCTTCATGATGCTCTACCAGGACCGGCTCTATGCGCTGCTTAATGTCTATGCGCTGCATGCCGGCGCGCTGGCATTGTCGGTGGCGTGGCAGGCCTATGTGCAGCAGGCGCCGCATCTCTATGTCACGGCGCTGATCGCGCTGGTCTTCAAGGCCATCATCATCCCGGTCGCGCTGCACCGGATCATCAAGAAGCTCGGCATCCACCGCGAGATCGAGAACGTGATCGGCGTCGGGCTGACCATGATGGCCGGCATCGGCCTCGTCGCGCTCTCGATGGTGGTGATGCTGCGGGTGACGCCGGGCGCGGATGCGCTCGCCCGCGAGGACCTTGCCTTTGCGCTGTCAGTGGTGCTGCTCGGACTCCTGATCATGGTGACGCGGCGAAACGCGGTGAGCCAGGTCGTCGGCTTCATGTCGCTGGAGAACGGGCTGGTGCTGGCCGCAACCGGGGCCAAGGGCATGCCGCTGGTGGTGGAGATCAGCGTCGCCTTCTCGGTGCTGATCGCCTTCATCGTGATCGGCATCTTCCTGTTTCGCATTCGCGAGCGTTTTGACAGCGTGGACGTGCAGGCGCTCGATCGTTTTCGCGGAGAGCGGCGATGATCGACGCCCTCAGCGCAATCCTCTTGATCCCGGCCATCTCGGCCGCGCTGCTCGCGCTCCTGCCGGGCTACAAGCTGACGGCGAAGCTCAACGTCGTTGCGGCGCTCGCGACCTTCCTCACCTCGCTGACGCTGTTCGTGATCGAGCCGACGTCAGGCCAGTATCTGCTGCTTGACGACCTCAACAAGGTCTTCATCGTGCTGACGACGTTCGTCAGCTTCACGACTTCAGTGTTCAGCGCGAGCTACATCCATCACGAAATCGAGACCGGACGGCTGACGCCGGCCTTCCTGCGCTTCTACCACGCGATGTACCAGATGCTGATGTTCGCGATGAACCTCGCGCTCATCGCCAACAACATCGG
This sequence comes from Bradyrhizobium sp. UFLA06-24, assembly GCF_054967145.1. Taxonomy (NCBI): domain Bacteria; kingdom Pseudomonadati; phylum Pseudomonadota; class Alphaproteobacteria; order Hyphomicrobiales; family Nitrobacteraceae; genus Bradyrhizobium; species Bradyrhizobium sp. UFLA06-24. The sequence continues at coordinate 58,005 of NZ_JADFUE010000016.1, forward strand.
CCTGATGTGGGTCGCGGTCGAGATGGCGACGCTGACGACCGTGCTGATGGTCGGCATCTACCGCACCCATGAGGCGCTGGAAGCCGCCTGGAAATATTTCATCCTCGGTAGCGTCGGTATCGCGCTCGCGCTGTTCGGCACGATCCTGGTCTATATGGCGGCGCGCCCCGTGGTGGGCGAGGGAATGGACGGCATGGTGTGGACGGTGCTGGTGAAGCACGCCGCGCAGTTCGACCCGGCGTTGCTCAACGTCGCCTTCGTCTTCCTCCTGCTCGGCTACGGCACCAAGGTCGGCCTCGCGCCGCTGCACGCCTGGCTGCCGGATGCGCATGCCGAGGGCCCGACGCCGATCTCGGCGGTGCTCTCCGGCCTGCTGCTCAATGTCGCGCTCTATGCGCTCCTGCGCTTCAAGATGATGCTCGCGGTCAACTCCGCGGCGATCACGCCAGGTCCGCTGATGGTGACCATGGGCCTGATCTCGGTGATCTTCGCCGCGCTGATGCTGTACAGGCGCCGCGACATCAAGCGGATGTTTGCCTATTCCTCGATCGAGCATATGGGCATCATCGTCTTCGCCTTCGGCATGGGCGGGCCGCTCGCGAACTTCGCCGGGCTGCTGCACATGACCATGCATTCGCTGACCAAGTCGGCCATCTTCTTCGCGGTCGGCCATATCGCACAGGTCAAGGGCACACAGAAGATCGCCGAGATCGGCGGGCTCACGGCGACCAGCCCCGCGCTCGGCTGGAGCCTGATGCTCGGCGTCATTGCCATCGTCGGGCTGCCGCCGCTCGGCATCTTCATGAGCGAGTTTCTCGTGGTGAGTTCGACCTTCGCCCGCGCGCCGTGGCTGACGGTGATCCTGGTGCTCGGCATCATCATCGCGCTCGGCGGGCTTTTCTTGCGGATCGGCCCGGTGATGTTCGGCGAGCCCAAGGGCAAGACGGCGCCCGCGGAGGCCTCCTACGTGCCGATGTTCACGCATCTCGGATTGGTGCTGATGGCGGGCGTCTATCTGCCGCCGGTGCTGGTCACCGGTTTCCAGAACGTCGCGAAGCTCCTGGGGTAGGCGATGGGCATCCTCGACAGCATCCCCCATGTCAATGCGGTGTCGTCGCACCGCCCCTGGCCGCGCGCGGTCGTGACGGAGACGGGTTGGCAGGCCGCGGTCGATCGGCTGGTCGAGGGAAGCCTCACGCTGCTTGGCTTCTGGGGCGAGCCGGCCGCGGTGCATTTGGCGCTGCTCGACGGCGGCCCGGCCGAGATCGCGGTCGTGACCTACGCGTGTACGGCCGGCACGTTTCCAAGCGTCGCCAGCCGCCATCCGCCGGCGCTTCGGCTGGAACGGACCATTCATGACCTGTTCGGGCTTGTTCCAGTTGCCGCTGACGATCTGCGGCCGGATCTGCGCCCTTGGCTCGATCACCATGTCTGGGGCAAACCCTATCCGCTGTCAGGCCGCAACGCCTCGCGCGACGCGCTGCCCTACCAGTTCCTCCCCGCCGAGGGCGAGGCATTGCATCAGGTGGCGGTCGGCCCCGTTCACGCCGGGATCATCGAGCCCGGCCATTTCCGCTTCACCGCCAATGGCGAGCATGTCGTGCGGCTGGAGCAATGGCTCGGCTACACCCATAAGGGCATCGAGTCGCTGATGCAGGGTGCGAGCCTCGAGGCGGCGGCAAAACTCGCCAACCGCACCTCCGGCGACAGCGCCGTCGCCTACGCTTTCGCCTTTGCGCGCGCTGTCGAGGCCGCGCTGGACGTGCAGGCGCCGCAGCGCGCGACCTGGCTACGCGCCCTCATGGCGGAACTGGAGCGGCTCGCCAATCATCTGGGCGACATCGGGGCCATCTGCAACGACGCTTCGTTCGCGCTGATGCATGCCCAGACCGGTATTCTGCGTGAGCGCTGCTTGCGCGCGGCCGATGTCGCGTTCGGCCATCGCCTGATGATGGACGTCATCGTGCCCGGCGGAGTGAGGCGTGACATCACGCCGGACGGCGCTTCCGCGCTGCGCGCGTTGCTTGCGGAGCTGCGTAAAGTCTTTCCGCGCCTGATCGAGCTCTATGACAATACGGCGTCGTTGCAGGACCGCACCGTCACCACGGGCATCGTGAAGGCGGACTACGCGCGCCTGTTTGGCGCCGGCGGCTATGTCGGCCGCGCCTCGGGCCGCAATTTCGATGCACGGCGCACGCTTGCTTACGCGCCCTACGATCAATTGTCGTTCGAGGTGCCGGTGCTGGACGCCGGCGACGTGAACGCGCGGGTCTGGATCCGAATCCGCGAGGTCGAGCAGAGCGTCGAGCTGATCGAGCAGATCCTCGACCGGCTCGAGCCGGGAGAGCTCGGGACCGCGCTGCCTCCCGGTGTCGGTCGCGGTGCCTGTGAGGGCATGGCGCTCGCCGAGGCGTTCCGGGGCGACGTTCTGGTGTGGCTGCGGCTCGATGGCGAGTTGCGCGTCGAACGCTGCCATCTGCGCGACGCGTCGTGGTTCCAGTGGCCGCTGCTGGAGACGGCGATCGAGGGCAACATCATCGCCGACTTCCCGCTCTGCAATAAGTCGTTCAATTGTTCCTATTCCGGCGCGGACCTCTGAGCCATGCGCAACACGCTGCTCGAAAGCCTCACCCACGGTTCGCTGACGGAGCCTGCGCCGGCGCCGGACCAATCTGCGCTGGCGGAGCTTGCCACGAAGGTCGACCGCGCCGCCCAGGCCAGGCTTGGTCGTTCGCTTGCCATTCGCGAGGTCGATGCCGGGTCCTGCAACGGCTGCGAGCTGGAGATTCACGCGCTGTCCAACGCTTTCTACGACCTCGAGCGTTTCGGCCTGCGCTTCGTCGCCTCGCCGCGCCATGCCGACGTGCTGCTGGTCACGGGCCCCGTGACGAAGAACATGCGACAGGCGCTGGAGCGCACCTACAACGCGACGCCCGATCCGAAATGGGTCGTTGCGGTCGGTGGATGCGCGATCGATGGTGGGATTTTCAGAGGCAGTTACGCCTGCGTCGGGGGCGTATCCAAGATCGTTCCGGTGGATTTGCACATCAAAGGTTGCCCGCCGTCGCCGACGGACTTGTTGAAGGGCCTGCTCGCCCTGCTGGAGCATGTTGGCGCCAAGCGGTGAGGCGCATCCACACCTTCGGTCCGTTGCGAGGAGCCACGGGTCAGGCCTTCGGCCGTCCCGATGGCTCGCGAGATCGATGTGATGCACGGCTAACGCCTGGCCCGCTCAATCCACCAGGATCACCCTGATGTCGTTGACATTGGTGAGCGTCGGGCCGGGCTGCAGCAGGTCGCCGGTCGCCTCGAAGAACGTCGTCGCGTCGTTGTTGTCGAGATAGGCCTGCGGCTGGAGCGCCAGCGCCTTCATCCCGGCAAACGTCGCAGCGTCGATCAGCGCGCCGGCGGGGTCGGTTGGGTGGCCGGCGCCACCATCGGCGCCGTCGGTATCGCCGGCAAGCGCTGCAATATCGGGCGTGTCCTTCAACAAAGCGGCGAGCGCCAGCGCGTATTCCTGGTTGGGGCCGCCGCGCCCTTGGCCGCGCACGGTCACGGTGAGCTCACCGCCGGAGAGGATCGCAACGCGCCTGCCTTGGGCGCGGGCCTGAAGCGCCAGCCTGGCGTGATCGGCGGCGACCTCGCGGGCCTCGCCCTCAAGATCGGCGCCGAGATCGATGATCTCGTAACCGGCCTCCTTCGCGAGCTTCACTGCGGCGTCGAGCGATTGTCTGGGCCGCGCGATCAGTTCGAAATGCGCGCGCGCGAACGCGGCGTCATCAGGCTTGCAGCTTTCATTCCGGGGATCCTCGAGCGCACGCCGCACCGCATCGTCGACAGCGAGCTTGTATTTCGCGACGATCGCGCGCGCATCGGCCAGCGTGGTCGGATCGGGCACGGTCGGGCCCGAGGCGATAGCGGATGGATCGTCATGCGGCACGTCGGAGATCGCGAGCGTCACGATCTCGGCGGCGTTCTTGCCGGCCCGCGCCAGGCGGCCGCCCTTGATGCGCGACAGATGTTTTCTGACGACATTCATTTCGCCGATCGGCGCGCCCGAGCGCAGCAGCGCCTTGTTGACCGCCTGCTTCTGCGCGAAGCTGATGCCGTCGCTAGGTGCGATCCAGTTCGCCGAGCCGCCGCCGGTGAGCAGCACCAGCAAGAGATCGTCAGGGCCGGCCTCGCTTGCGAGCGCGAGCGTGTCGGCGGCACCTTTCAGGCCGGCTTCGTCAGGCACGGGATGGCCGGCCTCGACGACGCGGATGCGGCGCGTCGGCACGCCGTAGCCGTGGCGCGTGGTCGCGATGCCGACGAGGCGCTCCGGTGCGAGCTCGAGCGTGTCGAGATAATGCCGTTCCGCAGCCGCGGCCATCGCGGCGGCGCCCTTGCCGGCGGCGAGGCAGATCACGCGTCCCTTCGGAGCCGGCCGCAGATGCGGCGCCAGAATCGTATTCGGATGCGCGGCGGCAACGGCTGCGTCGTAGAGCGCGCGGAGCAGGGGACGGCGGTCGGTCATGACGATGGCCTTCGGAGTGGTGGCGGCGAGCCCGCCATTTCACCTGCCTACCCCATCGCGCGCAAAAGCGTAAGCACGCTTTACCATCATTCGATTGTGCAATCGCGTGATCATAATCGACCGGCCAAGCAAGAGCCCCCTGCAATCGTCTCGCAGGGGGCACGTTGTCGTCGCAAGCGAGGCGGCTAGCCGCCGGCGTCGGCGCTGATCACGTCGCCGAACAGCTCCCATTTCTCTCCCTTGAACCGCTCGAGCCGCAGCTGGCTGATCGGAGCAAAGTCGGTTGGGGAGGTGTTGATCTGGATGCCGGGCAGCAGCACTTCGGTCCGGTAATCCTTCAGGCTGGCGGCCTGCTTCATGACGTTCGCGCGGGTCAGATCGTCGCCGCATTGCTTTAGCACCTGGACGAGCGTCTGCGCCACGCCGTAGCCGACGATGGTGCCGTGGTCGAGCTTGTCGCCGTCAGGGAAGTACTTGTTCATGAAGGCCAGGAAGTCCTTCATGCCGGGATCATTGTTCCACTCGGGATCCGAGACGTCCTTGAGATAGTCGGCGGAGATGATGTCCTGGGAGTTCTCGAAGCCAGCGGGCTTGAGCACGCTGCCGACGGAGGCCGAGACGTTGTTGAGGAAGTGCAGCGGCTTCCAGCCGATCTCGGCGTTCTTCTTGATCGCCTGCGCCGCGAATTTCGGCGTCGTGATATTCATGAAGACGTCGGCGCCGGTCGACTTCAGCTTGACGATGTGGTTGTCGATCGTCGGCTCGGAGGTCTCATAGCTCTCCTCGGCGACGATCATCGAGGACGCCTTGGAGCCGAGGCCGTCCTTGAGGCCCTTCAGATAGTCCTTGCCGTAATCGTCGTTCTGATAGAGCACGGCGATCTTGGCGTCAGGCTTGTTCTTGAGCAGCCACTTTGCGTAGATCTGCGTCTCGCTCTGGTAGTTGGGCTGCCAGCCCATGGTCCAGGGGAAGTCCTTCGGGTCGTTCCACTTGGTGGCGCCGGTAGCGACGAACAGCTGCGGCACCTTCTTCGAATTCATGTATTTGTGGATCGCCGAGTTCGGCGGCGTGCCGAGCGAGTTGAAGATGAACAGCACCTCGTCGCTCTCGACCAGCTTGCGCGCCTGCTCCACCGTCTTCGGCGGCGAGTAGCCGTCGTCATAGGAGATGAAGTTGATCTTGCGGCCGTTGATGCCGCCTTCGTCGTTGATCTTCTTGAAATAGGCGGCTTCGGTCCGCCCGATGATGCCGTAGGCGGAGGCCGGTCCGCTGTAGGGCATGATGTTGCCGACCTTGATCTCGGTATCGGTCGCGCCGGTATCGTACTTCTTCTGGGCCGATGCGATGGAGGTCGAGGCCGCGATGAGCGCGAACGCGAGTGATGCGGCCGCTAGCTTGCCGGTGACAGCGGGCATTCCAATCTCCCTATTTTCTTGGTGTGTGTGCGCTCCTTTTCTTGACGCAATTGTTCTTGGCGACGCGGCCCAATTCAATACGATTTGGCCGACGGCTTCAACAGAAAGCCCCCGCGACGTCGTCGCAGGGGCTGCGTCTTTAGTAGTCAGGGGCGCCTGTGCAACTGCGAGAAGGCGAGACTGTCTTGAGTTGCTGCGCCAATTCCGAGCTATTCTGAGTTGCCGTCAGTGCTCGAGCTCACTCGAGATGACGTCGCCGAACAGCTCCCACGACTTGCCCTTGAAACGCATCATCTGGAGCTGCTCGATCGGGGCGAAATTGTCGGGAGCGGTGTTGATTTTGATGCCGGGCAGCAGAGTATCAGGCGCGAAATCCCTCAACGACGCTGCCTGCTTCATGACATTGTCGCGCGTGAGATTGTCGCCGCACATTTGCAGCACCTTCACCATGGTTTGTGCGGCCCCATAGCCGAACACCACGCCGGCATCGAGTTTGTTGGCCTTCGCATCGTACTTCGCGACGAACTCGTAGAACTTCTTCATGCCATCGTCGGCGTTCCATTGCGGGTCGGAGCCGTCCTTGATGTAGGTCGCCGACAGGATGCCCTGCGAGATCTCGAAGCCTGCCGGCTCGAGCACGCCGCCGACCGAGGCCGAGACATTGGAGAGGATGTGCATGGGGTGCCAGTTGATCTCGGCCGCCTTCTTGATCGCCTGAGCCGCGAATTTCGGCGTGGTGATGCTGACGAAGACATCGACGCCCGCTGTTTTCAACTTCACCACATGCTCGTCGATCGCAGGCTCCGAGGTGTCGTAGGCTTCTTCCTGCACGATCATGGAGGCCTTGGCGCCGAGGCCGTCCTTCAGTCCTTTCAGATAGTCCTTGCCGAAATCGTCGTTCTGGTAGAGCACGCCGATTTTCGCGCCCGGCTTCTCCTTCATGATGTATTTGGCGTAGATCTTCGCCTCGCTGGCGTAGCTCGGCTGCCAGCCCATGGTCCAGGGATAGGTCTTGGGATCGTTCCACTTCGAGGCGCCGCTCGCCACGAACAATTGCGGCACTTTCTTCTCGTTCATGTATTTGCGGATGGCGCCGTTGGTCGAGGTGCCGAGCGAGCCGAAGATCAAGAGCACATTGTCGCTCTCGACCAGCTTGCGCGCCTGCTCCACCGTCTTCGGCGGCGAATAGCCATCGTCATACGAGATGAACTTGATCTTGCGGCCGTTGATGCCGCCTTCGGCATTGACCTTGTTGAAATAGGCTTCTTCAGCCTTGCCGATGACCGCATAGGCGGAGGCCGGACCGCTGTAGGGCATGATGTTGCCGATCTTGATCTCGGTGTCGGAGGCGCCGCTGTCGTAGGCCTTCTGCGCCGATGCGGGATTGCTCATTGCAGTGCACAACGCGAATGCGGCGGCAACCGCCGCAACCTGAAATCGAACGACCGTCATTGCTCTCCTACCCACCTGGATCGGCGCAGCATTGAACAAGATTGATGCACGACGTCAACAAAAAGCCCCCCGCAATCGCTCGCCGGGGGCTCGTCAGTTCGGATGATGGCGTCAACCCATCACTCGGAGGGGACGTCGCCGCTGATGATCTCGCCGAACAGTTCCCATTTCTCGCCCTTGAAACGCTGCATCTGGAGCTGCGAGATCGGCGCGAAGTCGGTGGCGCTGGTGTTGATCTTGACGCCGGGCAGCAGGGTGTCCGGTGCAAAGTCCTTCAGGCTCGCCGCCTGCTTCATCAGATTGGCGCGGGTGAGATCGTCACCGCACATCTCCAGGACCTTGGCCAGCGTCGAGGCCGCACCATAGCCGTACACCGTGCCGGTGTCGGTCTTGTCGGCGCCCGGCATGTACTTGTCGATGAACTCGTTCCACTTCTTCATGCCGGGATCGTTGTTCCACTGCGGATCCGTCGAATCCTTGGCATAAGCCGCCGACAGCACGCCTTGCGAGGCCTCGAAGCCGGCCGGCTTCATCACGCTGCCGACCGAGATCGAGACGTTGGTGAGGATCTGGAGCGGCTTCCAGTTGAGCTCGGCGGTCTTCTTGATAGTCTGGGCCGCGAATTTCGGTGTCGCATAGATCAGCAGCACATCGGGATTGGCGGCCTTGATCTTGACGATGTGGCCGTCGATCGACGGCTCGGAGACCTCGTAGCTTTCCTCCATGATGATCATGGACGAAGCCTTGGCGCCCAAACCGTCCTTGGTGCCCTTGAGGTAGTCTTTGCCGAAATCGTCGTTCTGATAGAGGATCGCTACCTTGGCGTCGGGCTTCTCCTTCATCAGCCACTTCGCGTAGATCTGAGCCTCGCTCTGGTAGGAGGGCTGCCAGCCGATGGTCCAGGGGAAGTTCTTCGGGTCGTTCCACTTGGTGGCACCGGTCGCGACGAACAGCTGCGGGATCTTCTTGGCGTTGAGATATTTCTGGATCGCGCTGTTCGAGGGCGTGCCGAGCGGATTGAACACGGCCAGCACCTCGTCGCTCTCGACCAGCTTGCGGACCTGCTCGACCGCCTTCGGCGGCGAGTAGCTGTCGTCATAGGTCACGAAGCTGATCTTGCGGCCGTTGATGCCGCCCTTGTCGTTGATCATCTTGAAGTAGGCTTCCTCGGTCTTGCCGATGATGCCGTAGGCCGACGCCGGACCGCTGTACGGCATGATGTTGCCGATCTTGATCTCGGTATCGGACGCGCCGGTGTCGTATTTCTTTTGGGCGAGTGCTGCGCCGGAGGTGAGTGTCGCGACCGCCGTTACCAGTGCGGCGGCTCGTAGTGTTCTTTCGAAAAGCAATTTGGTCTCCTTGGTTGAAACAACAGTCTTGATGATGGCTTAGTTTCGTCTGAGCCGTCCGGCGAATTGCTGGCCCAGGATCGCGACCTGCCTTGCGCCATGCGGCACGAGGTAGATGACGAGGAACAGAATCACGCCGAACACGGCGCCGGAGAGGCCCTTGGAGATGCCTTCCGCGATGTTCGGCACGAAGATGATGAAGGCTGCGCCGACGATCGAGCCCGGCAGCCAGCCGACACCGCCGACGACCATGCCGAGGAACAGCTGGATCGCGAGCGTGATGGTGAAGCTGTCGGGAGCGACGAACTGCACCGCGATGGCGCTGAGGCCGCCGGCGACGCCGGTGATGCCGGCGGAGACACCGAAGGCGAGCGTCTTGTAGAGTGCGACGTTGACGCCCATCGCGGAAGCCGCAATCTCGTTGTCGCGGATCGCCATGAAGGCGCGGCCCGAGCGGGAGCGCAGCAAATTCACCGAGAAGATGTAGATCGCAAGCACGACGAGAAGCGTGAAATAATACAGCCACATGTCCTGCGACATCTTCAGGCCGAACGGCGCGTCGGGCTTGGTGACGACGAGACCCTGCACGCCGCCGGTCCAGGGCTCGAGGAAGTTCAGCTTGAGCAGCTGCGGCATCGCGGTCGCGAGCGCGAAGGTCGCGAGCGCGAGGTAGACGCCGGAGAGCCGCAGCGCCGGCTGGCCGAACAGGAAGCCGACGCCGAAGCAGAGCACGCCCGCGACCGGCAGGCAGAGGAAGTAGGGGATGTTGAACTGCTCCATCATCACAGCGGTGACGTAGGCCCCGATGCCGTAGAACGCGCTCTGGCCGAGCGAGAACTGGCCACTTCCGCCGGTCAGAATGTTGAGCGCCAGCACGGCGAGGCCCAGATACAGGAGCTGGGTCAGCTGGAAGATCACGAAGTTCTTGGCGAACAGGGGGACGGCGATGAGAAGCAGCAGCACCACGACCGACGTGCCCGTGCCCATCGTCATGGCTCGCTTCGGAACGGCTTCGACCGCCTCGTTGCCTTCGGCGACGACTTCTTCGGCTGCGCTCATGATCAAACTCGCTTGACGATGTGCCGGCCGAACAGGCCAGCGGGTTTGACGACCAGGACGGAGATGATCAGCGCGAGCGCGATCGGGAGTTTCAGCTCGTTGCCGACGCCGGGAATGTAGGTGCCGGCGAGATTCTCGAAGATGCCGACCAGGAAGCCGCCGACCACGGCGCCGAACGGGCTGGTGAGGCCACCGAGCACGGCCGCGGCAAAGCCGTAGATCAAGACGCCGCCCATCATGTTGGGCTCGAGGAACACCACGGGGGCAATCAGCATGCCGGCGATGGCGCCGATCGCGGAGGCCATGCCCCAGCCCAGCGCGATCATCCAGGAGGTGTTGATGCCGACGAGGCGAGCCGATTCAGGCACCGAGGCGGCCGCGCGCATCGCAAGGCCGATCCTGGTGTACTGGAAGAAGAAGTAGAGGCCGAGCAGCAGCAGCACGGTGACGCCGATCATGCCGGCCTGGTGGGTCGACACGAGCTGGCTGCCGAGAAACGGTGAGGAGCCGAACGGCGTCGGATATTGCTTGATGGTGAAGTCCCAGATCAGGCCGGCCGACGAGTTGATGATGGAAAACAGCGCGATGAAGCCGGCGACATTGGTGAGAACAGGCGCTTTCGCCAGCGGCTTGAACAGGATGCGCTCGATCGCGATGCCGCCGATGAACGAGAGCACCAGCGTGATCACGAAGGCGGCCCAATAGGGCACGCCCCATTGCATCAGTTGCCACGAGATGAAGGTCGAGAACATCGCCATCTCGCCTTGCGCGAAGTTGAGATGATCGATTGCCTGGTAGATCATGACGACGGCGAGCGCCATGCAGGCATAGATGGCGCCGGTGGCAATGCCGGCCAGCACCTGGTTGGTAAACAGCTCCATCGTGCCGGCTCCTCAGTAACCCAGATAGGATTTGCGGATTTCTTCGTTGTTCGCGATGTCCTTGGCGTTGCCGGACATCACGATACGGCCGGTCTCGATCACATAGGCCTGGTCGGCGAGTTCGAGCGCGAGCTGGGCGTTCTGCTCCACCACCAGGATCGACACCTTGTCCTCGCGGTTGATCTTGCCGAGGATGCCGAACAGGTCGCGCACCACCAGCGGCGCGAGGCCGAAGGACGGTTCGTCCAGCAGCATCAGCCGCGGCCGCAGCATCAGCGCACGGGCGACCGCGAGCATCTGCTGCTCGCCGCCCGACAGCGTGCCGGCCTGCTGGGTGTGCCGCTGCTTCAGGACAGGGAAATGCGCATACATCCGCTCGATGTCGGAGACAATGCCGGCATTGTCCTTGCGGGTGATGGCCCCGAGCTGCAGGTTCTCCTCCACCGTCATGGTGGTGAAGGTGCCGCGGCCCTGCGGCACATGGGCGATGCCGTAGCGCACGATGTTTTCGGTCGAGCGGTTGTTCAGCGGCTTGCCGTCGAACTCGATGCCGCCGGTGGAGCGCACCATGTTGCAGATCGCGCGCAGCGTCGTGGTCTTGCCGGCGCCGTTGGCCCCCAGCAGCGTCGTCAGCGAGCCCTCGTTGAGCGAGAAGGAGAGGCCATGAAGGGCCTGGACCTGACCGTAATAGGCGCGCAGGTCCTTGACCTCGAGCAGAACAGTCATTGGTCCTTGCTCCCGAGATAGGCCTTGATGACGTCGGGGTCCGCCTGCACCTGGGCCGGCGTGCCTTCCGCGAGCTTCTTGCCGAAATTCAGGGCGACGACGTGGTCGGCGATCGACATCACAAGACCCATGTGGTGCTCGACCAGCAGCACGGTCATGTGGCGCTCGTCACGGATCTTGCGGATGAGGTCGCCGAGCACGTAGACCTCTTCGTGGTTGAGGCCGCCGGCGGGCTCATCGAGCAGCAGGATCTTCGGATCGGCGGCCAGCGCCCGCGCCAATTCGACGCGCTTCTGCGTGCCGAACGGCAGGCCGGACACGGTGGTGTGGGCGACGTCCTCGAGGTCGAGATAGGCGAGGATCTCGTGCACCTTCTTGTTCACGCTGGTTTCGCTCTTGCGAATCCAGGCGAGGCGCAGTGAATCGCTGATGATGTCGGACGAGGTGCGCGCATGCGTGCCGACGCGGACATTGTCCATCACCGACAGGTTCGGAAACAGCGCGACATTCTGGAAGGTGCGGCCGATACCGATCTCGGCGATGCGGTGCGGCGGGCGGGACAGAATGCTGACGCCTTCCATCAGGATGTCGCCGGACGATGGTTGATAGAGCCGCGACAGGCAATTGAAGAGCGTGGTCTTGCCGGCGCCGTTGGGGCCGATCAGTCCGAGGATCTGGCCCTTGTGCATGTCGAAGGACACGCCATTGAGCGCGACGATGCCGCCGAACACGACGCTGACGTCGCGAACGGCGAGCAGAGGCGATGTCCCCTGCGCGAGCTGTGCCTGCGTCATCTCGTCTCGCCCACACCATTCAGTGGGCGATGGGGCGATGCGGACCGCTCCCGATGATCACAAAGGCTATCTGAACCCCTCGGCCACACGAGCAACTTTTCCTCCTGGTTTCAGCTTTTTGCTGATTTCTTTTTTGGATTGCGGCACCAGACCCCCAAGCACCGCTTCGATGTTCCTTACCATCGCGAGCAGACGTGGTCCAATGTCGTTGATGAGACGTTCTTCCGTGAAGCGGAATGCAGGTGCGCCGCAGTTGAATGCGTAAGGTCCGGTTCCGTCATTGAGCTTGAGCGCGACACCTGCGGCGCCGATGTCGTCGTGCCAATCGCCTACCGACATCGCGAAACCGTATTTCGCGACGGTCTCGCCGGAGCGTTCCAGTCCGTCACGCATCTTGGGCCAGCGGCTGCCGTAATGTTCGCGCAGGACGCGCGACAGCTCGGCGCGATCATCCTCCGCGAGCGCCCAGAAGTACGCGCGGCCCATCGCGCTGGTTGCAATCGGCACGCGGGAGCCGACGTCAAGTTGCACGCCCACCGTCTCGCTGCCGCGGCTCTGTCCGAAATAGATCATGCTGTGACGGTCGCGGCCGCCGACGGCGACGGCTCCTCCCGTCGCGCGCATCAATTCTTCGCGGAATGGTTCGGACAAGTGCCGAACGCCGAGATTGGCGAGTGCGGCGTAGCCGAGCGACATCGCGGCCGGCGTGAGCTGGTACTTCTCGAAGCGGGGAACCGGCGCGAGATAGCCGAGCTTGGTCAGCGTGTAGGTCAGCCGCGACACGGTCGGCTTCGGCAGATTGGTGCGGGCCGCAATCTCCTGATTGCCGAGCAGGCCGTCATTGGGTTGGAAAGCGCGCAATACGTCCAGTCCGCGGGAAAGCGCGACGACGAAATTCCGATCGGTCGCTGTCTTCTTTCCTGTACGCTTCATCCCTGATCTGCTTCTTGCGCGGAGTCGTTGACAAGCCACGTGCTTCAAAATAACCCTGCCGTCAAGATGCGGAATTAAATTCCGCACCGCGAAATCGAACAAAAGTAAATTCCCCACCAAGGAGGGACACCGTGAGCGAAGTGGTCAAGCTTGAGCGTCATGACGAAGTCGGGATCGTCACGGTCGACAGCCCTCCGGTCAACGCGCTGAGTGCCGCAGTCCGCGGCGGTATCCTCGAATGCATCAAGGCCGCGGTCGCCGATCCCGCCATCAAGGGCATCGTGCTGACCTGCGCCGGCCGCACCTTCATCGCCGGTGCCGACATCACGGAATTCGGCAAGCCGCCGAAGCCGCCGGCGCTCAATGACGTGCTCGCCGAGATCGAGAATTCGCCCAAGCCCGTCGTGGCCGCCATCCACGGCACCGCGCTCGGCGGCGGCCTCGAGGTCGCGCTCGCCTGTCATTTCCGCGTCGCGGTCAAGGAGGCCAAGCTCGGTCTGCCCGAAGTGAAGCTCGGCCTGCTGCCGGGCGCCGGCGGCACCCAGCGCCTGCCGCGCGCGGTCGGTCCCGAACTTGCCGTCAAGATGATCGTCGGGGGTGATCCGATCGGCGCGGCGGAGGCGCTGAAGAGCGGCCTGATCGAGGAGATCATCGAAGGCCCGGCCTCGGGCGGCGAGGCTTTCGTGCGCAAGATGGTCGCCGAGAAGCGTCCGCTGCGCCGCCTGCGCGACGATGATTCCAAGATCGCGGCAGCCAAGGCCGACCGCTCGATCTTCACCAATGCGGTCGCCGCCATGACGAAGAAGTCGCGCGGCCTCGAGGCGCCGTTTGCGGCCGCCGATGCCGTCGGCTACGCCATTGACCTACCCTTCGACGAAGGTCTGAAGAAGGAACGCGAGGGATTCCTCAAGCTGGTCGCCAGCGACCAGTCCAAGGCGCAGCGCTACGCCTTCTTCGCCGAGCGCGAGGCCAACAAGATCGCGGGCGTCCCCGAAGGCACCAAGGGCCGCGCCGTCAACCGCGTCGCCATCCTCGGCGCCGGCACCATGGGCGGCGGCATCGCGATGTCCTTTGCCAATGCCGGCATTCCCGTCACCCTGATCGAGACCGGCGAGGAACAGCTCAAGCGCGGCATGGGCATCATGCAGAAGAACTGGGAAGCGACCGCGGTGCGCGGCGGTATTCCCGCGGATGCGCCCGCCAAGCGTATGGCGCTGATCAACGGCGTCGTCGGGATCGAGAATGTCGGCGATGCCGACCTCGTCATCGAAGCCGTGTTCGAGACCATGGCGGTGAAGAAGGAGGTGTTCGGCAAGCTCGACCAGTACGTCAAGCCGGGTGCCGTGCTCGCCTCCAACACCTCGTATCTGAACATCGACGAGATCGCGAAAGCGACCAAGCGTCCGCAGGACGTGCTCGGCATGCACTTCTTCTCGCCGGCCAACGTGATGAAGCTGTGCGAGATCGTGCGCGCCGACAAGACCGCACCGGACGCGCTGGTCACCGCCGTCACCATCGCGCGCAAGATCGCCAAGGTGCCGGTCGTGGTCGGCGTCTGCGACGGCTTCGTCGGCAACCGCATGCTGGCCCAGCGCAGCAAGCAGTCCGAAAAGCTGTTGTTCGAAGGCGCGCTGCCGCAGCAGGTCGACGCCGTCGTCACCAAGTTCGGCATGCCGATGGGGCCGTTCGCGATGGGCGATCTCGCCGGCCTCGACATCGGCTGGCGCTCGCGCAAGGATCGCGGCATCAAGTCTGAGATCGCGGACGCGCTCTGCGAAGCCGGCCGCTTCGGCCAGAAGACCGGCAAGGGCTACTACAAGTACGAAGCCGGCAGCCGTTCGCCGCTGCCGGATCCCGAGGTCGAGAAGTTGATCGACGAGACGCTGCTGCGTCTCGGCCGCAAGAAGCGCGTCGTCAGCGACGAGGAGATCCTCGAGCGCATGATGTATCCGATGATCAACGAGGGCGCGAAGATCCTCGAAGAAAACATCGCGGCGCGTCCGTCCGATATCGACGTGGTCTGGCTCTACGGCTACGGCTGGCCGATCTACCGCGGCGGCCCGATGTTCTGGGCCGACAGCGTCGGCCTCAAGCACATCGCCGATCGTCTGGCTTTCTACGCCAAGGAGACCAACGATCCGAGCCTCGAGCCTGCCCCGCTGCTGAAGAAGCTGGCTGCCGAAGGCAAGACGTTCGCATCACTGGCCGCAGCGTCGAAAGCGGCTTGATCAGGTTGGCAGTCGCCGTGGTGTCGTACTCCGGGCAATACTCTCTCCGTTCCCTCCCCCCTTGTGGGGGAGGGGCAGGGAGGGGGGTACCCCAGGCGAGATCAGCGTTTGTGGCCACCCCCTTCCCCAACCCCTCCCCACAAGGGGGAGGGGAGCCCATCCGTCCGTGCCTGCCTTGCGGTGAGCCACGGCTCGAGTGGTGCGAACCAGCGAATTGAAATGACCCATCCCGGCGAACGATTTTACCCCGAGGGCGTGCATTGGGACGACAGCATCGTCCAGGGTACGCTGCCTGACCTGCTTTCGACGGCGGCTGCGAATTACGGCCCGCGCACCGCGCTGGAATTCCGCGATCGCCCGATCACCTATGCCGAGCTCGCGAGCATGGCCGAGTGCGCGGCGGCGGCCTTCCTGCGCGCCGGCTGCGGCAAGGGAACGTCGATCGCGCTATTCCTCGGCAACACGCCCGATCATCCCGTCAATTTCTTCGGCGCGCTCAAGGCCGGTGCCCGGGTCGCGCATCTGTCGCCGCTCGATGGCGAGATCGCGCTGACCCACAAGGTCTCCGACTCGGGCTCGCGCCTGCTGGTCACCTCGAACCTCCAGGCGCTGCTGCCGACGGCGCTGAAATTCCTGGAGAAGGGGCTGATCGACCGCCTCGTCGTCTGCGAGGATGATGATTGGGGCAAGGTCGGCACGCCGCAGGCGGCGATCCCGAGTGACCCCCGCATCGTCACCTTCAAAGACTTCGTCGAGGGCGCGCCGCTGCCAGCGCAATGGCCGGCCGTTGCCGTCGATGACGTCGCGCTGCTGCAATATACCGGCGGCACCACCGGCCTGCCCAAGGGCGCCATGCTGACGCACGGCAATTTGACTTCGGCAGTGTCGATCTACGACGTCTGGGGCAAGCCGGCACGGGCCGCGCGCGGCGACGTGGTCGAGCGCGTCATCTGCGTGCTGCCGCTGTTCCACATCTATGCGCTCACCGTCGTGCTGCTGTCCTCGCTCCGCCGCGGCAATCTGATCTCGCTGCACCAGCGCTTCGATGTCGAAGCCGTGATGCGCGACATCGAGGTCAAGCGCGCCACTTACTTCCCGGGCGTGCCGACCATGTGGATCGCGATCGCCGCGCTGCCCGATCTCGACAAGCGCGATTTCTCCTCGCTCACCGCCATTGGCTCCGGCGGTGCGCCGCTGCCGGTCGAGGTCGCGAGCTTCTTCGAGCGCAAGGTCGGCAAGAAGCTGAAGAGTGGCTGGGGCATGACCGAGACCTGCTCGCCCGGCACCGGCCATCCGCCTACCGGACCCGACAAGCCCGGCTCGATCGGGTTGATGCTGCCCGGCATCGAGCTCGATGTGGTCGCGCTCGATGATCCCAGGCGCGTGCTGCCGCCGGGCGAAGTCGGCGAGATCCGCATCAAGGGCCCGAATGTCACCAAAGGCTACTGGAACAAGCCGGAGGGATCCACGGAGGCCTTCGTCGACGGTCGCTTCCTCACCGGCGACATCGGCTATCTCGACACCGACGGCTATTTCTTCCTGGTCGACCGCAAGAAGGACATGATCATCTCCGGCGGCTTCAACGTCTATCCGCAGATGATCGAGCAGGCGATCTACACCATTCCGGGCGTGCACGAGGTGATCGTGCTCGGCATTCCCGACCCCTATCGCGGCGAGGCCGCAAAGGCCTTCATCAAGCTCAAGCCCGACGCAAAGCCGTTCTCGCTCGACGAATTGCGTGCCCAGCTCGCCGGCAAGCTCGGCAAGCATGAATTGCCCGCGGAGGTCGAATTCGTCGACGATCTGCCGCGCACGCCGGTCGGCAAATTGTCGCGCCACGAATTGCGCCAGCAGCGAAAACCATCACAATCCAACCAACCAGGAGGTCGTTCTTGACCGACGCCGTCATCGTTTCCACCGCCCGCACGCCGATCGGCAAGGCCTATCGCGGCATGCTCAACGCCACCGAGGGCGCCACGCTGCTGGGCCATGCCATCGGCGAAGCCGTCGCGCGCGCGAAAGTCGATCCGAAGGAGATCGAAGACGTCGTGATGGGCGCTGCGCTCCAGCAGGGCGCGACCGGCGGCAACATCGCGCGCAAGGCGCTGCTCCGCGCCGGCCTTCCCGTCACCGTCGCCGGCACCACCATCGACCGGCAATGCGCCTCGGGCCTGCAGGCGATCGCGCTGGCCGCGCGTTCGGTGATCTTCGACGGTGTCGAGGTTGCGGTCGGTGGCGGAGGCGAGTCGATCAGCCTCGTGCAGAACGACAAGATGAACGGCTTCCACGCCCAGGACCCGGCGCTGCTCAAGATCAAGGGCGAGGTCTACATGCCCATGATCGACACGGCCGAGATCGTTGCCAAGCGCTACGGCATCTCGCGCGAACGTCAGGACGAATATTCGCTGGAGAGCCAGCGCCGCACCGCCGCCGCGCAGCAGGCCGGCAAGTTCAGGGACGAGATCGCGCCGATCACGACGCAGATGGCGGTCACCGACAAGGCGACCGGCACTGTCTCGATGAAGGAAGTCACGCTGTCGCAGGACGAAGGCCCGCGCCCCGAGACCACCGCTGAAGGCCTTGCGGGCCTCAAGCCCGTGCGCGGCGACGGTTTCACCGTCACCGCCGGCAATGCCAGCCAGCTCTCCGACGGCGCCAGCGCGACCGTCATCATGAGCGACAAGGAAGCCGCCAGGCGCGGGCTCAAGCCGCTCGGCATCTTCCGCGGCTTCGTGTCCGCCGGCTGCGAGCCTGACGAGATGGGCATCGGCCCCGTTTTCGCGGTGCCGCGCCTCTTGAAGCGCCACGGCCTCACCGTCGACGACATCGGCCTCTGGGAGCTCAACGAAGCCTTCGCGGTGCAGGTGCTGTATTGCCGCGACAAGCTCGGCATCGACCCCGACAAGATCAATGTCGACGGCGGCGCGATTGCGGTCGGCCATCCCTACGGCATGTCCGGCGCGCGGCTCACCGGCCACGCCCTGATCGAGGGACGCCGCCGCAAGGCCAAATATGCGGTCGTCACCATGTGCGTCGGCGGCGGCATGGGCGCGGCCGGCTTGTTCGAAGTGTTGCAGTAATTCTAAGGGAGGATCCGATGGATCTCGCATTCACGAAAGAAGAGCAGGCGTTTCGCGAGGAAGTGCGGTCATTCTTCCGCGACAACGTGCCGCCTGATACGCGGCGCAAGCTGGTCGAGGGCCGTCACCTCACCAAGGACGAGATGGTGACGTGGTGGCGCATCCTCAACAAGAAGGGCTGGGGCGTCAGCCATTGGCCCACGCAGTATGGCGGCACGGGCTGGACGTCCGTGCAGCACTACATCTTCAACGAGGAGCTGCAGTCCTACCCGGCGCCGCAGCCGCTCGCCTTCGGCGTCAGCATGGTCGGCCCGGTCATCTACACCTTCGGCAACGAGGAGCAGAAGAAGAAGTACCTGCCGCGCATCGCCAATGTCGACGATTGGTGGTGCCAGGGCTTCTCGGAGCCGGGCTCGGGCTCTGATCTCGCTTCGCTGAAGACCAAGGCCGAGCGCAAGGGCGACAAGTGGATCATCAACGGCCAGAAGACCTGGACCACGCTGGCGCAGCACGCCGACATGATCTTCTGCCTCTGCCGCACCGATGCGTCCGCCAAGAAGCAGATGGGCATCTCCTTCATCGTATTCCCGATGAAGTCGAAAGGCGTCACCGTGCGCCCGATCCAGACCATCGACGGCGGCCATGAGGTCAACGAAGTGTTCTTCGACGACGTCGAAGTGCCGTACGAGAACCTGATCGGCGAGGAGAACAAGGGCTGGGACTACGCAAAATTCCTGCTCGGCAATGAGCGTACCGGCATCGCCCGGGTCGGCGTCTCCAAGGAGCGGCTGCGCCGCATCCGCGATCTCGCCGGCAAGGTCGAATCATCAGGCAAGCCGATCATCCAGGATCCGGCGTTCCGCGAGAAGCTCGCAGCCTGCGAGATCGAGCTGAAGGCGCTCGAGCTGACCCAGCTTCGCGTCGTCGCCGACGAAGGCAAGCACGGCAAGGGCAAGCCCAATCCGGCCTCCTCGGTGCTGAAGATCAAGGGCTCCGAGATCCAGCAGACCACCACCGAGCTCCTGATGGAAGTGATCGGCCCGTTCGCCGCGCCCTACGACGTGCATGGCGACGACGGCTCGAACGAAGCCATGGACTGGACCGCCCAGATCGCGCCGAGCTACTTCAACAACCGCAAGGTCTCGATCTACGGCGGCTCCAACGAGATCCAGCGCAACATCATCGCCAAGGCGGTGCTGGGGCTGTGATCTACTCCCTCTCCGCGGAGGCGGGGAGGGCAATGTTTCCACCGTCATTCCGGGGCGCGACGAAGTCGCGAGCCCGGAATCCATCGGGCCCCATATGCTGAGGCGAAATGGATTCCAGGCCTGGCCCTTCGGGCCATCCGGGAATGACGAAGCCAAATAGTCCGGGTACGAGGAACCAAAGAAATGGATTTTGATCTGAACGAGGAGCAGCGGCTTCTCAAGGAAAGCATCGACGGCCTGCTGACCGACTCCTACGACTTCGAGAGCCGCAAGAAATACATGAAGGAGAAAGGCGGCTGGAGCAAAGCCGTCTGGCTCAAGCTCGCCGAGCAGGGTCTGCTCGGTTTGCCGTTCAGCGAGGCCGATGGCGGCTTCGGCGGCGGCGGCGTCGAGACCATGATCGTGATGGAAGCGCTCGGCAAGGCGCTGGTGCTCGAGCCGTATCTGGCGACGGTCGTGATCGGCGGCGGCTTCCTGCGCCACGCCGGCACCGACGCGCAGAAGGCCGCGCACATTCCCGGGATCATCGACGGCAGCAAGACGCTCGCCTTCGCCCAGCTCGAGAAGAACTCGCGCTACGATCTGTTCGACGTCTCGACGACGGCGAAGAAGAAGGGCGACGGTTGGGTGATCGACGGCGAGAAGTTCGTCGTGCTCAACGGCGAGAACGCCGACACGCTGGTCGTCACCGCCCGCACCAAGGGCAATCGCCGCGACACGAGCGGCATCGGCGTGTTCCTGGTGCCGGCGAATGCCAAGGGCGTCACGAAGAAGTCCTATCCGACCCAGGATGGCCTGCACGCCGCCGACATCACCTTCACCGGCGTCGAGGTCGGCAGCGATGCCGCGATCGGCAATCCCGAGGACTCGCTCGCGCTGATCGAGCGCGTGGTGGACGAAGCCCGCGTCGCGCTCTGCGCCGAGGCGGTCGGCCTGATGGACGAATCGCTCAAGACCACGGTCGAGTACATCAAGACGCGTAAGCAATTCGGAGTCGCGATCGGCTCGTTCCAGTCGCTGCAGCACCGCGCCTCCGACATGTTCGTCGCGGCCGAGCAGGCGCGATCGATGTCGATGTTCGCGACCATGGCCGGTGATTTCGAGGACGCCAAGGAGCGCGCCAGCGCCATCGCCGCGGCCAAGGCGCAGATCGGCAAGTCGGCCAAGTTCGTCGGCCAGCAGTCGATCCAGCTCCACGGCGGCATCGGCATGACCATGGAGGCTAAGATCGGCCACTACTTCAAGCGCCTCACCATGATCGAGAACACCTTTGGTGACACCGACTACCACCAGCGCCGCGTCGCGGATTCGGGCGGGTTGATTTGAGTTGATCTGAACCACACGACGACTGTCATGCCCCGGCTCGACCGGGGCATCCAGTATTCCGCGGCAGCAGTTCGTTCACGCAACTTCCGCCGCGGAGTACTGGATCGCCCGATCAAGTCGGGCGATGACACTGACCAAGCGGCGTCAACGGAGCAACACCCATGAAAAACACCCCGTTCGATCTCACCGGCAAGGTCGCCGTGGTCACCGGCTCCAGCCGCGGCATCGGCCGCTCTTCGGCCGAGTTGCTGGCAAAGCTCGGCGCGAAGGTCGTGGTCTCCTCGCGCAAGGCCGAGGCCTGCAAGGAGGTCGCCGACCGTATCAACGCCTCCGGCGGCGATGCCACCGTCATCCCCTGCAACATCGCGCGCAAGAACGAGGTCGAGGCGCTGATCTCCGGCGCCACGAAACACTACGGCAAGATCGACATCCTCGTCTGCAACGCCGCGGTGAACCCGTATTACGGCCCGCTGCTCGACATCACGGACGAGGCCTTCGACAAGATCATGGGCTCGAACGTGAAGAGCAACATCTGGCTTTCCGCGCTCGCGATCCCGCAGATGGCCGAGCGCGGCAAGGGCTCGGTGGTCATCATCTCCTCGATCGGGGGCCTGCGCGGCTCGACCGTGATCGGCGCCTACGGCATCTCGAAGGCGGCGGATTTTGCGCTGTGCCGCTCGCTCGCCGGCGAGTGGGGTCCGAAGGGCGTCCGTGTCAATTGCATCGCGCCCGGCCTCGTCAAGACCGATTTCGCCCGCGCGCTGTGGGAAGACGAAGCCAACCTCAAGCGCCGCACCGCCACCACGCCGCTGCGCCGCATCGGCGAGCCCGATGAGATCGCCGGCGCGGTCGCCTATCTCGCTTCGGACGCGTCGAGCTTCATGACCGGCCAGACCATCGTCATCGACGGCGGCGTCACCACGGCGGCGGTGTAGGCGCGGTCTACTCCCTCGCCCCGTTCTTACGGGGAGAGGGTTGGGGTGAGGGGCCTCTCTCCGCGCACGAGATCGTCGTGAGACCTGTACCCCCTCACCCGGAATCCGCGCTTCGCGCGAATTCCGACCTCTCCCCGCAGGCGGGGCGAGGTGAAACAAGGCCGCACCGCTGGTATTGACCTTCCGGCTCCAATCCGCTCCCTTTGGCGCGACACAATGACCCCTCCAGGGCAACGCCAAGGTAAACCGCCATGTCTTTCGTCCTCGCCATCGACCAGGGCACCACCTCCTCGCGCGCGATCGTGTTTCGCGGCGACATCTCCATCGCGGCGAAGGCGCAGGCCGAGTTTCCGCAGCACTTTCCGGCCTCGGGCTGGGTCGAACACGAGCCGGAGGACATCTGGACCTCGACCGTGATGGTGTGCCGCCAGGCGATCGAGCAGGCCGGCATCACCGCAAAGGACATCGCCGCGATCGGCATCACCAACCAGCGCGAGACCACCGTGGTGTGGGATCGCGCGACTGGCCAGGCCGTGCACCGGGCCATCGTCTGGCAGGACCGCCGCACCGCCGACATCTGCGCGAAACTCAAGGCCGAGGGCCGCGAGCCCCTGATCTCGCAGAAGACCGGCCTGATCATCGATCCCTATTTCTCCGGCACCAAGGTCGCCTGGATCCTCGACCACGTCCCCGGCGCGCGGGCGCGTGCGGCGCGCGGCGAATTGATGTTCGGCACCGTCGATTGCTACCTGCTGTGGCGCCTGACCGGCGGCAAGGTCCACGCCACCGACGCCACCAACGCCTCGCGCACGCTGCTGTTCAACATCCATACCGGCCAGTGGGACGACGAGCTCCTGGAGATCATCGGCGTGCCGCGCTCGATGCTGCCGGAAGTGAAGGATTCTTCCGCCCGTTTCGGCGAGAGCACGCCCGATTTGTTCGGCGGCCCGATCGTGATTTCAGGCATCGCCGGCGACCAGCAGGCCGCGACCATCGGCCAGGCCTGCTTCCGCCCGGGCATGATGAAGTCGACCTACGGCACCGGCTGTTTCGCGCTGCTCAACACCGGCGCCACGCCTGTGGTCTCCAAGAACAAGCTGCTCACCACCGTCGCCTACCAGCTCGACGGCAAGCGCACCTATGCGCTCGAAGGCTCGATCTTCGTTGCAGGCTCGGCGGTGCAATGGCTGCGCGACGGCCTCGGCATCATCAAGCACGCCGCCGAAACCGGACCTCTCGCCGATCAATCGGACTCGATGCAGAGCGTCTATCTCGTGCCTGCTTTCGTCGGCATGGGCGCGCCGTACTGGAATCCGCGCGTGCGCGGCGCGCTGTTCGGCCTCACCCGCAACACCGGCCCCGCCGAGCTCGCGCATGCGGCACTGGAGAGCGTCTGCTACCAGACCTTCGATCTCTGGGCGGCGATGCGCGCGGATTGGCCGTGCTCGGAAACCGCGAGCGTCGTGCTCCGCGTCGACGGCGGCATGACCGCCTCCGACTGGACCATGCAGCGCCTCGCCGATCTGCTCGACGCGCCGGTCGACCGGCCGGTGATTCAGGAAACCACTGCGCTCGGGGCCGCCTATCTCGCCGGCCTCAATGCCGGCGTCTATCCCGAGCCGACCAAATTTGCCGACAATTGGCGCCTCGAGCACCGCTTCAAGCCGAACATGAGCGAAGCGACTCGCGAACGAAAGCTCGCCGGCTGGGCGCGCGCGGTGAAGGGCGTGCTGGCGAGCGACGAGGGGGAGGGGTAGGCGGACTCTTGTAGCCCGGACGGAGCCAACGGGTCGGCGCGCAGCGCCGCCCGATGACAGGCTCCGCGAAATCCGGGATTCTTTCCGCGGGCACGGTTCCCGGATTGCGCTGCGCTCCATCCGAGCTACGCAGCTGCCTCATACGTCATTGCGAGCGCAGCGAAGCAATCCAGGCTGTCTCCGCGGAAAAGACTCTGGATTGCTCCGCTGCGCTCGCAATAACGGAGTACAGGTCTCGCATGAATCCAAGCAAGAAATCATGATCCTCCCCGATGGCTATTCCGACATTCCCGCCGGCAAGATCGCCGCGGTCGTCACCCATCTGGAGCTGACCGCGCCTCCGGCGCGCCGCGACGATCCGTCGGGCAGTTGGAGCCTGCGCAAAGTCGATGCGCCGCCGCTTGACTGGTACCGCGACCTCCTCCGCCGCGTCGGCGAGGAGTGGCTGTGGTTCTCACGCGCGCGCATGAATGACGCCGAGCTCGCCGCGATCATCCATGCCGCCGACGTCGAGGTGCATGCGCTCGCACTGGACGGCCGCGATGAAGGCCTGCTGGAGCTCGATCTCCGCGAGCCCGGCCAGTGCGAGCTGGTCTATTTCGGCGTCACCGCAAAGCTGATCGGCACCGGCGCCGCCCGCTTCCTGATGAACCGCGCGCTGGAGCGCGCATGGTCGCGTGACGTGCGCCGCGTCTGGGTGCACACCTGCACGCTCGATCATCCCTCGGCGCTCGGATTCTACCAGCGCTCCGGCTTCCGCCCGTTCCGCCGCCAGATCGAGGTGGCCGATGATCCGCGGCTCGACGGCACGCTGCCGCGCGATGCAGCGAAGCATGTGCCGATCATCGAATAGCGGGCCACGCGGCTCCCTCCGCACGCCATTGCGAGGTGCCCCTGCGACGAAGCAATCCAGTCTGTCTCCGCGGAAAGATTCTGGATTGCTTCGCTGCGCTCGCATGACGGAGTGTAGGAACCATAGCCTCCTCTATCCGTCGAAATTCACCGCCGTCGTATTCGCCCCACAGAGCAGCACCGCAATCCGCTCGCCGGGCGAGGGTTGATAACGCCCCGAGAGCAGTGCTGCGAACACGGCCGCGCCGCCGGGTTCAGTGACCAGCCGCAGGCGCGACCATAGCGCGGCTTGCGCCTGCCGGATCGCATCGTCGCTGACCAGCACGACGCGCTCCACATGGGCGCGCGCGATCGGAAACATCAACTCTCCGACGCGCCGCGGCGCGAGGCTGTCGGCGGCGAGGCCCCCGGCTGGCGCGTCGACCGGAGTGCCGGCCGCAAAGGCGCTGTGCAGCGTCGGCGATTGCTCCGGCTCCACGGCGATGATGCGCGTCCTCCCGGCGCTCCACGCCGCGATGCCGCCGATCAGGCCGCCGCCGCCGACGGCCACCAGCAGCGTGTCGATATCGGGGGCGTCCTGCTCCAGCTCGAGGCCAACGCTGCCCTGACCGAGCAAGGTTTCGGCCTGGTCGTAGGCGTGCACGGCCATGGCGCCGGTCCGCGCGACATGCGCTTCGCTGGCGGCAAGCGCATCGGCGTAGCGGTTGCCCGTGATCACGAGCTCGGCGCCGTAGCCTCTGATCCGCTCCGCCTTGGCGGGCGAGGTGATGTCGGGCACGAAGATCGTGGCGGGAATGCCGAGCCGCTGCGCCGCATAGGCGACCGCCGCGCCGTGATTGCCGCCGGAGGCCGCGACGACGCCGGCCTTCGGCACTTGCCGCAGCAGGAGATTGGCGAAGGCGCCGCGCGCCTTGAACGATCCGGAGTGCTGCAACAGTTCGAGCTTGAAGGTGATGGGCGCGGCCGGCAGGCCGAAATCGGCGAGGTCGGCCGCAAGCAGCGGCGTGCGCCTGATGTGCGGGCGAATGACGGCCTCGGTCGCCGCAATCCGCTCGCGATTGATGTCTGATGTCGTTGTCATGATGTCGTCCGTGATAGCGCATCGGGGCGACGCTGTCGCGGGGCGCTTGCATCAGGTGCAATGCTCCATTTCCAACATCGTCCTTGCGTCGCGACGATCTTCTCGCGGAAACTGATCGGCCCTGCTTCATCCAGCGACTGAGAAGAGCGAGAACCATGTTCCTGATCGGCCAATATGATTCCCCCTTCGTCCGCCGCGTCGCGATTGCGCTGCGGCTCTATGGGCTCGCTTTCGAGCACAAGCCGTGGTCGACCTTCGGCGACGCCGACAAGATCGCACCGTACAATCCGCTGCGCCGCGTGCCGACGCTGGTGCTCGACGATGGCGAGGCACTGATCGAGAGCACGATCATCCTCGACTATCTCGACGAGCTCGTTGGCGCGGAGAAGGCGATGTTGCCGCGCAGTGGCGCCGAGCGCCGCAGGCACCTGCGCATCTGCGCGCTCGCCACTGGCCTGGGCGACAAGGCCGTCAGCCTGCTCTACGAGCGCGTGCTGCGCAAGGAGCAGCTCGCGCTGTGGGTCGAACGCTGCCAGGCGCAGATCGGCGATGTGCTCGCCGTGCTGGAAGCCGAGCGCGCGAAGGTGACGACGCCGTACTGGCTGGGTGACCGCATCGGTCACGCCGACATCGCCGTCGCCTGCGTCGTCCGCTTCACCCGCGAGGCGCACCCCGACCTGTTCGAGGCGGCGCGCTATCCGGCACTGTCAGAGCACGCCGATCGCTGCGAGGACCTGACGTCGTTCAAGGAGATCGTGCAGCCGCTGGCGCCGCCGAAGGGGTGAGGTGCTGCCGTCATTCCGGGGCGCGCCCCTTGGCGCGAGCCCGGAATCCACTTCTTCACGTCACCGCCGCACGATGGATTCCGGGCTCGCGCTCCGCGCGCCCCCGGAATGACGACGGTGACAAAGTGGCCGATCCTGCCTTGATACACCTGTTTTGCCCGACGGAGCAAGCGATGTTCGATAATACCGAAAAATCGCCGGCCGCTTCAAACCCCATCCCTACTGTGCATGGGGTTGTTTTCGACTTTCGCTTTCGAGGCGCGCCTATCCCGCGCCCGCGCGCTTTTTCTGCCAGACGAGATGCACCGCGCAGGTGCAGCCCGGCGGGTGCGAGGCGAGGTCGTTCGATGTCTCGTCGTTCGCGGGCGTTGCTGTGAACGCCTTGTCGGCCCCCTGCTGCGAGGGGATGTAGTTCAGCACCGGCGCAAGCCAGCGCTCGGTCTCGGCGACCGTCATCCCCTTGCGTGCAGCGTAGTCCTCGACCTGGTCGCGCTCGATCTTGCCGACGCCGAAATAATAGCTCTCGGGACTGGCGAAATAGAGCCCTGACACGCTACTGCCCGGCCACATCGCAAAGCTCTCGGTCAGCTTCACGCCGGCGGTTGCTTCCGCATCCAGCAGTTCGAACAGCGTCGCCTTTTCGGTGTGATCGGGCTGGGCGGGGTAGCCGGGCGCGGGGCGGATGCCCTGATATTTTTCGAGGATCAGATCCTCGTTGGAGAGCGCCTCGTCGGGCGCATAGGCCCAGAACTCGCGGCGCACGCGGGCATGCATCCGCTCGGCAAAGGCTTCGGCCAGACGATCGGCCAGCGCCTTGCACAGGATCGAGGAGTAATCGTCGTTCGCCATCTTGAAGCGGTCGGCAACCGCGTCCTCGCCGATCCCCGCGGTGACCACGAAGCCGCCGATATAGTCGGGCACGCCCGAAGGCGCGATGAAGTCGGACAGCGCGGCGTTGAAGCGGCCCTCGCGCTTCTCGAGCTGCTGGCGCAGCGTGTGCAGCGTCGCGATCCGCTTGGTCCGGCTCTCGTCGGCGTAAACCGCGATGTCATCGCCTTCGGCATTCGCCGGCCAAAAGCCGATCGTCGCGCGCGCCCGGAACCATTTCTCCCTCACGATGGTGTCGAGCATCTTGCGCGCGTCGTCATAAAGCGAGCGCGCGACCTCGCCGACCTTGGCATCGTCGAGGATGGCGGGGAAACGGCCGGCGAGCTCCCAGGTCTGGAAGAACGGCGTCCAGTCGATGCAAGGCACGAGCTCGGCGAGATCGTAATCGTCGAAGCTTTTGATGCCGAGGAACGTCGGTTTCACCGGCCTGTTCTTGGCAAAATCGACCGGCACGCGGTTGGCACGGGCGTCGGCCAGCTTCAGCCGCTTCTTGTCGGCCTGCGCACGCAGATGCGCCTCCGAGATCTTGGCGTATTCGGCCCGCACCTCGGCGGCATAGGCCTCGCGCTTCTCGGGCGAGAGCAGTGAGGAGGCGACGCCGACGGCGCGGCTGGCGTCATTGACGTGGACGACGGGACCGGCGCGATAACTCGGGTCGATCTTCACCGCGGTGTGCACGCGGCTCGTTGTGGCGCCGCCGATCAGCAGCGGCAGCTTCAGGCCCTCACGCTGCAATTCGCCGGCGAAGAACGCCATCTCGTCGAGCGAGGGGGTGATCAGGCCCGACAGCCCGACGATGTCGGCCTTCTCGGCCTTCACGGTCTCGACGATCTTGGCTGCCGGCACCATGACGCCGAGATCGATCACCTCGTAATTGTTGCACTGGAGAACGATGCCGACGATGTTCTTGCCGATGTCGTGGACGTCGCCCTTCACGGTCGCGAGCACGATCTTGCCGGCAGACGAGGAGCCCTCGGTGCCGATACCGCTTGCCAGGTTGCGCGCCTTCTCCTCTTCCATGAACGGCATGAGGTAGGCAACCGCCTGCTTCATCACGCGGGCGGACTTCACCACCTGCGGCAAGAACATCTTGCCGTCGCCGAAGAGGTCGCCGACCACGTTCATGCCGGCCATCAGCGGACCTTCGATTACGTCGAGCGGACGCGAGGAGTTCTTGCGGGCTTCCTCGGTGTCCTGCTCGATGAACTCGGTGATGCCGTGGACCAACGAATGCGACAGCCGCTTCTCCACCGGCCATTCGCGCCAGGCGAGATCAGCTTCCTTGCTTTCCGTCTTCTTGCCGCGGAATTTCTCCGCCAGCGCCAGCAGTCGCTCGGAGGCATTCGGGTCCCGGTTGAGGACGACGTCCTCGCACACTTGCCGCAGCTCGGGATCGATATCGTCATAGACGATCATCTGCCCGGCATTGACGATGCCCATGTCCATGCCGGCCTTGATGGCGTGATACAGGAACACCGAGTGCATGGCCTCGCGCACCGGCTCGTTGCCGCGGAACGAGAACGACAGGTTGGAGACGCCGCCCGAGATGTGCGCGCCCGGCAGGTTCTGACGGATCCACCGCGTCGCCTCGATGAAGTCGACGCCGTAATTGTTGTGCTCCTCGATGCCGGTCGCGATCGCGAAGATATTCGGATCGAAGATGATGTCCTCGGGCGGGAAGCCGACCTTGTTCACCAGGATGTCGTAGGCACGCTTGCAGATATCGATCTTGCGCGCGAAGGTGTCGGCCTGGCCGACCTCGTCGAACGCCATGACCACGACGGCCGCGCCGTGCCGGCGGGCGATCTTGGCCTCGTGGATGAACTTCTCCTCGCCTTCCTTCATCGAGATCGAGTTGACGACCGGCTTGCCCTGCACGCATTTCAGGCCCGCCTCGATCACCGAAAACTTCGAAGAGTCGACCATCACGGGGACACGGGCGATGTCGGGCTCGGCGGCGACGAGATTGAGGAAGGTCACCATCGCGGCTTCCGAATCCAGAAGCCCCTCATCCATGTTGACGTCGATGATCTGCGCGCCGTTCTCGACCTGGTCGCGTGCGACCTGCAGTGCCGCGGTGTAGTCGCCCGCGGTGATCAGCTTGCGGAAGCGGGCCGACCCGGTGACGTTGGTGCGCTCGCCGACGTTGACGAAGGGGATCGCGTCCGTCAGCACGAACGGCTCGAGGCCGGAGAGCCGCAAGCGTTGTTCGATCTCCGGCACGATGCGCGGCTTGTGCGGGGCCACCGCTGCGGCAATCGCCGCGATATGATCCGGCGTGGTGCCGCAGCAGCCGCCGACGATGTTGACGAGGCCGTCGCGGGCGAACTCGCCGATCAGGCGGGCCATATATTCCGGCGTCTCGTCATACTGGCCGAATTCGTTGGGGAGGCCGGCATTCGGATAGGCGCAAACCAGCGTATCGGCGACGCGGCCGATATCGGCGATATGCGCGCGCAGATCTTCCGCACCGAGCGCGCAGTTGAAGCCGATGGTGACGGGTTTTGCGTGCCGCACCGAATTCCAGAACGCCTCCGGCATCTGGCCCGAGAGCAGGCGGCCGGATTTGTCGGTAATGGTGCCCGAGACCATCACCGGCATGTCGATGCCGAGCTCTTCGGTGATCTCGGCGATGGCATAGAGCGCCGCCTTGGCATTCAGCGTGTCGAAGATGGTCTCGACCAGCAAGAGATCGACGCCGCCGTCGACCAGGCCGCGGATCTGCTCGCCATAGGATTTGCGCAAGTCGTCAAAGGTGACGGCGCGATAACCGGGATTGGAAACGTCAGGAGAGATCGAGGCGGTGCGGTTGGTGGGACCGATGGCGCCGGCAACGAAGCGCGGCTTGCCGTCTTCGGCGGCGACGCGACGGGCGGCGTTGCCGGCGAGGCGGGCGCCTTCGCGCGCCATCTCGTAAACGATGTCGGTGAGGTCGTAGTCGGCCTGCGCGATCGAAGTCGTGGAGAAGGTGTTGGTCGCGACGATGTCGGCGCCTGCGCGCAAATAGGCGACGTGGATGTCCTCGATCGCCTGCGGTTGCGTCAGGATCAACAGATCGTTGTTGCCGCGCAGGTCGCGGTGGAAATTCTTGAAGCGCTCGCCGCGGAAG
This sequence comes from Bradyrhizobium sp. UFLA06-24, assembly GCF_054967145.1. NCBI lineage: Bacteria > Pseudomonadati > Pseudomonadota > Alphaproteobacteria > Hyphomicrobiales > Nitrobacteraceae > Bradyrhizobium > Bradyrhizobium sp. UFLA06-24. The sequence continues at coordinate 88,379 of NZ_JADFUE010000016.1, forward strand.
GCGGCCTCGTCGAACTGCAGGTTCTGGATCATCGTGCCCATGGCGCCGTCGAGCACGAGGATGCGCTCGCGCGCGGCGTTGAGCAGGGCAATTCGTTTGGGCGAGGGAGATACAGTCATGGTGTCTTTACGCTGCCTTCTGCGCGCTGTTGGCGCGGATGCCGAGCAGATGGCTGATCGCGAACACGAGATCGGCGCGGTTCATGGTGTAGAAGTGGAAGGTATCGACGCCGTGTTTTGCCAATTTCTGCACCTGGCCGGCGGCGACGGTTGCTGCCACCAGCTTGCGGGTCTCGGCGTCGTTGTCGAGACCCTCGAATTTCGCGGCGAGCCAGTCCGGCACGCTGGTGCCGTTCCGGGTGACGAAATTGCGCGCCTGCTTGAAATTGTGCATGGGCATGATGCCCGGCACGATCGGAATGTTGATCCCGCGGGCACGGACGCGGTCGAGATAGCGGAAGTAAAAGTCGTTATCGAAGAAGACTTGCGTGATCGCGCGCGTCGCGCCGGCATCGACCTTGGCCTTCAGCGTATCGATATCGGCGTCGAAGTCGCGCGCCTCGGGGTGCTTCTCGGGATAGGCAGACACGCTCACTTCGATATCGGCGTGCCGCTTCTTGATTCCCGCGACGAGGTCGGCGGAGCTCTGATAGCCGTCGGGATGGCTGGAGTAGGATGTGCCGATGCCGCCGGCGGGATCGCCGCGCAACGCCACGATGTGGCGGACGCCGACCTCGTGGTAGCGATCGACGATCTCGTCGATCTCGCCGCGCGAGGCGCCGACGCAGGTCAGATGCGCCGCCGGCAGCAGCGCGGTCTCTTTGAGGATGCGCGCGATGGTCGAGTGGGTGCGCTCCCGGGTCGAGCCGCCGGCGCCATAGGTGACCGAGACGAATTTCGGCTCGAGCGGCGCCAGCCGGTTGATGGTCTCCCAGAGATTGCGTTCCATCTCTTCCGTCTTTGGCGGAAAGAACTCGAATGAAATCGCAGGCCGCTTCAGGTGCCCGTTTTGCCCGTCGGCTGTCGCGGACGTCGTCAGATCGGTCATGGCACCACTCACTCCAGGAATATCGCTAAGCCTCGGCGGCCGACGATCAGGTCTCAAGGTGCCAAAATAAGCCAAAGCCGTCGCACTCGACAGCCCATCGGAGATGGGAAGTGGCCCACTTTATGCCAGAAGCGCAAAATTATAATGGCGCTAGACCTAGCGGTGGGAAATGTGGTATTCAGATAATAATTCATGTAATTCAATAGTTTATTTGTTTCGCGTTGTCTTCTTGAACGGGCTTAGGGGATGGGCAATGTGAAAATAAGATTTAGTTCACTGTTTTCGTCCCACCACGACAGGTTGGACCGCGGCGCCCCGGGCTCGCGGCGCGCGCGCCAGACCTGCGCCGCCGGCCCATTGCCGTCGCGCGCCCCTCCACTACCTTAGCCCGCCATGATCCCGCTCTCCGTCCTCGACCTGTCCGTCGTTACCACGGGTACAAAGCCCGCTGCCGCTCTGCGCAACAGCATTGACCTGGCACGCCATGTCGATGGGCTTGGCTATGTCCGCTACTGGCTCGCCGAGCATCACAACCTCGCTTCGGTCGCTAGCCCGGCGCCCGATGTGATGATCGGGCAGATCGCGGCGGTGACGAAGCACATCCGCGTCGGCTCCGGAGGCGTGATGCTGCCCAACCACGCCCCGCTGGTGGTCGCCGAGCGCTTCAAGATGCTGGAAGCATTGTTTCCCGGCCGTATCGACCTCGGCCTCGGCCGCGCGCCGGGGACTGATGGGGCCACGGCCTATGCGCTTCGCAGCCGGCTCGATCGCCGCGAGGGCGACGATTTTCTGGAGCGGCTGCATGAGCTGATTTTGTGGGAGACCCGCGAATTTCCCGCAGGCCACCCCTATCACACCGTGGTCGCGATGCCGGATGACAGTCCGTTGCCGCCGATCTGGCTGCTCGGCTCCAGCGACTATTCCTCGGAGCTCGCGGCGCAAGTCGGCATGGGCTTCGCCTTCGCGCATCACTTCGCATCCCACGATGCGGTCGATGCGATGATGCATTATCGCAACCGCTTCCAGCCCTCGGCCTGGCGGGCAACCCCGCACGCGATCCTCGCCGTGGCTGTCATCGCGGCGGACACCGACGAGGAGGCCGAAAAGCTCGCCGCCTCGTTCGATCTCAACCGCCTGCGCCGCGACCGCGGCCAATATCTGCCGCTGCCGAGCGTCGAGGAGGCGCTGGCCTATCCTTACTCCGAGGCCGAGCGGGTCTCAATCGCACGCAACCGCTCGCGCCTGTTCGTCGGCAATCCGGCGACGGTGCAGAGAAAGCTTCAGCCATTGATCGAGGCGAGCAGGCCGGACGAATTGATGGTGATCACGGCCGTGTACGATCACGAGGCGCGGAAGAAGTCGTATGCGCTGCTGGCCGAGGCGTTTGGGCTTGTGAAGCAGGTAGCGTGAGCTGCTCCCGTGCCCCGGACGTAGCGCAGCACGCAGTGATGCGCTGCTGAGCCGGTGCCCATCGCAGCCCCGAGCGTCGCAGCCTCTCGCGTCCTGGCTCGCGCTTCGCGCGTCCGGGACGCGAGTTCAATCCTGCTGCGTCTCGCTGAACGTCGCGCGGAACGGGTGGCCCGGATACACGCCGACGATGCGGAATTCGCGCGAGAAGAATTTCAGCTCCTCAATCGCGAAAGCAAGGCCCTTGTCTTCAGGATGGCCGTCGACATCGGCGTAAAACTGCGTGGCAAAGAAATTGCCGTCGACCATGTAGCTTTCGAGCTTGGTCATGTTGACGCCGTTGGTGGCAAAGCCGCCGAGCGCTTTGTAGAGCGCCGCGGGGAGGTTGCGCACCCGGAATACAAAAGTGGTGACCAGCGGCCCGGAGCCCTGCGGCGCCCATTTCGGCTCGCGCGCCAGCACCACGAAGCGCGTGGTGTTGTGGGACTCGTCCTCGATGTCCTCGGCGAGGATGTCGAGGCCGTAGATCTTTGCGGCGAGGCGCGAGGCGATCGCAGCGACGGTCTTGTCGTTACGCTCGGAGATGTCGCGGGCGCTTCCGGCGGTATCGGCGTGCACGATGGGCTTGATGCCGAGCTTGCGGATGACGCGGCGGCACTGGCCGAGTGCGTGGACGTGGCTCTCGACGCTCTTGATGTCCTCGAGCCTGGTCCCCTTCACCGCCATTAGCTGATGCCGGACCGGCAAGAACCATTCGCCGATGATGAAGAGGCCGGAGGCCGGCAGCAAATGATGGATGTCGGCGACGCGGCCGGCGACCGAATTCTCGATCGGGATCATGCCGAGATCGGCCTCGCCCGAGGAGATCGCCGACAGCGCGTCCTCGAAAGTGGCGCAGGGCATCGGCTCGGCCTCGGGGTAGGCCTCGACGATGGCGATGTGGGAATTGGCGCCAGGTTCGCCCTGGAATGCGATTTTCAGCTTGCTCATGGTCGGCCTTGTAGCAGCGGCTCAGGATTTGGAAAGGATGCCGCGGGCGGTCTCGAGGTCCGCAGGCGTGTCGACCCCGCGGGGAACGGTGTCGACGATGGTGAAGTCGATGCGCATCCCGGCCTCCAGCGCGCGGAGCTGCTCGAGTTTCTCCTGCAATTCCAGCGGCGAGGGCGGCAGCGAAACGTAACGCTCCAAGGCGGCGCGGCGATAGGCGTAGAGGCCGATATGATGGTAGCGCGGTCCGTCGCCGGTCGGCGCGGTCGCGCGGGTGAAATAAAGTGCGCGCATGCGCCGACCACCGAGCGAGGTTCCGATCGCCTTCACGACGCTCGGGGCGAGGTCCTCCTCCTCGGTATGGATCTGTGAGGCCAGCGTGGCGATGTCCACTTCAGGGTCTTTCAGCGGCGGCAGCACCTCGCGGATGTTGTCGACCGTGATGGTCGGGAAATCGCCCTGGAGATTGACCACGATTTCGGCTCTCCCCGCCGGATCGAGCTTCTGCATGGCCTCGTGGATGCGGTCGGAGCCGGAAGGGTGTTCCGGGCGGGTCATCACGGCCTCGCCGCCATGGGCGGTCACGACTGCGGCGATTTCCGCCGTGTCGGTTGCCACCGCGACCCGGCCGATATCGGCCGCCACGGCGCGCCGCATCACATGGACGATCATCGGCAGGCCCGCGATATCGGCGAGCGGCTTGCCGGGCAGGCGGGTGGCGGCCATGCGGGCCGGGATCAGCACTAGGATGCGGGAATCAGTCATCAGTTCAAGGGCCTGGAAACGGAGCGTTTTCCGCACCGAGAAATGGGGTGGGGACGGGCTGAAAGCGGGACCGCTTATACGGGTTGCCAGACCCCGGGCAAACCGATATCTCAATGGCAAAACTCGGGGAAACAATCAGGAACGTTTTTGATTCTCCCGAGGCTCGTCCTGGCGGCCGCCCGGCCGCTTTTTCCTTCTTGCGGTGTGGGGCCTAGCCGGAAATGGACTCTTTCGAACTCAACAAGATTCTCGGTGCCGTGCTCGGCACCTGTCTCATCCTGCTGGTGACGAGCTTCACCGCGAATGCGCTGTTCTCGCCCAAGATGCCGGAAAAGCCGGGCTTCGAGATCGCCGTGAAGGAAGAGGCCGGCGACAAGGGCGGCGCGCCCGCGGCCGCTGCCTCCTCCGAGCCGATCGAAAAGCTGCTCCAGACCGCCTCCGTCGAGAAGGGCGCCGCCGCCGCCAAGAAGTGCGCCGCCTGCCACACTTTCGAGAAGGGCGGTCCCAACCGCGTCGGTCCGAACCTCTACGGCATCGTCGGCGACCACCGCGGTGAAGGCCGCAACGGCTTCAACTTCTCGGCCGCGATGAAGGCCAAGGGGGGCACCTGGACCATCGACGAGCTGAACAAGTTCATCGCCAATCCGAAGGGCGACATCCCCGGCACCGCGATGGGCTTCGCCGGCATCCCGAAGGATAGCGAGCGCGCCGACGTCCTTGCCTATCTGAACAGCCTCTCCGACAACCCGAAGCCGCTCCCGACTGCGGCGAAATAAGGCGCTTCAATCTTCGATCTCGGATATGCGGCCAGGCCCCAAAGCCTGGCCGTTTCCCTGTCCGGGCCTCGCAGCGCCGTGATCGGGGCGTTTGGTCGCATCGAAGAGGCCGCCCGGTCTTCCAAGATGAGGAAAAAGCAACATATTCGGTCGAAACCTCGCCTATATTGGGAACTTAAAGGAGTAGCCTCCTTCAAGACAGGGATGTTGATTTGGCCATTACCCGACGCGATCTTCTGCTCACCGGCGCGGCCGCTGCCGCGCTTCCCGCCCTCGGTTCTGCGGCGGGTGTTCCCCTGGTCGGATCGGCGGAAGCGCAGACCGGAGAACTGGCTTCAAGTGGGCTGCCTTGGCGCCACGCGCTGTCACTGTTCGGCGACATCAAGTACCCGCCGGGTTTCAAGCGTTTCGACTATGTCAATCCGGATGCGCCCAAGGGCGGCGTCGCGCGGCTGATCTCGCTCGGGACCTTCGACAATTTCAATCTCGCTGTTGCCGGCATCAAGGGGTCTCTCGCGCCGGCCGCCGCGCTGATTTACGAAACGTTGATGGCGCGTGCTCAGGACGAGGTTGCGACCGAGTATGGCGAGCTCGCCGAATCCGCGCAGCATCCGGACGATTTCTCGTGGGTGACCTATCGCCTGCGAAAGGAGGCGCGCTGGCACGATGGCAAGCCGGTGACGCCGGAGGACGTGATCTTCTCGTTGGAGACGTTCAAGAAGCAGTCGCCTATGTATGCCTCCTACTATCGTCACGTCGTGAAGGCGGAGAAAGTCGCCGAGGGCGAGGTCAAGTTCACCTTCGATGCCCCGGGCAACCGCGAATTGCCGACCATCGTGGGCGAGCTGACGGTGCTGCCGAAGCATTGGTGGGAAGGCACCGATGCGCAGGGGCGCAAGCGCGATGTCAGCGCGACCACGCTGGAGCCGCCGCTCGGCTCCGGTCCCTACAAGATCAAGGAATTCGTGGCCGGACGTTCGATCAAGCTCGAACGGGTGAAGGATTATTGGGGCGCCAACGTCCCGAGTCAGATCGGCCAGAACAATTTCGACGAGCTGCGTTTCGAGTTCTTCCGCGACAACCTCGTCGCGCTGGAAGCCTTCAAGGCCGACCAGGCCGATTGGATCGCGGAAAACTCCGCCAAGCAGTGGGCCACGGCCTATGATTTCCCGGCGGTGGCAGACAAGCGCGTGATCAAGGAAGAATTCCCGATCAACGATTCCGGACGGATGCAGGCCTTCGCCTTCAACATCCGCCGCGATCAGTTCAAGGACGCGCGACTGCGCCGCGCCTTCAACTACGCGTTCGATTTCGAAGAGATGAACAAGCAGCTCTTCTACGGCCAGTACAAGCGCATCGCGAGCTATTTCGAGGGCACGGAGCTCGCTTCGTCCGGCCTGCCGCAGGGGCAGGAGCTGGAGATTCTTCAGGCCGTGAAGGACAAGGTGCCGCCGGAGGTCTTCACCACGGTCTACCAGAATCCGGTCGGCGGCAGTCCGGAGGCCGTGCGCAGCAATCTGCGCGAGGCGGCAAGACTCCTGAAGGAGGCCGGCTTCGAGGTCAAGGACCACAAGCTGGTCGATAGCACCGGCAAGCCGCTCACGGTCGAGATCCTGGTGCAGGATCCGTCGTCCGAGCGCATCGCGCTGTTCTATAAGCCCTCGCTGGAACGCATCGGCGTCAGCACCTCGATCCGCGTCGTCGACGACGCGCAGTACCAGAACCGTCTGCGCAGCTTCGACTTCGACATGATCATCGATCAGTGGGGCGAATCGCTTTCGCCCGGCAACGAGCAGCGCGAGTTCTGGGGCTCGCAGGCGGCCGACATGCCCGGTGCGCGCAACACCATCGGCATCAAGAATCCTGCGGTCGATGCGTTGATCGAGAAGGTGATCTACGCCAAAAATCGCGCCGAACTGGTTGCCGCGACCCACGCGCTCGATCGCGTGCTGTTGTGGAATTTCTACCTCGTCCCTCAGTTCACCTACGGCTTCTCGCGCTACGCTCGCTGGGACCGCTTCAGCCATGCCGATCCGCTGCCGAAATACGGCCGGTCCGGCCTGCCGACGCTGTGGTGGTACGATGCTGAGAAGGCGGCGCGGATCGGAAAACGCTCTTGAGGAAGCAATTGCGCATGGCGCAGCTTTCACGCCGGCATGTGCTGGTCCTCGGTGTCGGCGGCGCGCTTGGCGCCGGCGCACTCCGCAAGGTGAGGGCGTCGGAGGCGGTGGCGGAAGCGCACGGCATCTCGGCGTTCGGCGACCTCAAATATCCGGCCGACTTTCACCATCTGGACTACGTCAACCCTGACGCTCCGAAGGGCGGAACGTTCTCGTTGATCCCGTCGGTGCGATCGTACAACCAGTCCTATTTCACGTTCTCCTCGCTCAACGCCTACATCCTGAAGGGCGAGGGCGCGCAGGGCATGGATATGACCTTCGCGGCCTTGATGGGACGCGCCAACGACGAGCCCGATGCCATGTACGGGCTCGCCGCCAAGTCGGTCCGGATCTCGCCGGACAAGCTGACCTATACCTTCACGATGCGTCCCGAGGCCCGTTTCCACGACGGCTCGAAGTTGACGGCGCATGATGTCGCCTTCTCGCTCAATGTCCTCAAGGAGAAGGGGCATCCGCTGATCGTCGTGCAGCTCCGCGATTTGGTGAAGGCCGAGGCGATCGACGACGCCACCGTCGCCGTCACCTTCGCGCCGAACCGCGCGCGCGACGTGCCGCTCTATGTCGCCGGCCTTCCGATCTTCTCGAAAGCGTATTACGCCACGCGCGCCTTCGATGAATCGACGCTCGATACGCCGCTCGGCTCCGGCCCGTACAAGGTCGGCAGGTTCGAGGTCAACCGCTACGTCGAATACGACCGGGTCAAGGACTGGTGGGGCGCCGATCTGCCGCTCTGCCGCGGCAGCTTCAATTTCGATACGGTGCGCTACGAATTCTATCGCGACCGCGACGTCGCCTTCGAAGGCTTCACCGGCAAGAACTATCTGTTTCGCGAAGAGCTCACCGCGCGCATCTGGGCCACCCGCTACGATTTTCCGGCCGTCAAGGACGGCCGCGTCAAGCGCGAGCAGTTGCCGGACGAGACGCCGTCCGGCGCGCAGGGCTGGTTCATGAACCTCAGGCGCGACAAGTTCAAGGATCCGCGCGTGCGCGAGGCGCTGATCTACGCCTTCGACTTCGAGTGGACCAACAAGACCATCATGTACGGCGCCTATGCGCGCACGCGCTCGCCGTTCCAGAATTCCGACATGATGGTATCGGGCCCGCCTTCGCCCGAAGAGCTCGCATTGCTGGAGCCCTTCCGCGGCAAGGTGCCCGACGAAGTGTTCGGTCAGCCCTTCGTGCCGCCGGTGTCGGACGGCTCGGGACAGGACCGTACTCTGCTGCGCAAGGCGAGCGAGCTGCTCAACGAAGCCGGCTTCGTCATCAAGGACCGCAAGCGGGTTCTGCCCAACGGCGAGCCGTTCACGATCGAGTTCCTGAACGACGAGCCTTCGCTTCAGCCGCATCACGGCCCCTACCTGAAGAACCTCGCAACGCTCGGCATCGATGCGACGTTCCGGCTGGTCGACGCCGTGCAGTATCGCGCGCGGGTGGAGGATTTCGACTTCGACATGACCATGGAGCGCTTCTCGATGTCTGCGACACCGGGTGACGCCATGCGGCCGTTCTTCTCCTCGCAGGCAGCCAACACCAAGGGCTCGTACAACCTCGCCGGCATCTCCGATCCCGTGATCGATGCTCTGATCGAGAAGATCATCGCGGCCCAGAACCGGGCAGAGCTGACGACCGCCTGCCGTGTCTTCGACCGGGTGTTTCGCGCCGGCCGCTACTGGGTGCCGCAATGGTACGCCAATTTCCATCGCGTCGCGTATTGGGATCAGTTCAGCCATCCGGACAAGCCGCCGAAGTATGCGCAAGGCGTCGGCGCGCCTGAGAACTGGTGGTACGATGCCGCCAAGGCGGCCAAGCTCGAGCAGGCGAAATAATCATGAGCGCCTATATCGCCCGCCGTATTCTCCTGATGATTCCGACGCTGCTCGGAATCCTGTTCGTCTCCTTCGTCGTGGTGCAATTCGCGCCGGGCGGTCCGGTCGAGCGCGTCATCGCGCAGCTCTCGGGCGCCGACACCGGCGGCAGCTCGCGCATCTCGGGCGGGGGCGACTTTGCGCAACGCGCGCCCGGGCAGCTCGGCGCCGGCGGCGATGCCATCAACTCGAAGTATCGCGGCGCTCAGGGGCTCGACCCTGATTTCATCAAGAAGCTCGAAGTGCAGTTCGGCTTCGACAAGCCGGCGCCGGAGCGCTTTGCGCTGATGGTGTGGAATTTCGCCCGCTTCGATTTCGGCAAGAGTTATTTCCGCGATGTCAGCGTGATCCAGCTGATCAAGGAGAAGCTGCCGGTTTCGATCTCGCTCGGCATCTGGCTGACGCTGATCACCTATCTGATCTCGATCCCGCTCGGTATCCGCAAGGCGGTGAAGGACGGTACGCGCTTCGACACCTGGACCTCGGCGATCATCATCATCGGTTTCGCGATTCCCGGCTTCCTGTTCGCGATCCTCCTGATCATCCTGTTCGCCGGCGGCTCCTTCTTCAACCTGTTCCCGCTGCGCGGCCTGACCTCGGACGGCTGGTCGCAATTTCCCTGGTACTGGAAGATCATCGACTATTTCTGGCACCTCACCTTGCCGCTGATCTCGATGGGCCTCAGCGCATTCGCGACCATGACGCTGCTGACCAAGAACTCGTTCCTCGACGAGATCCGCAAGCAATATGTCATGACCGCACGGGCCAAGGGCTGCAGCGAGAACCAGGTGCTCTACGGCCACATCTTCCGCAACGCGATGCTGATCGTGATCGCGGGCTTTCCGGGCGCCTTCATCCACGCCTTCTTCTCCGGCTCGCTGCTGATCGAGACGATCTTCTCGCTGGACGGGCTCGGGCTGCTCAGCTTCGAGAGCGTGCTCAACCGCGATTACCCCGTCGTGTTCGGCACGCTCTACATCTTTTCGCTCGTCGGCCTCGTGGTCAATCTGATCTCCGATCTGACCTATATGTGGATCGATCCGCGGATCGACTTCGAGGCGAGGGAGGTCTGATGACGCTGACCGCTCCGACTCCGATCGAGACCTCGGCCAAGAGCCCGCTCGGTGCGGCCGTGCCGATTACGCGCAAGCCGTTCGCGCCGTCGCCGTTGAACAAGCGGCGCTGGGAGAATTTCAAGGCGAACCGGCGCGGCTACTGGTCGTTCTGGCTCTTCATGGTCCTGTTCGTGGTGTCGCTGTTTGCCGAGCTGATCGCCAACGACCGGCCGTTCCTGATCAAATATGACGGTCATCTCTACTGGCCGGCCTTCGTCACCTATTCCGAGACGACCTTCGGCGGCGACTTCGAGACCGCGGCCGACTACCGCGATCCGTACTTGCAGAAGCTGATCAAGGACAAGGGCGGCAGCATCGTCTGGCCTTTGATCCGCTACTCCTACGACACTCACAATCTCGATCTGCCGACGCCGGCTCCGTCGCCGCCGACCTGGATGCTGACGGAAGCCCAGTGCAAGCCGGTGCTCGAGAAGAAGGGGCTGAAGAGCTGCCGCGACCTCGAATACAACTGGCTCGGCACCGACGATCAGGGCCGCGACGTGGTGGCGCGGTTGATCTACGGCTTCCGCATCTCGGTGCTGTTCGGCCTCTGTCTCACCATCGTCTCCTCGATCGTCGGTGTCGCCGCCGGCGGCATCCAGGGCTATTTCGGCGGCTGGATCGATCTCACCTTCCAGCGCTTCATCGAGATCTGGACCGCGATCCCTTCGCTCTACCTGCTGCTGATCCTGTCCTCGGTGCTGGTGCCCGGCTTCTTCGTTCTGCTCGGCATATTGCTGCTGTTCTCATGGGTGTCGCTGGTCGGCCTGGTGCGCGCGGAATTCCTGCGCGGACGCAATTTCGAATATATCCAGGCGGCGCGGGCGCTCGGCGTCTCGAACGGGGTCATCATGTTCCGGCATCTGTTGCCCAACGCGATGGTGGCGACCATGACGTTCCTGCCGTTCATCGTCTCGAGCTCGGTGATGACGCTGACGGCGCTGGATTTCCTCGGCTTCGGCCTGCCGCCCGGCTCGCCCTCGCTCGGCGAGCTGTTGTCGCAGGGCAAATCCAACGTGCAGGCGCCGTGGCTCGGTTTCACCGGCTTCTTCTCGGTCGCGATCATGCTGTCGCTGCTGATCTTCATCGGTGAAGCCGTGCGCGATGCCTTCGATCCGCGCAAGACGTTCAAGTGAGGGCGTGATGGACGCGATCAACCAGCCCCTGCTTGCCGTGCGCGATCTTTCGGTGGCCTTCCACCAGGGCGGCAACACGACGCTGGCGGTCGACAAGGTGTCGTTCCAGATCAAGCGCGGCGAATGCGTCGCGCTGGTCGGCGAGTCCGGCTCCGGCAAGTCGGTCAGCGCGCTCTCGATCCTGAAGCTCCTGCCCTATCCGACCGCCTCGCACCCCTCGGGCAGCATCCGTTTCAAGGGGCAGGAGCTAATCGATCGCTCCGAGCAGGAGATGCGGGAGATCAGGGGCAGCGACATCTCCATCATCTTCCAGGAGCCGATGACCTCGCTCAATCCGCTGCACACGATCGAGGCGCAGATCGGCGAGATCATCCAGCTGCACAATCCGACCAGCAATTCGGAGGCGCGCAGGCGGACGCTGGAGCTGCTGACCCAGGTCGGCATCCCCGAGCCGGAGACGCGGCTGAAGAGCTATCCGCACCAGCTCTCCGGCGGTCAGCGCCAGCGCGTCATGATCGCGATGGCGCTTGCCAACGAGCCGGATCTCCTGATCGCGGACGAGCCGACCACGGCGCTCGACGTCACCGTGCAGGCGCAGATCCTGGCCCTGCTGGCCGAGATCAGGTCGCGTCTCGGCATGAGCCTGCTCTTCATCACCCACGATCTCGGCATCGTGCGCCGCATCGCCGACACCGTCTGTGTGATGAAGGGCGGCGAGATCGTCGAGCAGGGGCCGGTCGAGCAGGTCTTCAAGACCCCGAAGCATCCCTATACGCGCGATCTGCTTGCGGCCGAGCCGAAGCCGGATCCGGCCCCGCCGCAGCCTGACGCCCCGGTGGTGATGTCGGCCGACGATTTGAAAGTGTGGTTTCCGATCAAGCGCGGCCTGATGCGCAAGACGGTCGGCCATATCAAGGCGGTCGACGGCGTCAGCATCGCCGTGCGCAAGGGCGAGACGCTCGGTGTCGTCGGCGAATCCGGCTCGGGCAAGACCACGCTGGGCCTGGCGCTATTGCGGCTGATCTCCTCGAACGGGCGCATCGTGTTCCTGGGCAAGGACATCCAGGGCCTCCGCTTCAAGGAGATGCGCCCGTTCCGGCGCGACATGCAGATCGTGTTCCAGGACCCGTTCGGCTCGCTCTCACCGCGCATGTCGATCGCGGACATCGTAGCCGAAGGTCTCTCGGTGCATCAACCCAACCTGTCGCGCGAGGAGCGCGAGGCGCGCGTCGTCAAGGCGCTCGAGGATGTCGGACTGAAGCCGGACACGCGCTTCCGCTACCCGCACGAGTTTTCCGGCGGCCAGCGCCAGCGCATCAGCATCGCCCGCGCGGTGGTGCTGGAGCCTGACTTCGTCGTGCTGGACGAGCCGACCAGCGCGCTCGACATGCTGTTCCAGGCCCAGATGGTGGAGCTGTTGCGCGAGCTCCAGCGCAAGCGCGATCTCACCTACATGTTCATCTCGCACGATTTGCGCGTCGTCGCCTCGCTCGCCAGCCATCTCATCGTGATGCGGAGCGGCAAGGTGGTCGAGGAAGGCCAGGCCGCCGAGCTGTTCAAGAATCCGAAGACGGATTACACCCGCGCGCTGTTCGCGGCGGCGTTCCGGCTGGAGACGGCGGGGAACGGGGCGGTGGCGACTTAGCTTTCGTCGGATGGGTTAGGCGAAAACCCACCAAGTCTCTCTCCGCGGAAGTCGAAGAAGTCCCCACGCGCCATCGCATTCGCTCTGCGCGCAATCCTGGCTTTTCCGTGTTCCGCGTCACCGTTGAAACGGGATCGGCACCTTCGCACATCGTCGCTGCCATGTTGAAGGCAGTCACCTCACTCTCAGCGGCATTTCCTCGTCAATCGTAATTCGCGTTGCTCGTACGAGACGAAAGGCAACTTGTGGTGCAAAGCGGACATCCAGTCCGACGCTCAGGTCCCCGAAGGGCCAGAAAGAGCAGCGTGCTTCTCAGCATCGGCGATCCGGCATGCGCAAGATCGGTCCTTGCGTTAGATCAATCCGCCCGTTTGTGTCGGGACTTATCAATTGGCGGCTCCTAACATATGGCGGAAGGAAGCCGACATGAAATCAAATCCGCTGAGGCCGCACACCCCTGATGATGATCCGGAACCCGGAACGCCAGGTACCGCCGAGGACCTCTGTCCCGAATGCGCGGGCACCGGCAAAGTGGCAGACAAGGCGACCGGCAAGGAGAGTGCTTGCGAACGCTGCGACGGTACGGGCCTCATCGTTCAGGGCGTCGGATAGCGCTCCACGCGCCGCAGTCCTCGGGCCGCCACTCCCACGAGGGGGTATCCCGCATCACCGCACGCGACCGGGGGATTATTTTTGATGCTTCACTTTCACGCGCTGGACGCTCCAACACCATTTCTGTTCTTTACTGGTAAGGGCGGCGTCGGCAAGACCTCGCTGGCCTGTGCTACCGCCATCGGTCTCGCCGACCGCGGGTCGCGTGTCCTCCTCGTCAGCACGGATCCTGCCTCGAACCTCGACGAGATGCTGGAGGTCCGGCTAAGCGACAATCCAGCGCCAGTGCCGAACGCCGCCGGGCTCTTCGCGATGAACATCGACCCGGAGGCAGCGGCCGAGAGCTATCGAACCCGTGTGCTCAACCAGCTCGGGCCCGCGGTTTCCCCTGAGGAGAGATCGACCGTTCGCGAGCAACTTTCCGGCGCTTGCACCACCGAGATAGCTGCCTTCGACGAGTTCGTCGGCCTGCTGGATGGCGACATGGCAGGCTTTGACCATATCATTTTCGATACGGCCCCGACCGGCCACACATTGCGGCTTCTCAGCCTGCCAAAGGCATGGACCGGCTTTCTGAAGGACAACGACCGGGGGGCATCCTGTCTCGGTCCTCATTCTGGTTTGAAGATGCAAGAGAATCGCTTTCGCCAAGCGCTTCAAGCGCTGGGCGATCCGAAGCGGACGACGGTTGTCTTGGTCACTCGCGCCGATCGGAGCGCGATCCGCGAGGCGGCTCGAACGTCGGGCGAACTCGACGCGCTCAATCTCTCGAACCAGACTCTCGCCGTGAACGGACGCTTTCACGCCACGGATCCTGCCGATGTTGTGGCAGTTGCCCTTGAGCGGGACCAGGACGAGGCTCTCGCCTCGATGCCGGCGTCGTTGACGAAGCTGCCGCGAGACGAAATTCCATTGTTTGGATTTGACATCGTGGGCCTCACGGCTCTGAGGCGGATGTTGGCGTCATCCAATCCACGGGATCCGAATGACGCCGCCGAGCGAGATGCCGAGCCAATCGACTTGCCGGGCTTTAAGCGATTGGTCGACGACATCGCCCAAGGCAAGCATGGCCTCATCATGGTCATGGGCAAGGGCGGCGTCGGAAAGACGACGATTGCCGCGGCCATCGCCGTGGGTCTCGCCAAGCGCGGACATGCCGTGCACCTCAGCACGACAGATCCTGCAGCGCATGTCAATTTCGTGGTCGATGGCGTGATGCCGGGCCTCACGGTAGACAGGATCGATCCCCGGGTTGAGACGGAACGCTATGTCTCGAAAATACTGGCGAGCCGTGGCCGCGACCTGGATGATCAGGGTAAGGCGCTACTGCTCGAAGACCTGGCTTCGCCATGCACTGAGGAGGTCGCTGTGTTTCACGCCTTCTCGCACGTTGTTGCCGAGGCGCGAAGCGCCTTTGTGGTCCTCGATACGGCTCCAACAGGCCACACCTTGCTGCTGCTGGACGCGACCGGCGCTTATCATCGTCAGATGACAGGCCAACTAGAACCGAGCGGACCGGGGCGTATCGTGACCCCGCTGATGAGGCTGCAGGATCCCACTCACACCCGGGTGATCCTGGTAACTCTGCCGGAGACAACTCCGGTTTCAGAGGCCGCTGCTCTTCAGCAAGACCTGCGGCGCGCCGGTATTGAGCCATTCGCTTGGGTCATCAACAAATGCCTGATCGCGTCGGGAACTCACGATCCCCTGCTCCGGTTGCGGCTCGCAGGCGAGCGGACGCAGATTGCTCGCGTTCAGGACGGTCTGGCGAAACGGTCATACATGATTGGTTGGCGAAGCAAGCCTCCTGTAGGTGTTGAAGAGCTTGAGGCGCTGTCATGATTGACCCGATTCTTTGATGATGCCGCTCCGGGTCCGTCTTCCGGGGTCGGCGTAGCAAAGCATTCGCCGACGCGCGCTACAGCCGCTTGATCGCCGACACCTCGCTCCCGGCCGCCTTGATCCGCGCAATCGCCGGTTCGATCGGCTCGACCACCGTCGCCATGTGATGCGCGTTGGCGTGAACCATGGTGCTTCCGTCGCGCACGATGGCGACGTGGCCCTTCCAGAAGATCAGATCGCCGCGCTGTAAGCTGCTTCGCTCATGCGGTTCCAGTGCGCGGCCGAGGCCGGCCTGCTGCATGTCGCTGTCGCGCGGACACCCGGTGCCTGCGGCCGTCAGCGAAACCTGGACCAGGCCGGAGCAATCGATGCCGAGGCTGCTCTTGCCGCCCCAGAGATAGGGCGTGCCGACGAAGCGTTCGGCGACCGCGACGAAGTCCGGCTCGCGAGACTCGAGGGGGACGAGATGAGCCTTCGGCAGGAACGCGCCGTCGCGCGTGACAGCGAAAGGGCCGTCCTCGCGCGCAATCGTGAGCTTCGACCCCAGCACCAGTGTGTCGGCCGGCGGCAGCTTGATCGAGGGGCCAGGAAAGACGAGCGTCCGCAGTGCGCTCACCTTGTGCGTCGGCGCGGCCGCCGGCTTCATCAGTGCGGCATCCGGCAGCCACCCGACATAGCCATCGCTGGCGAGTTGGCCCCAGGCCCAGCCCTCGCCGTTGCGGTCGTAGACCGTCACCCGCTCGCCGCGCAGCGCTTGCGTCATCAGCATGGCGTTCGAGGAGGGCTGTTCGCGCGCCGGCGCGATCGGCGCGGTGACCTCGAACTCCTCGCCCACGACGAAGCGATCGGCTTGCACCTTGCCTTCGAGATATTTTGCGGCGAGGTCGCCGCGCGCGGGCGTCAGCCGCGGATCGTGGCCTGGATCAGGCATAGCGCTCGCTCAGCACCTTGTAGATGGCACGGGCGGCTTGGCATTCGCCGCCCTCGGGCCGCGCCGGCTTCGCCGACGGCGTCCAGCCATAAATATCCACGTGAAGCCAGCTCTTGGCCTGCTCGACGAAGCGCTGCAGGAACAGCGCGCAGGTGATCGAACCGGCGAAGCCGCCCGACGGGGCGTTGGTGATGGTGGCGGTCTTGGAGTCCAGCCACGCATCGTAAGGCGGCCACAGCGGCATGCGCCACAACGGATCGTTCTCCTGCACCGCGCAGCGCGCGACGTCGGCGGCCAGCGCCTCATCATTTGTGTAGAAGGGCGGCAAATCCGGTCCCAGCGCAACGCGCGCGGCCCCCGTCAGCGTGCCGAGATCAATCAGCAGTTCGGGTTTCTCCTCATCGGCCAGCGCCAGGGCGTCGGCGAGCACCAGGCGTCCTTCCGCATCGGTGTTGCCGATCTCGACCGTGATGCCTTTGCGCGATGTAAAAATGTCGAGCGGACGAAAGGCATTTCCGGCGAGCGCGTTCTCCACGGCCGGAATCAGCACGCGCAGCCGGACCTTCAGCTTGGCATCCATCACCATGCGCGCCAGCGCCAACACATTGGCCGCGCCACCCATGTCCTTCTTCATGATCAGCATGCCGCTCGACGGTTTCAGATCGAGGCCACCGGTGTCGAAACAGACACCCTTGCCGACCAGCGTCACCTTGGGATGGCTGGGATCGCCCCAGCCGATATCGATCAGCCGCGGCGCGCGGCTCGAGGCCATGCCGACCGCATGGATCAGCGGAAAGTTTGTCTCCAGCTCCGTGCCGGTGGTGCAGGCGTAGCTGGCACCGAATTCGGCCGCGAGCTCTTGCGCGGCAGCGGCGAGTTCCTCCGGCCCCATGTCGTTGGAGGGCGTGTTGATGAGATCGCGCGCCAGCATCGCGGCATCGGCCATGCGGTTGATCTCGGCGGGATCGATACCATCAGGCGGCACCAGCCGGGCATCGGGCCGGTCGGCCTTGCGATAGCGTGCGAAGCGATAGGCACCGAGCGCGAAGGCGAGCGCCGCCAGTCGTGCATCGTGCGGTGCATTGGCAAAGCGATAGATACCCGGCGGCAGCAGGCCGGGCAGGGCGCCGGGCCGGAACGGATCGCGCGAGCGGGCGCCGTCCTCTTCGAGGCCGAACAGCACTTGCGCGATCGTGCCGTCCGGCGCTGGGAGCGCCAGATAGCCGCCCGGCTTGGCGGCGTAGGCGCTCGCCACGGCAAACTGGCGTTGCGCCGGCGGCAGCGACTCGCGCACGGCCTCCCAGCTCGATTTGGTGACGAAGGTGATCGGGGTGGCAGTCGAGGACGTCTCGAACACGGAAGGCATTGGCGGGTCCGCAAGGTCATTCGGTTGGAGGAGACTTCGCAGAGTTTTGCCGTGGCCGCAATCGGCTTTGCGGTCACCGCCCGGTGAGCAGCTACTCGCAGATCAGGAGCCGTGCTAGGTTCCGGCAACGGTTGCGGGTCGGCTTGTCACCTGTCTACGGGACGGCAGCGGCCGAAGACGAAGCGTGCCGGGAGGAAACGCGAATGGAATTTGTGTGGAGCGTGGTCACATTCATCGGCCAGGCCATCGAGGCAGTCTTTGGCTATGTGGAGCATCACCACTGGGTATTTGCGTTTCTCGCCGGCGGCTACGTCTTCTACCTCCATGACCGTTCGATTCATGCGCGCTTCGATGCGCTCGACAAGCGCATCGACGAAATCCGCAAACGTCTCGCCATCGAATATTGATTTGACTGTCTGTAACCATCTGCGACCGCGCTCGCATCTGGTTTGAGACTGCCGCTCACGCGTGCGCGGGCGCAGGACTTTACTAGCGCTGCGGTTGTGGCATTATTGTCGAATATATTGTGGTTGTGCGGCGCGTCTCTGCACGCATGGAGCGCAAGAGCGCCGCTGACTCCCTGACGATACCGATACCAGACGTTATCTGCCTGAACTCTTCGAAGGCATTTCTCTCAATCGTTTGGGCGGCGCAACATTCGTTGTGAGCGGCGCAAAATGAATAGATCGTTTGTCATTGCGCAGATCTCCGACCTGCATCTGGATGGGGCAGGCCGGTTGCTTCCGGCCATTGAGACCCTCATCGCTGCGCTGCGCGAGCGGATGGCGGCCTTCGCGGACGTGCCGGACCGTATCCTGCTGATCACGGGCGACATCGTGAACGACCCGACCCCGCCCGCGCTCGACGAAGCGCTCGCGGTGATCGCCTCTTTCAGGCAGACGGGATTATTCACCGACATCCAGGCGGTCGCAGGCAATCACGATGTCAAGCGTCCGAGCCAGCGCGGCGGCCGGCACGACGCCTATGATTATCTGCGCCTGCCGCGGACTTCGAAGAGCGTCTATTACCGCGAGGCCGGTCTCGACCTGGTGCTGCTCGACTCCAACAGCGCGAGCCTCACGACGCTTGCCAGCGGCAACATCGACGAACAAGCATACCATGCGATGGTCGCGCAGTCCGCCCGGCTGAGCATCGAGCTTGCAGGCAGCATTGGTTCGGCCGGACGTGCCTGTTATTCCGAGCCTGCGGAAAACCTGGTGCGCGTGCTGGCGCTACATCATCATCCGCTGCCGCAGGCGACCGGCGAGGGCAAGCGGTTTCTCGGCGTTCCGGACGAGCCGCTGATGTATCTCGCCGCACCCGCGACTTTTTTGGAGGCGGCGACCTCGCTCGGCGTCACCATGGTTCTGCATGGGCATCGCCATATCGAGGGCCTCAGTCGCTACTCGATTCCCGATCCACGTGCGATGCGGAGCGGCGGGGAGGATTTCTGGCGCACGATCTATGTGCTGTCCTGTCCATCCTCCACCGGGCATGGCGGCGACGACGCCGGCTTCAACATCGTCCATTTGGGTCCGACATCCGGGTCCGAGCGCTGCGAGTATCGGTTCACGATCGCCCGCTACTCCCAGCCACGCAACGATGCCGGTTTCAGGCCGCTCGATTCGAATCTGCCGGACGGGCTCATCAGACTGCCGGCGGGGCGGGATCTGTCCCGCGATCCGGCCGTCCAGTCGGCGATCGAGATCGCCTCATCCACGTCGCTGTCGCGGGACCAGGTTCTGGGGCTGGTCCGGCGGCTGCTGTCGCGCCCTGCGTTCTACGACGCCGGCGGGCAGGATTGGACGGACATGCTCTACACCTATCTCGTCACGTTTCATGCCTGGGCCGATCTCGACGGTAAGCTCGCCAGGTCCGCACAAAGGTCCGAAGCCACGGCGCGGGCCGAAGTGAGGGCGCTGCTCCACCGACTGATTGGACAATCAGCCGACATGCTCGGCATCGACCATGCCACTCTGGAGGAACTCCGCACGGATCGCCTGCTCAATCGTGACGACCTCCTGCGCCGGTGGCCGATGCTGCCGCGCGAGGCCGCGGATGTCGCCGGGAGAACGCAACAGCGGTTGCATCTGCTGCGCCAGCTGAACGAGCAGATGAAGCTGCTCGGCCTCGATCTCGACCTGGGCGGGGAGATGCCGCCGCAAGGCGGCCGTTCCCGGCGTTAACCGACCATTAGGGTTAACAGTCTATTGCTGGCGCGTTCGGCTCGATCATCGGCTCGAGAGTCAAAGCGTCATGCGTCAACGGTTCCGTCCTGTCCGGCTTCTTGCCTCCGCCTCGCTGATTGCTCTGGTGGCCGCGAGCCTCGGCGGCTGCACTGCCATGTCAAAGCTGTCCGACGTCACGGGCTCGATCGGGCCGAAGGCGGAAGCCGTGCCGGCGGATCCGGCGCGCGCGGTCGAGGCCTATGGCGAACGCTACCGCGCCAATCCCAAGGACGCGGACGCGGCGCTGGCCTACGGTCAGGCCTTGCGCGCCAATGGCCAGCGTGCCCAGGCCGCCGCCGTGCTCGAGCAGGCGACCATCGCCAACCCCGGCAACAAGCCGCTCCTGGCCCTCTACGGCCGCGCGCTTGCCGACAACGGCAATTTCCAACAGGCCTTCGACGTGTTGTCGAAGGCGCATTCGCCGGACAATCCGGACTGGCGCCTGCTCTCGGTGCAGGGGACCTGTCTCGACCAGATGGGCCGTCACGACGAGGCGCGCGCCTATTATGCGAGTGCGCTGAAGATCGCGCCTGACGATCCCGGCGTGCTGTCCAATCTCGGGCTGTCCTACATGCTGTCGCGGAATCTGCCCAAGGCGGAAGAGGTGCTGCGGCAGGCCTACGCTTCGCCGCGTGCGAGCTCGCGGGTGCGGCAGAATCTCGGCCTGGTGGTCGGCCTTCAGGGTCGCTTCGCGGAGGCCGAGGCCATCGTGAAGGCGGACCTCCCGCCGGACCAGGCTGCGGCCAATGTCGCCTATCTCAAGGACATGCTGAGCCGCAGCGATGCTCCGCGCGGCGTGCCGAAGCGCACGCCGGTCGCCTCGCTCAGCCAATCCGACTGATCTGCCGCTCTTGGCGCGATCAGGCGAAATTAACCCGACATTGCGAAGGCTTATCGCGATCTACAGGGCATAGAGCCGGCGGTGGCCGGCTACTGTGCATGGGGTTGTTTTCGCGTTTTTCGTTCCGCGTCAGTGCAGCTCGGAGATCTTGATGCCGGTCGGCCCGAGAATGACGACGAACAGCACCGGCAGGAAGAACAGGATCATCGGCACCGTCAGCTTCGGCGGCAGCGCGGCGGCCTTCTTCTCGGCCTCGTTCATGCGCATGTCGCGATTTTCCTGCGCCATCACGCGCAGCGATTGACCGAGCGGCGTGCCGTAGCGTTCCGCCTGCTGAAGCGCCAGACACACCGACTTGACGCCTTCGAGCCCGGTGCGCTTTGCCAGGTTTTCGTACGCCACCTTGCGGTCCTGCAGGTAGGAGAGCTCGGCGGTGGTCAGGGTGAACTCCTCCGACAGCGCGATCGACTGGCCGACGATTTCGGTGGCGACCTTGCGGAACGCCATTTCGACCGACATGCCGGATTCGATGCAGATCAGCAGCAGATCGAGCGCATCGGGAAAGGCGCGCTTGATCGAGAGCTGACGCTTGGAGATCGCGTTCTTCAGGAACAGCATCGGCGCCTGCAGGCCGAGATAGGCCGCGCCGACGCAAATGCCGATCTTGATCGGCAGCGGCCGATCCATATGGGCGATCAGGAACACGTAGATCACCGAGCCGACGAGCAGCACGATCGGGGCCACCAAGCGCGCGAACAGGAAGGTAATGTAAGGCGCCTGGCCGCGATAACCCGCCATGATCAGCTTGTCGCGCGCAGCCTCCTGCGCCAGCCATTTGGTCAGGTTGAAGTCCTCGACGACCTTGGAGACGATCTGCTTGGGCGTCTGGCGCAGCGAGACCTTCTCGTTCTTGTTGAGGCGCTCGCGCTCGCGCTGCCGGATCCGCTCGCGCTCGCTGGCTACCGCCTTCATCCGCTTGGAAAGGCCTTCGCCGGCAAACAGCGGCATCACCAGCGTATAGACGGTGGCGCTGGCGGCGATGGCCGCCAGCAGCATGGTCATGAAGTGGGCGTCATGCAGTTTCGTAACGAGGAACTCGACCATGCGGCACCGTCAGAAATCGAAGTTGATCATCTTCTTCATCACCATGATGCCGATCGACATCCAGACGACGCAGCCGACCAGCATGAGCTGACCGGTGGGATGGGTCCACAGCAAGGAGATGTAGTCGGGCGTCGTGAGATAGACGAGGAACATCACGATCGGCGGCAGCGAACCGATGATGCCGGCCGAGGCCTTGGCTTCCATCGACATCGCCTGGATCTTTTCCTTCATCTTCTTGCGGTCGCGCAGCACCTTGGAGAGGTTGCCCAGCGCTTCGGAGAGGTTGCCGCCCGATTTCTGCTGAATCGACACCACGATGCCGAAGAAATTGGCCTCCGGCAGCGGCATGCGGTCGTAGAGGCGCGAGCAGGCCTCGCCGAGCGGCATGCCGATCGCCTGCGTCTCGATGATGGCCAGGAATTCGCTGCGCAGCGGCTCCGGCGCGTCGGCCGCGACGACCTTGATGGATTCGAACAGCGGCAGGCCGGCCTTGATGCCGCGGACGATGACGTCGACGGCGTCGGGCAGGGCAGCCAGGAACTTGTTCTCGCGCCGCTTCTTCAAGAAGCCCAGCGCCCAGCGCGGCAGTCCGAAGCCGCCGGCAAAGGCGAGACCGGCGGCGCCCAGCAGGCCGCCGCCGCCGAACAAGGCGCCAAAGAAGAACACGCCGGCCACGACGCCGGACGCGATCCAGAATTTCTGCGTCGTCCAGTCGAGCCCCGCCTGCGACAGACGAATGTTGAGCGGAACGCTCTTCTCCTGCGAGCGTCTCGCCTCGAGATCCTTGAGCGAGCTCTCGACCTGCTCGCGGCGCGAGCGCTGGGTCTTCTCGGCCTGGCGCGCCGCTGGCGCTTCGGCGCGCGCAATCGACGCGCGGCGGTTCTCGGCCTTCCGCTCGCCTGAGAGCATCGGATAGAGGAAGACCCAGGCGATGCCGCCGACGGCAGCGGTGGCGAGGAAGGCGAGGGCGAGGACCTGAATGTTCATGGCTGCGCCGGCCCGCTCACGTGTTCGGTTTCTTTTCCGCAGCGTCGAGCGCGGCGGCAAGGCGTTTCTCTTCGCCGTAATAGCGTGCGCGTTCCCAGAACTTCGGACGCCCGATGCCGGTCGATCGGTGCTGACCGATGATCTTGCCGTTGGCGTCCTCGCCGATCAGGTCGTAGAGGAAGATGTCCTGGGTGATGATGGTGTCGCCTTCCATGCCCATCACCTCGGTGATGTGCGTGATGCGCCGCGAGCCGTCGCGCAGGCGCGCGGCCTGGACGATGACGTCGATCGAGGCGCAGATCATCTCGCGAATTGTTCGCGAAGGAAGGGAGAAGCCGCCCATCGTGATCATGGATTCGCAGCGCGAGAGCGCTTCGCGGGGATTGTTGGCGTGCAGCGTTCCCATCGAGCCGTCGTGGCCGGTGTTCATGGCCTGGAGCAGATCGAACGCCTCCGGGCCACGGACTTCGCCGACGATGATGCGTTCGGGACGCATGCGCAGGCAGTTGCGCACCAGTTCGCGCATCGTGACCTGGCCTTCGCCCTCGATGTTGGGCGGGCGGGTTTCGAGGCGCACCACATGGGGCTGCTGGAGCTGGAGCTCGGCGGCGTCCTCGCAGGTGATGACGCGCTCGTCGTGCTCGATATAGTTGGTTAGACAGTTGAGCAGCGTGGTCTTGCCGGAGCCGGTACCGCCGGAGATCAGCACGTTACAGCGTACGCGGCCGATGATCTGGAGGATCTCCGCGCCCTCCGGCGAGATTGCCCCGAACTTGACCAGCTGATCCAACGTCAGCTTGTCCTTCTTGAACTTGCGGATGGTAAGCGCGGGGCCGTCGATCGCGAGCGGCGGCACGATGGCGTTGACGCGGGAGCCGTCGGCGAGACGCGCGTCGCAGATCGGCGAGGATTCGTCGACGCGCCGGCCGACCTGGCTGACGATGCGCTGACAGATGTTGAGGAGCTGTTGATTGTCGCGGAAACGGATTCCGGTGCGCTGGATCTTGCCGCTGACTTCGATGAAGACCGTGCCGGCCCCGTTCACCATGATGTCGGCGATGTCGTCGCGCGCAAGGAGCGGCTCGAGCGGGCCATAGCCGAGCACATCGTTACAGATGTCGTCGAGCAACTCTTCCTGCTCGGCGATCGACATCACGATGTTCTTGATCGCGATGATCTCGTTGACGATGTCGCGGATTTCCTCGCGCGCGGACTCCGAATCGAGCTTGGCGAGCTGGGCGAGGTCGATCGCCTCGATGAGGGCGCCGAAGATGGTCGCCTTGACCTCGTAATAATTGTCCGAGCGCCGGGTCTCCATGACCGGCACGGGCCGGGAGGGGGCGAGGGGCGGGGAAGCGATGGCCGGCGGGGGCGGCGCGCGCGACACCGTCGGCGCCGGAGCCGGGGCAGGCTCTGGCGACACGGCGCCGGGCTTGGGAGCCCGAAAGTCGGTGTCTGTTCCGCTACGCTTACCGAACACTTAACAACTCCATGCGGCGGCTTATTTTCCCCGCAACTTCTCAATCAGCGGTGAAAGCAGGGACGACTTTTGTTTCTTCGTCTCGCTGCGGCCGGTCAGGCGCTGGGCGATCTGGAGGAACATCTCGATCGACTTGTGGTTCGCGGAGATCTCCGCGATCATCTGGCCGTTGTTGGCGGCAGCGCCGAAGATCTGCGGCTCGAACGGGATCGAAACCACTGGCTGGCTCTCGATCGCCTTGGCGAATTCGCTGGCGGCGATCTCCGGCCGCTTGGGGATGCCGACCTGGTTCAGGCAGTATAGTGGCGGGCGGTCGTTGGGGCGCGCGGCCTTGAGCAGATCGAATAGGTTTTTGGTGTTGCGCAAATTGGCGAGGTCGGGCGCCGCCACGATCAAAATATCGTCGGCTCCAATCAGAGCGCGCTTGGTCCAGCCCGACCATTGATGCGGGATGTCGAGCACGATGCAGGGCATGGTCGCACGCAGCGTATCGAATACCGCATCGAAGGCGTCGGTGCCGAAATCATAGACCCGGTCGAGCGTCGCCGGTGCCGCCAGCAGGCTCAGATGGTCCGTGCATTTCGACAACAGGCGGTCGATGAAGGCGGTGTCGACGCGGTCGGGTGAGAATACGGCGTCTGCGATACCCTGCGGCGGGTCCTGATTGTAGTCGAGCCCGGCGGTGCCGAAGGCCAGGTCGAGGTCGGCGACCACGGCGTCCATCGCGAGGTCCCGCGCAATCGCCCAGGCGACGTTGTGTGAGATGGTGGAGGCGCCGACGCCGCCCTTGGCTCCAACTACGGCGATGATGCGGCCGACCGCCTTGGCTTCGGGAGCCGAGAACAGGTTGCAGATCGAGCGCACCACATCGATCGCACCGACCGGTGCGAGCACGTAATCGCTGACGCCGCGACGCACCAGCTCACGGTAGAGCATGACGTCGTTGATGCGTCCGATCACGACCACGCGGGTGCCGGCGTCGCAGACGGTGGCGAGCTGGTCGAGCCCGGTCAGCAGGTCGCTGCGGCCGTCGCTCTCGAGCACGATCACGTTCGGCGTGGGCGCCGAGCGATAGGCTTCGATCGCAGCCGCCATGCCGCCCATCTGGATCTTCAGATGGGCCTTGCCGAGGCGGCGATCCTCGCCGGCCGATTGCACGGCGGCGGCGGTCTCCACGGTTTCGCAGAAGGCCTGGACCGAAACGCGCGGCGCGGGCGCAATATGCTCCTCGACCGGCGGCGGAGGGGCTTCCGGCTGCTGTTCTTGTGTCTGGCGCGCGTAGCTGATCATTTGCCGGTGTCGCTGAGTTTGGCCCTTTCGGCCTCGGGATAAGAGACCGCCGTCGGATTGCCCTTGCGATATTTCTCGAAGGCGGCGGTACGCCGCACCGTGTAGGCCGGTGTTTCAGGTCGCGGCTGTTCGAGGTCGGTGGGATTGTCGACCATCGCCGCGAGGTTGCGCTGGTAGGCGCAGCCGAAATTGTAATAGTCCTTGTTCTCGAACCAACTCTTGTTCTTCATCGAGGGGCCGATGTCCTCCGGCCACAGGCCGCACGGACCCGCGACCGCGGCGATCTTCGAATAGGTCAGCCGGATCGGCGGCAGGAAGCGCTTGTCCTCGGGCCGATAGGGGCGAGCGATGACGCCGCGCGGCGGCACGCCCGCGGCCGCCAACATCGCCTGGATCTCGTGCATGGATTCCGCCACCGGACGGGCGTTGGGCATCCCCGTTGGCACGTCGATGTGGATGGCACCGGTGCCCTCGTGCAGCCAGGTCGAGGCCAGGCCCATCACGTCGGCGCGCTGAGCGGCGGTCAAGCCGCCGCGGGCGTGACCGACAAAGACCACGATCGAGCGGTTCTGCTCCTCGATCGCGATCGGATGACGCTGCTTGTAGTCGTCGGGAATGGAGGCCGTGGTCACTTCGTCATGCTGGCAGCCGCCGAGCGCGAGCGCGATGCCGACCAGCGCGCCGCCGAGGGCGATGGCGCGCTTGCGAAGCTGGGGTGGTCTTATGGTCATCGTGAAGTCCCCGTTCCGCCTCAGTCGGTGATGAAGCCGTAGGTACCGCGATAGTTGCGCGCCGGCTCGGTCTTGCCGGGCACGCCGTAGATGCGGTTGATGTTGCCGATCAGTTCGGCCTGCGGATCCGCGGGCGCCGCAAAGCCGTCATCCGGGCGCGACAGGTCCTTTGGCGCCGTAGCGCGAACGACGTAGGGCGTCACGATCACGACCAGCTCGGTCGCGTTGTTGACGAAGTCGCGGCTGCGGAAGAGCGTGCCGAGGATCGGCAGCTGCATCAGGCCCGGCAATCCGCTCACCGCCTGCTTGGTCTGCTGCTGGATCAGGCCGGCCATCGCCATCGCGCCGCCGGAAGGAATTTCCAGCGAGGTCTCGGCGCGGCGGGTCCGGATCGAAGGCACCGTCACCGAGTTCACCGACGTCGAGGTCACGGCCTGGGACAGCGTGATCGAATTTTCGTTCGACAGTTCCGAGACCTCAGTCATCACCCGGAGGCTGATCTTGCCTTCGGTCAGAACCACGGGTGTGAAGTTGAGGGAGATGCCGAACTTCTTGAAGCTGATCTGGGTGGTACAGACATGCGTGGTGGGATCGCACGCATAGCCTGCCGGCACCGGAAATTCACCGCCGGCAATGAAGGTCGCCGATTCGCCGGAGATCGCGGTCAGGTTCGGCTCGGCCAGCGTACGGATCACGCCCGCGGTTTCCATTGCGCGCAAGGTGGCCTGGACCGAGGGGCCCCCGCCGAATTTCGTCGTCAGATTGTTGCCATCGACGAGATTGTGGCCGAGCGCCGTGAACGGGTTGGTGTTGGTGAAGCTCACCACGGAGGTGCCGTAGTTCAGGTTCGCGGACAGATCGATGCCGAGCTGCTTGACGATGTTGCGCTGGACCTCGGCCACCGTCACTTTCAGCATCACTTGGTCGCGGCCGCGGACCACGATCGAGTTCACCACCTTGTCGACGCCGCCGACGAGGCGCGCGGCGAGATCGTTGGCCTGCTGCGCTTCCAGCGGGTTGGCGGCCGTGCCGGTCAGGACGACTCCCTCGCCGAGACCGTCGATCTGGATGTCGGAATTCGGCAGGATCTGCTTGAGCGCAGCGCGCACGCCGTTGAGATCGCGCTTGACCGCGATGTCGTAGGCCGCGATCTGCTGGCCGGCGGAATCGAAGAACACGATGTTGGTCTGGCCGACCGTGGCGCCGATGATGTAGGCGCGCTGCGCCGAGCGCACTACGGCATTGGCGATCTTGGGATCGGCGACCAGCACGTCCTTGATGTCGCGCGGCAGGTCGATCACGATCGACTTGCCAACGCCGAGCGAGAGGAAGCGCGCGTTCATCTGGCCGTCGGCCCCAACCGGTGCCGCGGGACGGTAGTCTGCCGCGATCACGGGCGTCGCGGGATTGAGCGTCAGCGCGAGAGCGGCCGAGAACGACAGGGCGCGAACGATCGAGGTCCGCATCGTTGCCAGATCTGCCCTGCATTTCATATCGACTGTCCTCATCGTGCTTTCGAGGTCGAGCTCGGGATGCCGTATCGAATGATCGAGACGCCGTCGCGCTTCTGTGCGGATTCGTCGAGCGTGATCTCGGTCGCCTTGACGTCGGCAATGCTGCGCAGCGCCAGCGATAGCGTTCCAGCCTGGCGGGCGGAGGAAAGCGCCTGGGTCTGCGCCGGATTGAGTTCCAGGGTCACGGTCTTGCCGATCACCGCATTCTGGCCGTCCTTCTCCTTCGGTGCCTGGTCGATGGCGAGGACGCGGACATTGGTCAGGATGATTTCGGACGTCACGACGTCCGGCGCGCCGCTGCTCTGGTCCGGGTTCTTGAGGCGGCGAGTGAGCAACACGTCGACGCGGTCGTTGGGAAGGATGAAGCCGCCGGCACCAGTCTCCGGAGAGATTTCGGTCGAGATGGCACGCATGCCGCTCGGCAGGATCGCGGCCATGAAGCCGGAGCCGTCGGCCTTGACCAGCTTCTGGTCGCGGATCGGCTCGCCCTGGATGAATGGGGCGCGCGCGATCGAGCCGACGACCTGGGTGGCGCCGTCAGGGCGCTCGCTGCGGCGGATGAAGGTAGCGCTGGCCGTCGCGGTCGGCCAGGTCTGCCATTGTACGTCTTCCGGCTTGACGGTCTGGCCGAGACCGATGTCGTTCTTGGCGACCAGAACGTCGGTGGTGGGAAGCTGCGCGACCGGAGCCGCTGGAGGCGGCGCAGAGTCCGTGCTGCTCGCCAGATACGCGGCGATACCGCCGGCGCAGATGGCGACCGCCAGGACGACTATGCGTGCCCGATTCATACGCTTCACTTTCCACAGAACGCCGCGACGCTGCCGCCGCCGTAATCGGCAGTTGACCAGCTATTCGTCAAAGCATGGTTAATGAGGCGTATCTAAATCGCCTTAACGCCGGGTTTACCCGGAGCGTTCAGCGCAGTGCGAGGTGAGCGAGATCGATCGCCTTCACCCATTCGGTCTCGGGATAGATCATCAATGCGCCAAGCGCGAGCGCGATGCCGTAGGGAATGCCGCTCTCCTTGGCGTGCAGCCGCGCCAGCCAGGCCTGACCGGCGAGCCCGTAAGGCAGCGGCCATTGCCGAAATTGGAGCAGAAGCAGCGTCAGCGCTCCGCCGAACAGCGAGGCGTAGAGCAGGAAGTCCATCAATTGAGCGAAGCCGAACCAGAGCGCCACCGAAGCTGCGACCTTGGCGTCGCCACCCCCCATCCAGCCCATCGCAAAGCAGGTAAAGGCCACGACGAGGAGCAACGCGCCGGCGCCGACATGGCTCAGCACCTCGTAAGGTGCCATGCCACCGGCGAGAGCAAGCACGAAGAAACCTGCGACCAGCGCCATCGACACGCGGTTCGAGATCGTCATGGTGAAGAGATCGCTGGCGGCGGCAAACGCCATCAGGGCCGGGAAGAGCAGAAGGCGCGCAAGGTCAAGGATCATGGGCTGCGTCTTGAGGCCTGGGTTAGTTGCCGGATCGGGGCGTCGGCGCATGCTAGCGCGCAGTGCTAAACAAACCGACAACGGCTGCGAGGAGCTCGGAATCGGCAGCCCGGCGCGGTCGTCTCACCACATGCTGGCGATACGAATTGCGAGCGTGCCCATGGCGAGCAGCAGCGCCAGACAGACCCAATAGGCCGGCGCGTCGATGCGTGCTGTATCCGCCTCGTTCGCCGCAATCGCGGCATCGGTTCTGTGCTTACGCAACGCCACTGGAACTCGCACACTGCAGAAAAACAAAGGCCCCGGAGGTCCGGGGCATTTGCCGTCGTTCGTCGGTCGGCTTACTTCAGCGAGGAGCTGATCGAGGTGAACTTGGCGTTCAGCGTGGTGCCGAGCTGGTTGACGACGGTGATGATCGCCAGCGCGATGCCGGCGGCGATCAGGCCGTATTCGATGGCGGTGGCGCCGGATTCATCCTTGGCGAAACGCGCAATCAGGTGCTTCATGAAACTAAACTCCATCTGGGTGAGGTCGCCAGGTTCGGCGCTGTCTTGACGGGACGACCATGTGAGCCGAGCTCTTTCGGCGGGGTTAATTCGACCAGTCAAACCCGCGGCCAGCGTGATGCTTTTGGCCAAAGTGAATTTCGCCTTAAGGCGGCCCTGCAATTCGTTCCAGTTCGGAAACGCGCCGCCAACTTCACCGTCCCTTAAATCTCGCGGAGTAGGCGTAGGTCGGATCAGCAGCCCGGAAAACAAGCGATGATGTCGAGCCTGCCCATGCAAGTCGCCCTGATGCTGGGCGAGACCATCGAGAAGGTCATCCCTGTCACGCTCGTGCTCGCGCTGGTGTTCACCGTGCTCGAGCATTTCTGGGCCTGCAATCCCGGTCCGTCGTGGTGGCGCAAGCGCGAGATCGTGACCGACATCTGCTACTGGTTCTTCGTTCCGGTGTTTGCCCGCACCATGCGGATCGGCCTGTTGATCGTCACGGCCGGCATCGTCTTCAATATTCACGATGCCGACGAGCTGATCGCCTTCTACGACAATGGCCACGGCCCGCTGTCGCAACTACCGCTCTGGCTGCAGGGCGTGCTGTTCCTGGTTGCGTCCGATTTCATGCTGTACTGGCTGCACCGGCTGTTTCATGGCGGCGGGTTCTGGAAATACCACGCGGTCCATCACTCTTCGGAGGAGATCAGCTGGATTTCGGCGGCCCGCTTCCATCCGGTCAATCTGATGCTCGGCACCATCGGTGTGGACGTCGTGCTGCTGATGGCCGGCATTTCGCCGAACGTGATGATCTGGGTCGGTCCGTTCACGACCTTCCACTCGGCCTTCGTGCACGCCAATCTGAACTGGACTTTCGGTCCGTTCCGATATGTGCTGGCGACGCCGGTATTCCACCGCTGGCATCACACGCCTCTCGAAGAAGGCGGCGATACCAATTTTGCCGGCACCTTTCCGATCTGGGATGTGCTGTTCGGGACCTATCGCATGCCGAACGGTGAACTGCCGCAGGGCTACGGCAAGGATGAAGCGACCATGCCGAAGGAATTTCCCGGTCAGCTAGCCTATCCGTTCCGACACTAGCCGCCGGGCCGACAAAAAGGCCGTCCGTTCAAACAATAGTTGCCGAATTTGCGGAACGTTCACGAATTACAGGCAGGTTAACCGGGTCGGGCGCCGGCTCCGCTTCCTGATCGATCATGCCGGTTTGTGACGTCCCGGGGTAAGAGTATGCGTAAAGAGTTCCTGCGCCGTCATGCGCGCATCTGTCTCCTGGCCGCGGCCGCTGTGCTGGCCTCGCCGGCCATTGGTCTTGCTGAGCCCACCGTTGATACCATCGCCGTCAATGTCGACCAAGCCAAGCTGGTGCGGCTGCCCGGCAAGGTGGCTACGATCGTGGTCGGCAATCCTCTGATCGCCGACGTCACGCTTCAGCCAGGCGGGATGATCGTCGTGACAGGCAAGGGCTATGGCGCCACCAACTTCATAGCGCTCGATCGCGGCGGTGAGATCCTGGTTGATCGACAGATCCAGGTCGAGGGCCCGAGCGACCGTCTCGTCACCGTCTATCGCGGTGTCGAGCGGGAGTCCTATAGCTGCATGCCGGTCTGCCAGCGCCGCGTCACGCTTGGCGACAGCGACAACTTCTTCAATACCACGATGGGTCAGGCGGGGGCGCTGAGCAACAACGCTAGCGGCAATGCGAGCTCGGCCCCAAAGGCCAACTAGCGAGGCTGCACGACCTCCTGAGCGGGTCCGCTCTCCAGACATGAAAAAGGCCGTGCATCGCGCACGGCCTTTTCCGCTGTCAGTGCGCTCGCGCTGATCCGTGTGCGGCCCCTTAAGGCGCGCGGTGGATATCAGCCCGCGTCGCGGAGGTTGTCGGCAGCCGACTTGCCGGACCGGCGGTCGGCCACGATCTCGTAAGAGACCTTCTGGCCTTCGCGCAGCGAGCCGAGGCCGGCGCGCTCGACGGCGCTGATGTGAACGAAGACGTCCTTGCCGCCGTCGTCGGGCTGGATGAAGCCATAGCCCTTGGTCGCGTTAAACCACTTCACGGTTCCCATGCTCACGGGGGTAGTCCCTTCTCAGATACACAATGTAAGAGCCCGCTTGCGCAGGCCGGTTAGATCGAATTTTGGAAGGGTCGTCAGCGTGTCTGAACCGGCTGTACCGGTGGATGCTAATGTCGTCCGGCCGAAAATCGATTGATTGATTTTATTGGAATTAAGGCACCAAAACAATCCTGACGTGCACGATTTTTTGATCCGCCGTGATGCCACGGCGGATCAGCAGACAGGACAGCAATTTTGTGCCGCGCTGGCGCGCGGGGCCGTTAACGGCGACGGAACTGGCCGCCGCGCTGTCCGGGACGCGGCGGACCACCCGCCGTGCTGGGACGTTCGTCCTTGTGGCGGAAAATCAGCCGGCCCTTTTCAAGGTCGTAGGGCGACATTTCCACCGTGACGCGGTCACCCGCCAGCGTCTTGATGCGGTTCTTCTTCATCTTGCCGGCGGTGTAGGCGACGATCTCGTGCCCCGCGTCGAGCTGCACGCGGTAGCGCGCGTCGGGGAGGATTTCGGTGACCAGTCCTTCGAACTGGATCAGCTCTTCCTTAGCCATGAATTTCTCCAGGTCGTGGACGGCTAGTGCGAATGGGGTTTGCGGTTCGGGTGGCCGTTCGGCCGACTCTCCCGGCGCAAAAAGGCCACGCCTTGTATCCCATTAGGGGCTCCGGCGCTATGCGCGGAACGCTGTTCCGAGCGGTCGTTTGGGGGGGAATGCATCTTTCCACCGGAGCGGCGGCGGCGAGATCCCTTCGAGCCGTCGCCGGCCCTTCCGTCGACATGCCTGCCGTCGCCCGGGCGCCCCTCGCCATGGCGGCCCTCACCGGGCCGTCCGTCGCTGGGCTTGCCGGAGCTGTGGTGACGTCCGTCGCCGTGCCGTTCCTCTCCACGCCGCCCATCGCCATGGCGTGCGCCTTGCGGACGCTGGCCCGGGCGGCCGCCCGGCCGGCCCTGCCGCTGCTGCGGCGCGGGCGCGCCCGTATCGCGGCGGCCGGCATCGGTGCGCAGATCCTCGCGCGGCAGCGCCACCCGGATCAGCCGCTCGATATCGCGGAGATAGCTGAGCTCCTCGCCGCCGGCGACCAGTGAGATCGCGGTGCCCTCGGCACCGGCGCGCGCGGTGCGGCCGATGCGGTGCACATAAGTCTCGGGCACGTTGGGCAGGTCGAAATTGATGACGTGAGTGATGCCGTCGACGTCGATGCCGCGGGCGGCGATGTCGGTGGCGACCAGGGTGCGGATCTCGCCGGAGCGGAACTGCGCCAGTGTCCGTTCGCGATGGTTCTGCGACTTGTTGCCGTGAATGGCGCTGGCGGCAATGCCGGCCCGTTCGAGCGTCTTCACCACCTTGTCGGCGCCGTGCTTGGTGCGGGTGAAAACCAGCGCGCGGTTGATCGGCTCGTCCTTCAGGAGCTTGGTCAGGAAGGCGGGCTTGGCCGAGAAGTCCACCTGGACGATGCGCTGGTTGATACGCTCCGCGGTCGAGGACACCGGGGTCACCGCGACGCGGGCCGGATCGCGCAGCATGGAATCGGCGAGCTCGGCGATGTCCTTCGGCATGGTGGCGGAGAAGAACAGCGTCTGCCGCTTGATCGGGAGTTTCGCGACGATTTTGCGGATGTCGTTGATGAAGCCCATGTCGAGCATGCGGTCGGCCTCGTCGAGCACGAGGAATTCGACGCTGCCGAGCTTCAGCCCATTGCTTTGCACGAGGTCGAGCAGGCGGCCAGGGGTGGCGACCAGCACCTCGACGCCCTGCATCAGGGCGCGCACCTGGCGGCCCATAGGCACGCCGCCGATGGCGAGCGTCGAGGACAGGCGGATGTGGCGGCCATAGGCGTTGAAGCTGTCGAGGATCTGCCCCGAAAGTTCGCGGGTGGGCGACAGCACCAGGACGCGCGCTGTCTTAGGTTGCGGTTTGACGCGGTTCTCGAGCAGGCGGTGCAGGATCGGCAGCGCGAAGGACGCGGTCTTGCCGGTGCCGGTCTGGGCGATGCCGACGACATCGCGGCCGGTCAGCGCGGTGGGGATAGTCTGGGCCTGGATGGGGGTGGGGGTGACGTAATTCTCTTCGGCGAGAGCACGTGCGATGGGTTCGGCGAGCCCGAAGTCCTGAAACGAAGTCAAAAGATGGATCTTTCCATGTCGAATGCGGTCGGCCGACGCAATCAGCGTGGCGCGCGCAAGGGTGTCGAAAGGACACCTGCGTGTTTGGGGTGTCGGATGGCTTGGATGATATGGGGCAAGCCAGAGGCCCGTAGGGGCTTAAGAACACGCGGCTCGCTACGACCGCTCGATTCGCAAGCGATCTCCCCCGTCATATGGAACATTGACGGGGCGCTTTCAAGGCGGGTGATCACCGGATACCGCTGGTGGTGCAAAAATAGTTATGCCGGATTTTTAGCCAATAATGCAGTTTTGCCTATTAAATGGACTGATTGCTACATAAGCATACAATTTTTTTGCTCAAGTTTTGAGCGGTTAAGCGGTGCCCACAGTTCGGACGAGGCTACTTTATTTAAATCAATCAATGGGTTGTCGGGTGCTTCGCCCATGGCATGGTTCTTGCGATTCCGTTAATCGCAGGCGGCCGTGGGGCCGTTTCGCAGCGTTTTTTCACGTCTGCGTCAGGGAGATGATACATCCATGCCTACAAAATCCATTCACGATATAGCGGCGTCATTGAGCCGCCGCGGCGTGCTCGCCGCGACCGCTGGACTGATGCTCGGTCTGGCGTCCATTTCCGGCGCAAAGGCCGCGGACGACACCATCAAGGTGGGCGTCCTGCACTCGCTCTCGGGCACCATGGCCATCAGCGAAACCACGCTGAAGGACACCATCCTCTTCCTGATCGACGAGCAGAACAAGAAGGGCGGCGTGCTCGGCAAGAAGCTCGAAGCCGTCGTCGTCGATCCCGCCTCGAACTGGCCGTTGTTCGCCGAGAAGGCGCGCGAGTTGATCACCAAGGACAAGGTCGCCGTGGTGTTCGGCTGCTGGACTTCGGTCTCGCGCAAGTCGGTGCTGCCGGTGTTCAAGGAGCTCAACAACATCCTGTTCTACCCCGTGCAGTACGAGGGTGAAGAATCCGAGCGCAACGTGTTCTACACCGGCGCTGCGCCGAACCAGCAGGCGATCCCCGCCGTCGACTATCTGATGAAGGAAGAGAAGGTGAAGCGCTGGGTGCTCGCCGGCACCGACTACGTCTATCCCCGCACCACCAACAAGATCCTGGAAGCCTATCTGAAGTCGAAGGGTGTCGCCCAGGAAGACATCATGATCAACTACACGCCGTTCGGTCACTCCGACTGGCAGACGATCGTGGCCGACATCAAGAAGTTCGGCTCGGCCGGCAAGAAGACGGCGGTGGTCTCGACCATCAACGGCGACGCCAACGTTCCGTTCTACAAGGAGCTCGGCAACCAGGGCATCAAGGCCAAGGACATCCCGGTGGTCGCGTTCTCGGTGGGTGAGGAAGAGCTCGCCGGCATCGACACCAAGCCGCTGGTCGGCCATCTCGCAGCCTGGAACTATTTCGAGTCGATCAAGACCCCGGCGAACGAGAAGTTCATCAAGGATTGGCAGGCCTACACCAAGAACCCGAAGCGTACGACCAACGATCCGATGGAAGCCCACGTGATCGGCTTCAACATGTGGGTGAAGGCGGTCGAGAAGGTGAAGTCGACCGATCCGGACAAGGTGATCGATGCGCTTCCCGGCATCGAAACGCCGAACCTCACCGGTGGCGTCGCCAAGATGCTTCCGAACCACCACATCACCAAGCCGGTGTTCATCGGCGAGATCAAGGGCAACGGCCAGTTCGATGTTGTCTGGAAGACCCCGAGCCTCGTCCCCGGCGACGCCTGGTCGAAGGAGCTCGACGGCTCCAAGGACCTGATCGGCGATTGGGTCGGCAAGAAGTGCGGCAACTACAACACCAAGACCAACAAGTGCCTCGGCTCCGGTTCATGATCCGGATCTGACATTCGACTGCACGCTGGGAGAAGACGGCGATTCCGCCGCCTTCTCCCCACTTCTGCCGGGGTGATCCAGTGCCAACCAAACTATCTGCTCGTCTTTCGACGTTTGTTCTCTCGCTATTCCTGATCGCGTTCGCGCTGCCGGCCCTTGCCGGTCCCTTCGAGGATGCGGTCGCCAAATTCGCCAACGACGATTTTTCCGAGACGGATGAGGCGATCGGCGCCGTCGCCAGCAGCGGCAACAAGCTCGCCTTTCCGATCATCAGCGCGCTCCAGGACGGCCGCCTCATGGCCGATCCCGATAGCAAGAAGGTTTACGTCACCGGCACCGACGGCAAGTCGATCGATGCCGCGACCGGTGAGGCCGTCGCCAGCGTGCCCGACAGCGCCAGCGCCGTTCGCCTCAACAATCGCCTGCGCCGCAGCGTCGATGCCGCACTCGGCAGCCTGACGCTTCAGTCGCCGGATCTCGGCGCGCGGCTCCAGGCCGCGCAGTCGGTCTTCAAGTCGCACGAAGAGACCGCGCTCGAACCCGTCGAAAGCGCGCTCGCCAAGGAGACCAACCGATCCGTCAAGACCGCGCTCGGCGAAGCGCGCGCGGCGATCCTGCTGTTCAAGTCCGACGCCACCGAAGTGCAGAAGCTCGAGGCCGTCGCCACCATCAGGGCGCGTGGCGACCAGGAAGCGCTGGCGCTGCTGTCCGACATCGGGACCGATCAGCCGGCCTCCGTCGCCAAGGCCGCGACCAGCGCGATCGGCTCGATCCAGAACACGCTCGCGATCTGGTCCACGGTGCAGAACGCCTGGTACGGCCTGTCGCTCGGCTCGGTGCTGCTGCTCGCGGCGATCGGGCTCGCCATCACCTTCGGCGTGATGGGCGTCATCAACATGGCCCATGGCGAGATGGTGATGATCGGAGCCTACACCACCTTCGTGGTGCAGGAGGTGATCCGCACCCGTTATCCCGCCTTGTTCGACTATTCGCTGCTGATCGCGGTGCCGCTGGCCTTCCTCGTCGCCGGCGGCATCGGCGTGCTGATCGAGCGCAGCATCATCCGCTTCCTCTACGGCCGTCCGCTGGAGACGCTGCTCGCGACCTGGGGTCTGTCGCTGGTGCTGCAGCAGGCGGTGCGCACCATGTTCGGCCCGACCAACCGCGAGGTCGGCAATCCCTCATGGATGAGCGGCGCCTTCGAACTTGGCCAGATCACCATCACCTACAACCGGCTCTGGATCCTCTGCTTCACGCTTGCGGTGTTCGCGGTCCTGCTCGCCATGCTGCGCTACACCGCGCTCGGCCTCGAGATGCGCGCGGTGACGCAGAACCGCCGCATGGCGGCCTCGATGGGCATCGCCACCTCGCGCGTCGATGCGCTGACCTTCGGGCTCGGCTCGGGCATCGCCGGCATCGCCGGCGTGGCGCTGTCCCAGATCGACAACGTCAGCCCCAATCTCGGCCAGAGCTACATCATCGACAGTTTCATGGTCGTAGTGTTTGGTGGGGTCGGCAATCTCTGGGGCACTTTAGTCGGCGCCTTTACGCTCGGCATCGCCAACAAGTTCCTTGAGCCGGTCGCCGGCGCGGTGCTCGGCAAGATCGCCATCCTGGTCCTGATCATCCTGTTCATTCAAAAACGCCCGCGCGGCCTGTTCGCGCTCAAGGGCCGTGCGGTGGAAGCATGACCCCTCACATGCTGACGCGATCGCTGGACCGCGGCGCGGCGATCTTCCTGATGATCGTCGCCGCCTGCGGCATCCTGATCCCGCTCTCCAACCTGCTGCTACCGGCGGGCTCGGTGCTGCAAGTGCCGACCTATCTGGTCGCGCTCTGGGGCAAATATGTCTGCTACGCCATCCTTGCGCTCTCGATCGACCTGATCTGGGGCTATTGCGGCATCCTCTCGCTCGGCCACGGCGCCTTCTTCGCGCTCGGTGGCTACGCGATGGGCATGTACCTGATGCGGCAGATCGGCACCCGCGGCGTCTACGGCAACCCTGTCCTGCCCGACTTCATGGTGTTCCTGAACTGGCAGAAGCTGCCCTGGTACTGGTACGGCTTCGACATGTTCTGGTTTGCGGCACTGATGGTGTTGATAGTGCCGGGCCTGCTCGCGTTCTGCTTCGGCTGGCTCGCCTTCCGCTCCCGCGTCACCGGCGTGTATCTGTCGATCATCACCCAGGCGATGACCTATGCGCTGCTGCTCGCCTTCTTCCGCAACGATTTCGGCTTTGGCGGCAACAACGGCCTGACCGATTTCAAGGATATCATGGGCTTCAATGTCCAGGCCGAAGGCACCCGCGCCGCACTGTTCGCGCTGAGCTGCCTGGCGCTGATCGGAAGCTTCCTGATCTGCCGCGCCGTGGTGTCCTCCAAGCTGGGAAAGGTGCTGATCGCGATCCGCGATGCGGAATCGCGCAGCCGTTTCCTCGGTTACCGCGTGGAATCCTACAAGCTGTTCGTGTTCACGCTGTCGGCCTGCATGGCCGGTGTTGCCGGCGCGCTCTATGTGCCGCAGGTCGGCATCATCAACCCATCCGAATTCGCTCCGGGCAATTCGATTGAGGCGGTGATCTGGGTGGCGGTCGGCGGCCGCGGCACGCTGGTCGGCGCGGCGCTCGGCGCCATCGTCGTCAACTACGCCAAGACCTTCTTCACCTCGGGCGTATTGGCGCCGTACTGGCTGTTCATGCTGGGTGCGCTGTTCATCCTGGTGACGCTGCTGCTGCCCAAGGGCATTGTCGGCACCTTCAACGCCTGGCGCGATCAGTCGAAAGAGAAGCGCTCTGCTTCAGCCGCTGCAAGTGCGGCTGCCGAAGACGGCGTCACCGAAGCCAAAATGGCGGAGGAGCGGTCATGAACGTCATGGACACCCGCGCGACCTCCGCGATGCTCTATCTCGACGGCGTGCACGTCTCGTTCGACGGCTTTCACGCCATCAACAATCTGTCGCTGACGCTCGAGCCCGGCGAGATGCGCGCCATCATCGGCCCCAACGGTGCCGGCAAGACTACGATGATGGACATCATTACCGGCAAGACCAAGCCCGACGAGGGCACGGTGCTGTTCGACGGCGTCACCGACCTGACGCGCCTCGACGAGACGCGCATCGCCGAGCTCGGCATCGGCCGCAAATTCCAGAAACCGACGGTGTTCGAGAGCCAGACCGTCCAGGACAATCTGCTGCTCGCGCTCAATGTCGATCACAGCGTCAAGGGCACACTGTTCTGGCGCGGCAGCAGGGCCGAGTCGGAACGCATCGACAAGGTGCTGGAGACGATCCGCCTCACCGACGCCCGCAACCGCCTCGCCGGCAGCCTCAGCCATGGTCAGAAGCAGTGGCTCGAGATCGGCATGCTGCTGGCGCAGGACCCGAAGCTGCTGCTGGTCGACGAGCCCGTGGCCGGCATGACCGACGTCGAGACCCATCTCACCGCCGAGCTCCTCAAAGAGATCAACAAGACCCACACCGTCATGGTGGTCGAGCACGACATGACGTTCGTACGCGAACTCGGTGTCAAGGTGACGTGTCTGCACGAAGGCGCGGTGCTCGCGGAAGGAACCATTGACCAGGTCTCGTCCAACGAGCGGGTCATCGAAGTCTATTTGGGACGCTGAACGATGCTTGAGGTCAAGGACATCAACCTGTTCTACGGCGCTGCGCAGGCGCTGCGCGGCGTTTCGATCGCGGCCGAGCCGGGCAAGGTGACATGCGTGCTCGGGCGTAACGGCGTCGGCAAGACCTCGCTGCTGCGCGCCATGGTCGGGCAATATCCAATCTCCTCGGGCGCAATCGTGTTCGACGGCGCCGATATTACCGGCCTCAAGCCGTATGAACGGGCGCGCAAGGGCATCGGCTTCGTGCCGCAGGGCCGCGAGATCTTTCCGCTGTTGACGGTCGAGGAGAACCTCAAGACCGGTTTCGGTCCTCTCAAGCGCCAGGACCGGAACATCCCGGACGACGTGTTCTCGCTGTTTCCGGTGCTGCAATCGATGCTCGGCCGTCGCGGCGGCGATCTCTCCGGCGGTCAGCAGCAGCAGCTTGCGATCGGTCGCGCGCTGGTGATGCGGCCTAAATTACTGCTGCTCGACGAGCCGACCGAGGGCATCCAGCCCTCGATCATCAAGGACATTGGCCGGGCCATCTCCTACTTGCGCAATCTCGGCAACATCGCCATCGTGCTGGTCGAACAATATCTCGACTTTGCCTGCGAACTCGGCGACAGTTTCGCGGTGATGGATCGCGGCGCGGTGAAGTTCACCTGCGACCGATCCAATCTCGATCCAAGCGAGATCAGCCGCCAGATGGCGCTGTAGGAAGAAATCCTGCCGCAACCGGCGAGGGGAGACGGATGCGCAGCGATGCTTTGGCGGCATCTTCGGTGTTCGAAGCCAATCGCGCCAGGGGCGTGGTGCGTTTCGACGTGCATGCCCGCGACGGCGTGACGCGGCGCGGCGCCTTGCATGAATCCGGCTCGCTCCGCGTGCGCTTTCCCTCGCCGGAGGACGATGGTCTGTCCGGCGTGTTCGTCAACACGGCCGGTGGTGTTGCCGGTGGTGATCGCTTCGACATCGAGATCTCGGCCGCAGAGGCTGCGCGTTTGACGCTGACGACGGCCGCCGCGGAAAAGATCTATCGCGCGCCGAGCGCCGCGGCGCAGCTCAATATTTCCTTGAAAGTCGGCGCTGGCGCGCATCTCGGCTGGCTGCCGCAGGAGACGATCCTGTTCGATCGTGCGCGTGTCCATCGTCGCTTCGACATCGAGCTCGACGAGGCCGCCTCGCTCATGCTTTGCGAAATCGTCGTGTTCGGCCGCGCCGCCATGGGCGAGCGGATGGAGCAGGGGGAGTTCGTCGACCGCTGGCGGCTGTCCCGTGGCGGCAGGCTGGTCTTTGCCGAGACCATCAGGCTCGACGGCACTATCGGCGCGAAGCTGGCCCGATCCGCCGTCGCCAAGGCTGGTGCCGCGATCGGCACGGCGCTGATCGTGCCCGGCGATGAAGCTTTGGTCGAACGCATCCGCGAGGCATCGGAAGCTTTCGCCGGCGAGGTCGGGATATCCGCCTGGAATGGCTTTGCAATAGCGCGGTTCTGTGCCCAAGATGCGGCGCGTTTGCGCTCCGACATGATGACCGTGCTGGCGCGCACCGGCGCGGCCTTGCCGCGGCTCTGGCTGAATTGAAGTGTTGAACCGAAGAGATTTCGCATGAACCTGTCTCCCCGCGAAAAGGACAAGCTTCTGATCTCGATGGCGGCCATCGTGGCGCGCCGCAGGCTGGATCGCGGCGTCAAGCTCAACCATCCCGAGGCGATCGCGATCATCTCCGACTTCATCCTCGAGGGCGCGCGTGACGGCCGCACGGTCGCCGAGCTGATGCAGTCAGGCGCGCAGGTGCTCACCCGCGAGCAGGTCATGCCTGGCATCCCCGAGATGATTCACGACATCCAGGTCGAAGCGACATTTCCTGACGGCACCAAGCTCGTCACCGTGCATGAACCGATCCGATAGGAAAATAGACATGATCCCCGGCGAACTCTTCATCCAGGACGGCGAGATCGAACTCAATGCCGGTCGCAAGACCGTGACGCTGACGGTGGCGAACACCGGCGACCGCCCGATCCAGGTCGGCTCGCACTATCATTTCTTCGAAACCAACCCCGCGCTGAAATTCGATCGCAAGAAAGCTCGCGGCATGCGCCTCGACATCGCCGCCGGTACTGCGGTCCGCTTTGAGCCCGGTCAGACCCGGGAAGTTCAGCTGGTCGCCATGGCGGGGAAGAAGACCATCTACGGCTTCCGGGGCGAGGTGATGGGGAAGCTGTGAGCGGCGCAGGAACGAGCGCGATGCGGCATCGTTGAGGCGAAAACGGAGGAGTTTGCCATGCTGTCACCCGTCCGCCTCGTTTCCGAAGCCGCAGAGCTCGCCGCACGCCTTCACAAGGGCATGGCGCGCAAGGGGCGCGGCAAGGAGCCTTACATCAACCATCTCGCCGAAGTTGCTAACCTGCTTGCGACTGCTACCGACGGCGCCGACGCCGAGCTCGTCGCCGCCGGCTGGCTGCACGATTCGGTCGAGGATACCGACACCGAGCCCGAGGAACTGGCGCAGAAGTTTTCTGAACGCGTCGCCGCTCTTGTCCTCGAATGCACCGATGATATGAGCCTGTCGAAGGCCGAGCGGCGGAGCAGGCAGGTGGTCGATGCGCCAAACAAATCCGCCGGCGCCAAGCTGATCAAGATCGCCGACAAGGTCAGCAACATCGGGGCGCGGATTCATCCCGATCCAACCACCGAAGAGCGCGACGATCTTCTCGATTACGTCGATTGGGCCGAGCAGGTCGTCGCCGGCTGCCGCGGAGGCAAT
>NZ_JADFUE010000170.1:0-2098 GCF_054967145.1 Bradyrhizobium sp. UFLA06-24
CCACCGAAGAGCGCGACGATCTTCTCGATTACGTCGATTGGGCCGAGCAGGTCGTCGCCGGCTGCCGCGGAGGCAATCAATGGCTCGATACGGCATTCGACGACATGGTACTGAGAGCGAGAACCTCGCTGTGAGTGCTAATCCGATATTCCAACACAAAC
Source organism: Bradyrhizobium sp. UFLA06-24 (assembly GCF_054967145.1). NCBI lineage: Bacteria > Pseudomonadati > Pseudomonadota > Alphaproteobacteria > Hyphomicrobiales > Nitrobacteraceae > Bradyrhizobium > Bradyrhizobium sp. UFLA06-24. The sequence goes on from NZ_JADFUE010000170.1 coordinate 162, forward strand.
GGGGCTTGTGATGTCCGTGAAGATGAAGCGTTCCGTCTATGCCGACATGTTCGGCCCCACCACAGGCGACAGGGTGCGGCTCGCCGACACCGATCTCATCATCGAGGTCGAGAAGGATTTCACCACCTACGGCGAAGAGGTGAAGTTCGGCGGCGGCAAGGTAATCCGCGACGGCATGGGGCAGTCGCAGGTGACCAACAAGCAGGGCGCGGCCGACACCGTCATCACCAATGCGCTGATCGTCGATCACTGGGGCATCGTGAAGGCCGACATTGCGATCAAGGACGGCATGATCTCGGCGATCGGCAAGGCCGGCAATCCCGACATCCAGCCTGGCGTCTCCATCATTGTCGGCCCCGGCACCGACGTGATCGCTGGCGAGGGAAAAATCCTCACCGCCGGTGGCTTCGACAGCCACATCCATTTCATCTGCCCGCAACAGATCGAGCACGCGCTGATGTCCGGCGTCACCTCGATGCTGGGCGGCGGCACCGGTCCCTCGCACGGCACCTTCGCCACCACTTGCACGCCCGGCCCCTGGCACATCGCGCGGATGATCCAGTCGTTCGATGCCTTCCCGGTGAACCTCGGCATTTCCGGCAAGGGCAATGCCTCGCGCCCGGCCGCGCTGGTCGAGATGGTCAAGGCCGGCGCCTGCGCGCTGAAGCTGCATGAGGATTGGGGCACGACGCCGGCAGCGATCGACAACTGCCTGTCGGTCGCCGATGATTACGACGTTCAGGTCATGCTGCATTCCGACACGCTGAACGAATCCGGATTCGTCGAGGATACGATCAAGGCCTTCAAAGGTCGCACCATCCATGCCTTCCATACCGAGGGCGCCGGCGGCGGTCACGCTCCTGATATTATCAAGGTCGCCGGCCTGAAGAATGTGCTGCCGTCCTCGACCAATCCGACACGCCCGTTCACGCGCAATACCATCGATGAGCATCTGGACATGCTGATGGTGTGCCATCACCTCGATCCTTCGATCGCGGAAGATCTGGCGTTCGCGGAAAGCCGCATCCGCAAGGAGACCATCGCGGCCGAGGACATCCTGCACGATCTCGGCGCGCTCTCGATGATGTCGTCGGACTCGCAGGCCATGGGCCGCCTCGGCGAGGTCATCATCCGGACCTGGCAGACCGCCGACAAGATGAAGAAGCAGCGCGGCGCGCTGCCGCAGGACAAGGGCAAGGACAACGACAATTTCCGGGTGAGGCGCTACATCGCTAAGTACACTATCAATCCGGCGATCGCGCATGGCGTGTCGAAGCTGATCGGCTCGGTGGAGAAGGGCAAGCTTGCCGATCTCGTGCTGTGGTCGCCGGCCTTCTTCGGCGTCAAGCCGGACTGCATCATCAAGGGCGGCTCGATCGTCGCCGCGCCCATGGGCGATCCCAACGCCTCGATCCCGACGCCGCAGCCGGTGCACTACCAGCCGATGTTCGGTGCCTTCGGCAAGGCGCGCACGGCGTCATCCGTGGTGTTTACCTCGAAGGCCGCGATCACCGGCGGCCTCGCACGAAAGCTCGGTATCGAGAAGAAGCTCTATGCGGTCCAGAACACCCGCAGCAAGATCTCGAAGAAGAGCATGATCCACAACGACGCCACGCCTGACATCGAGGTCGATCCTGAGACCTATGAGGTGCGCGCCGACGGTGAGCTGCTGACCTGTCCGCCCGCCGAGGTCCTGCCGATGGCGCAGCGATATTTCATGTACTGAAATAGCGCCTGGACGCATGTCCCCGGCGGGTATCCGGGGAGGGCTTTTCCGGTTTTGCGTTCGATCGCGGCTGGTCTAATGTCCCGCCCGGTATCGAACCCTTCAGAAGAAAAGCCGGGAGGATTTCTCGTGATCTACGTTGTTGCTACCTTGACCATCAAGCCTGAAACCCGCGCCGAATTCATTGCCGCCGCCATCGCCTGCATCAAGG
>NZ_JADFUE010000171.1:0-2027 GCF_054967145.1 Bradyrhizobium sp. UFLA06-24
GCTCCGGCACCGTATGAGATCCGCGACGCCTTCTGCATGACGGCGGGCGAGAAGGTGATGGAGCTGATCGCGTCCAACATCCGGCCGCGCGACATCGTCACACGCAAGGCGCTGGAGAATGCGGCGGCCGTGGTCGCGGCCTCCGGCGGATCGACCAATGCTGCGTTGCACTTGCCGGCGATCGCGCACGAGGTCGGCATCAAGTTCGACCTGTTCGACGTCGCCGAAATCTTCAAAAAGACACCTTATGTCGCGGATTTGAAGCCGGGCGGCCGTTATGTCGCCAAAGACATGTTCGAAGTAGGTGGCATACCGCTTCTGATGAAGACGCTGCTCGACAACGGCTTCCTGCACGGTGATTGCCTTACCGTCACGGGCCGCACGATCGCCGAAAACCTCAAGAGCGTGAAGTGGAATCCGCACCAGGACGTGGTGCACCCGGCAGACAAGCCCATCACCGTCACAGGCGGTGTGGTCGGTCTGAAGGGCAATTTGGCGCCAGAAGGTGCGATCGTGAAAGTCGCGGGCATGTCCAACCTCCAGTTTACCGGTCCGGCCAGGTGCTTCGACCGGGAGGAGGATGCTTTCGACGCGGTCCAGAAGCGCACCTATCGGGAAGGCGAAGTCATCGTGATCCGCTACGAGGGCCCCAAGGGCGGCCCCGGCATGCGGGAGATGCTCCAGACCACCGCCGCGCTGACCGGGCAAGGCATGGGCGGCAAGATCGCGCTCATCACCGATGGCCGGTTCTCCGGCGCCACCCGCGGCTTCTGCATCGGCCATGTCGGGCCCGAGGCTGCGGTCGGCGGCCCGATCGGGCTGCTCGAGGACGGCGACATCATCGAGATCGACGCCGTGGCCGGTACCCTTAACGTAAAATTGAGTGACGCTGAGCTCGCTCAGCGCAAGACCAAATGGAGCGCTCGCGCGACTAATCACACGTCGGGTGCGCTCTGGAAATATGCTCAGCAGGTTGGACCAGCGGTCGGGGGGGCAGTGACCCATCCCGGCGGTGCGCACGAGAAACAGTGTTATGCGGACATCTAGGCGTGCCATTGTTGCGTTTGTGTTGGGGGCTACCGCGCTGGCCGCGCCGGCGCTCGCCTTCGACGGCGCGCCGGTCAACCCGAAAGATGCGACCATCCCTGTTGTGACCACCTTGCCAGGTGCTGCGGGTGCGGTGCGCAAGGTTGCGCCGCCGGCTGCGACGCAGGAAACCTCGGTCAGCGCTCTGGAATATGCCGCTCAGGGCGGTCATCCGGTCGCGCAGTGGATGCTCGGCCGCATGTACGCCAGTGGCGACGGCGTGGCCCGGGACGATGTGCGTGCCTTCGACTATTTCAACCGGATCGCCAATGCGCATGCCGAGGACCTCCCCTCGACGCCGCAGGCACAGGTCGTGGCCAACGCTTTCGTCGCGCTCGGCCGCTATTATCTCAGCGGCATCCCGAACTCGAAGATCAAGGCCGACCCCGACCGGGCCCGGGAGATGTTCTCCTATGCGGCCTCCTATTTCGGCAACGCCGATGCGCAGTACGATCTCGCCCGGCTCTATCTGAAGACCCCGGACGCCTCGCGCGAGGATTTCCGCTACGGCGCACGCTGGCTCGGCCTCGCTGCCCAGAAGGGCCAGCACGAGGCGCAGGCGCTGCTCGGGCAGATGCTGTTCAACGGCGATCGACTGCCGCGGCAGGCGGCGCGTGGCCTGATGTGGCTGACCTTGGCGCGTGACAGCGCCGGCGCCGACGAGATCTGGATCAAGGAAAACTACAATCGCGCCTTCGCCAAGGCGTCGGACGACGACCGCGCGATGTGCCTGCAAATGCTCGAACAGTGGGTGCAGGGCCGCCGCGAGTAGCTGCGGTAATCTCGGCGCCGTAGGGTGGGCAAAGCGAAGCGTGCCCACCGCCTGTTCCTATCACCAAGAGAGCGTGGGCACGGCGCTTTGCGCCTTTGCCCGCTACGGCAGCTGCGATTGCGGCTGGCTCCTGCAATCCGCTCCCTGACCGTGCCCACCGTCTGATAGC
>NZ_JADFUE010000172.1:0-1952 GCF_054967145.1 Bradyrhizobium sp. UFLA06-24
TCCTTGAGGGTTACCCTGATCCGGACCGCGGTCGTGTTGAGGCTCATGCCGCCAATCTCGGATCGAGCCCATGCATCGTGTAGGTCGACGCCCAGGGAAGCAGTTCGTCCAGTCGCGCCGCAGGCCAACCATTGACGAGCTTGGCGAGAACGTCAGCGAGCCAGTGCTCGGCGCTGACGCTATTGAGCTTACAGGTTTCGATTAACGAAGCCAGGACTGCCCAATTCTCGGCACCTTCGTCGCAACCGGCAAAAAGGGAGTTCTTGGCATTGAGCTTGATCGGCCGCATCGCTCGCTCGACCGCATTGGTATCCATCTCGATGCGCCCGTCACCAAGGTACAGCGTCAAGCCGTTCCAATGACGCAGCGCATAGCGCAAAGCCTTCGCCGTGTCGCTCTTCTGCGCAAGGTGAGCAAGCTTGGCCTCGAACCACTGCTTCAAGGCTGCAGCCAAAGGCCGGGCATGCGCTTGTCGCCCCGCGCGGCGCTCGTCCGCAGATCGGCCCCGGAGTGCCTTCTCGACCGCGTAAAGCTGGGCGATGCGCTCAAGGGCCTCGCGGGCAACCGGAGCTGGCGCCGGCGCCGCCTCCCGCTCGATCTTCACAAACTGGCGCCGCAGATGCGACCAGCAGAAGGCGAGCGTCCCGGACAGGGCGTCCGCACGCGTCTCTTGGGTCATGGTCTTGTAAGCCTGATAGCCGTCGCAGTGGATGATGCCGCGATAGCCCTCAAGCAGCCGCAAGCCATGAACGGCGCCGCGGCCCGGTGCATAGGCATAGACCACCCCAGGTGGATCAGGTCCGGCCCAAGGCCTGTCATCGCGTGACAGCGCCCAGAAGTAGCCGGTTTTTGTCCTGCCGCGCCCCGGATCCAGCACCGGCGCCGGGGTCTCATCGACACAGAGCTTCGAGGAGGCCAGCAGAAGCTGGCGCAGACGATGCCACAAGGGCTTCAATTCCTGGGCGGCGTAGCCGACCCAGAATGCGAGCGTGGAACGGTCGATGGCGATACCGTGCGTCGCCAGCATCTGCGCCTGGCGGTAAAGCGGCAAATGCCAATGATACTTGGCGTCGATGACATGCGCGACCAGTCGCTCGGTAGGCAATCCTCCCCTGATCAGGCGCTCGGGCGCGGCGTGCTGAAGGACGACGCCATGACAGGCGCGGCAGGCCAGCTTGGGCCGGCGGGTGACGATGACGCGATACTGCGCCGGCACGACGTCTAGCCTCTGGCTCTCATCGTGGCCGATCTCAAAGAGATCGCCTTTGCAGGACGGACAGCAGGTTGCAGCGGGCATCAGGGTCTCGATGATGCGCGGCAAATGCTCCGGCAACTGACCACGATTGGCTCTCCGCTTGGCAGCTCTCTTCCCGCATGTTTTGGGATTGGCACGATCTTCGGCTGCTTCGAGAGCGGCGACGGCCTGATCAATATCCTCCAGAACAAGCTGAAGCTGATCAGCGTCCAGCTTTTCCGAGGACCGACCGAACTGCGCATCCTTCGCAAGCTTGAGCAACCGCTCGAGTCTGGCGCAGCGATCCAGCAGAGCCGCGGCAAAAACACGCAACTCGGCCGGATCGCTCGGCAGCTCGTCAGGCAAATCACTCATTGGCCCGAGCTTGCCATGCTTCGCGTCACGATGCAGCGATGATTTGTATTTCTACGCAAGCGCTTTCGGCTGCGGAATTCGAGGCGCGTGCATGCGCGTCCAATCCATGCCGGCCACTAATGCTGACAGCTGGGCCGCATTCATCCGCATCACACCGGCCACGATGGGTGGCCATTTGAAGCCGCTGCCATCGAGCCGCTTCCAGTACATTACAAGGCCGCTGCCGTCCCAGACGACGATCTTCACCCGATCGGCGCGCTTCGCACGGAACACCACCGCCACGCCCCTCATCGGATCATGGCCCAGCGTCTCCTTCGCCAAAAGCGCCAAGCCCTCCGCACCT
>NZ_JADFUE010000173.1:0-1940 GCF_054967145.1 Bradyrhizobium sp. UFLA06-24
TCTGCTGGGTTGAGCTGGCCGCTTCCGGAGGGAATGACCGATGAAGACCTGGAGCTTTTGCTTTTCCCGGCCCCACGACCAGCGTCTCAGAGCCCGCAGCGGCCGGTGCCCGACTGGAGCTACATCGATAAAGAGCTCCGCCGGCGCAACGTAACCCGTCGCCTGCTCTGGGAGGAGTATCGCGCCGTTAATCCCGACGGTTTCGGGTACACGTGGTTCTGCACTACCTACGAGGCCTGGAAGGGGCGGGTCCGACCTTCGATGCGGCAGATTCATCTGGGCGGCGAGAAGGTGTTCGTGGATTTCGCCGGCGACACCATCGACATCGTCGATCCCCTGACCGGGGAAGTGCAGCCGATGAAGCTGTTCGTCGCGGCGATGGGCGCTTCGAACTACACCTACGCCGAGGCCTGCCCCAGCGAGAGCTTGGCCGACTGGATCCGGGCCCACGTCAACTTGTTCACGTTTTTGAGCGGAACGCCGACGTTCGTGGTCTGCGACAACCTCAAAGCCGCCGTCAGCAACCCCGACCGCTACGATCCCGGCCTCAATCGCACTTATGCCGAGATGGCGAGCCATTACGGCACGGCCATTCTCGCCGCACGGCCGCGGCGCCCAAAAGACAAGGCGAAGGTCGAGGTCGCGGTGCAAATCGCCCAGCGCTGGATTCTGGCCCGGCTGCGCAATCAGCGCTTCTTTTCCCGGGCCGAGCTCAACGCCGCCATCAAGACACTCGTCGACGAACTCAATGCTCGTCAAATGCGTGGCTTCGGCTCAAGCCGCGCCGAACTGTTTGCCGAACTCGACAAACCCAAGCTAACCCCGCTGCCAGATCAGCCTTATGCCTTCGCACGCTGGAAGCGCTGCCGCCTCGCTCCCGATTATCATGTCGAGGTCGACGGCCATTGGTACTCCGCGCCGTATCGTCTGATTGGCGAGCTGGTCGATGCCCGTATCGACGATCGGACGGTCGAGATCTTCCACAAGGGCCAGCGGATCGCCAGCCATGCCCGCGCGCCCAACCGACGCGGACACACCACCATCGCCGACCACATGCCCAGCGCCCATCGCCGCTACGGCAAATGGACCCCCGCCGCGGTGATCGCCGCCGGCGAGCGGATCGGTCCTTCGACAGCAGCGTTTTTCCAGGCCGTGATCGACGCCCGGCCCCATCCAGAACAAGGCTTTCGAACCTGCCTTGGCATTCTGGCGCTCGTCAAAAGCTACGGCGCCGACTGACCGGAATGGCCAAGGCCTTCGAGGAGCAGCGCCGATCGCCCGATCTCGAAGCCCTGCCGTTCGAAGATCGCATCGGCCTGTTGGTCGACCGCGAAGCCGCCGAACGCGACACCAGGCGGCTCACCACGCGCCTCAAGATCGCCGCACTGCGCCAGACTGCTTGCGTCGAGGACGTCGATCTGCGCACCCCGCGGGGCATCGACCGCGCCGTTTTCGCCAAACTCGTCGAAGGTCGCTGGATCGATCGCCACGAGAATTTGCTCGTCACCGGGGCAACCGGCCTGGGCAAAAGTTGGTTAGCCTGCGCGCTCGGCCACAAGGCCTGCCGCGACAACCGATCAGTCCTCTATCATCGCGTTCCAAGGCTGTTCGAGGCGCTCGCGCTCGCGCGCGGAGACGGACGCTACGCCCGGCTCCTCAAAAGCCTCGGCCGCGCTCAGCTTCTGATTTTGGATGATTGGGGACTATCGGTGCTCACCGCCGCGGAACGCCGCGATCTGCTCGAAATCCTCGAGGACCGACATGGCCGCGCATCCACCATCGTCACAAGTCAGCTCCCCGTGGACACCTGGCATGGAGCCATTGGGGACCCCACGGTCGCCGACGCCATTCTCGATCGCCTCGTCCACAACGCCCACCGCCTCCAGCTCACCGGAGAAAGCATGCGAAAACGCAGCGCCAAAACCATCACCCTTGACGGC
>NZ_JADFUE010000174.1:0-1935 GCF_054967145.1 Bradyrhizobium sp. UFLA06-24
GACCACTGTTGAGCTGCTGCGCCGGCGCTCGCAGCGGTTGCGTGGGATCCGCAACAGTTGAAGGTTCCGGCCGTAGCGTGCTGAGACTCTTAACCAGCGGCCGTCGCACTCGCAATTTGCCCGAATGGGGGGCGGGGTTCGCGTGTTGCAATCGGCCAAGTGGAGCTGACGCTCTCGGCGTTTCTCCCTGCTTGCCTACGAGACTGGTGGACCGCTCAGCACTAGGAAGCTGGCTTGGCGAAGCCTGTCACCATTGATTAGAACACCGAAGATTTCGTCCAACCAGGACCATATACCAACTGTCGCCGTTTCCGGCCCGTCGGCTCCTCTCATAAGGTCAATCTTTTATGAAGAAGGTTCATCCCGGCGGCCGGCACGGGAGTTGAAATCTGATGGCCGGACCCGCGAACAGATGGCTGCACGCGCAGCGAAAGAACTGCGTGACGGCTACTCCGTTAACCTCGACATCGGCATCCCGACGCTCGTCTCGAACTACATCCCCGACGGCATAGACGTCAGCCTCCAGAGCGAGAACGGCATGCTCGGCATGGGCCCGTTCCCCTATGAGGGCGAGGACGATCCTGATCTCATCAACGCCGACAAGCAGACGGTGAGCGAGCTGCCGTCGACCGCCTATTTCTCGAGCGCCGATTCCTTCGGCATGATCCGTGGCGGTCACATGGATCTGTTCGATCCTCGGCGCCATACAGGCAGGTGGCCCAGAACGGCGATCCCGCCTACTGGATGATCCCGCCAAGATGGTGAAAGGCAATGGGCGGCCGATGGATCTCGTCGCCGGCGTCAACCGCGTCGTCGTGGTGATGGAGCACTCGGCCAACCGCGGGAAAGTCGTCGTGCGAAAGAGGTTGCGTCGCGATGGGGTTGCCGGCTTTTTCGCCAATTTACCGGCCTGCCTGGTCGGCATGGAAGCTTCCAACGGGGCACACTATTGGGCTCGCGTGCTCACGGAGCTTGGCCATCAGGTCCGACTGATCAGCCCTCAGTTCGTGACGCCATACGTCAAGTCGAACAAGAACGACCAGAACGATGCGGAAGCCATCTGCGAAGCGGTCGGCCGTCCGTCCATGCGCTTCGTACCACCGAAATCAACCGATCAGCTGCGCGAAGCCTCTGGCTCGGCAAGATGCGGCAACGGCGCCATCCCAATGTCGTGGCCGTGGCTCTTGCCAACAAGAATGCACGGATCGTGTGGGCTATGCTCACAGGCGACGCGGCTTATGAGCCGGCGCTGCCCAGAACGCGCGTGCGCAGGTGAGGGAAAGGCTTTGTCTCGCCGGAGATCATGATCAGCCAACGCCCCGCCGAATTAGCCGATTGAGCGGTACCGGGACATTGGGAGGGAGATCGCATCCGCGGTCTTGGCAGCTCGGCGATCGGCACGCTGGTCGAACGCACGACGCGTTTCACAATGCTATTGCATCTTCCCCGGCTCGCGGGACATGGCGAAGCTCCGCGCACGAAGAACGGCCCTGCGCTCGCCGGACACGGGGCCGATGCCGTGCGGGACGCGATTGCGCGCACCATCATCACCTTGCCCCAAGAACTGCGCCGTTCGGTTGACTTGGGATCAGGGAGCCGAAATGGCTCAGCAAGATCGTCTCAAGATCGACGCGGTGTCCAGGTCTACTTCTGCGACCCGCAAAGCCCATGGCAGCGTGGCACCAACGAGAACACCAATGGGCCGTTACGTCAGTACATCCCGAAAGGCACACACCTGAGCCCCCACAGCGCTGACGAAATAGCCGCCGTGGCAGCGGCCCTCAATTCTCGACCGAGAAAGACTCTGGGCTGGAAAACGCCGGCAGAAGCGCTTGACGAGTTGCTGCCATGAGTAAACTGTAGAAGTTTCGACTTAATCTGACGGCAAGGTTTGAACTGGCAGGGATTGGAGCTGCTGGCGAGCAGGAGCGCTCA
>NZ_JADFUE010000175.1:0-1790 GCF_054967145.1 Bradyrhizobium sp. UFLA06-24
ATCTTGCACAGCGCGGCCGCCTCGATGGTCGACGGAATCTTGGAGGTGACGGTCTCGACCGCCGACAGGATGGCGACGCGCGGCGCCTTGCCGAAGCCGGCCTGCGTATAGAGATCAATCGCGTTCTGGATGATGTCGCGCTTGGCGTCGAGGTCGGGGAAGATGTTGATCGCAGCGTCCGTCACGAATAGCGTCTCGGCATAGGCTGGGACGTCCATGACGAACACATGGCTGATGCGACGATCAGTGCGCAGGCCTCCGGCCTTGGCCGTAACAGCACGCATCAGCTCGTCCGTATGCAGACTGCCCTTCATCAGCAGCTCGCCTTTGGCGGCGTGGATCAGCTCGACCCCTTTGGCGGCGGCGTCCTCGCTATGCGCGGCATCGACAACCTCGAAGCCCGAGATGTCCAGATCGAACTTTCTGGCCGTATCCTTGACCTTGCCTTCGGGGCCAACCAGGATCGGCCGGATGATGCCGGCTTGTGCGCTGTCAACCGCGCCGCGCAGGGAGGTTTCGTCGCAGGGATGCACCACGACAGTCGGAGCCGGAGGGATCGCCTTGGCTGCCGCAATCAGCCGGTCATATTTGCTGGAGGATTGCGATTGTCCGGTTTCGGCTGCCATGACGTTGCTCCCGATCCTCTTAATGGCCGCTACGACGCTCTCGCCTGGTCGAAAGGGGCAACTTTGTTCGCGCTCCTCCCCTCTCCCGTATCGACTCCAAGAAGCGCCGCAATTCGCTGAAGACGGTTTGCAGGTTCACCCACCACCGCGCCGCTGGCAGACAGCACGTCCCGCAGGGATCCGAACAGAGCTCGGCGTTGATTGGCGTCATCAGGCATCAGTTTCGGAATGGCTGCGAGCGCACCTTCCTCGTCCAGAAGCAGCATGAAGAACTGCTCACGAACCAGCATCTTGAACTCGGCCAGCGACAGGCGAGGGCCACCATAATCACGCCGAACCCGGCGCAGCGCCTCGATGCTGCGCTCGTCGACCATTCCGCGGGCCGAACCGATATAGAGCAGGCTTCGGGTGGCTGCCTCGCGCGGGCCGCCCTCGCCGATTTTGGCTTTCAGTTCGGCGATCCGCGCCTCGAGCATCGCCCGGTGCTCGGCGGACATCTCCCGCCGGCGCGACGGCTCCGATTTCGGATCGATCCCAAGCGCAGCCTGCACCGCAGGCGATCCGTAGAGATTGAGAAAAACCGTCTCGCTCAGCGCTTCCGTTGCGTCGCGCCAGCTATCGAGCGCATGGACGATCTGTTTGGATATCTGCTCCTGGAACGCCAGGAACGGATTATCTTTCGAGACCGGCTTGCGCTTGTCCTCGATCTCTTCTGCCGCAGTCCTGACGGAGGCCATCAGCGGGTTCTGGCTGCTGAAGGCCTCGTACTGCAGCCGCAATGGATGCAGGCTGCGCATCGTCTCCGCCAATTGCGGACTCACGACGTTCTTGATCCAGGGCTGGACGAACTTCCGGTAGGCCGCAAGATTGATCTCGGAGAGGCGCTTGGCGGCCGCAAATCGCCGCTCGTCCTCCGGCGAATTGCCGCCCATCGCCCGGATGTCGTCGAGCGTGCGCGCCTCGCAACGCATGACCCACTTGCCTACGACGAGATCCGAGCTCGTCGTCTCCTCGTCCTTGGCCTCGAAGGTCGCCTCATAGAGCCCCGGCGGCAGCACATCGATCAGATCGATGTTCTCCGAGAATTCCGCATGCTCCTTCTTGGCGACGCCGCCCGAGACGAAGATGCCGAGATGCCCGACGCTCTGGTGGACGGTATAGACG
>NZ_JADFUE010000176.1:0-1762 GCF_054967145.1 Bradyrhizobium sp. UFLA06-24
GTGCTAGTCCTGAACGTCGGTGACACTGCGGTCCAGCAGCAGTATGCTGGACCGATCTTGAGTGGCCCGTATTCAGGTCCCTCCACCACGAACGGGACTATCAACACATTCGGGCACGTGTCGTCGTCAGCGTCGCTGAATGGAACATCGTCGGGTACGATTACCCGCAACATCTACTCCCGGTCTGTCTTGTGGGATGGATATTTGGGGCTAGTCTAGAAACGAAACTTCGAACCTGAGCCTTCGGAGAAATTCTTTGAGCCTATTCAAGAGTGCCGATTAGGGCCGTTGAAATAGCATGAGCGAGAACTTGGCGGTTTTCTGGGTTGCTCACCATTGTCGCGTGGTTGCCTGGAACAGGTACCGCATGAATGGCCCCCGCATCGACGACCAGGTCCCAGCCAAGCTTTGGCAGGTTTGCATCGCGACCAGATTGCTTGTCAGGCGGTACCCAACGACTAAGAGGCTCACTGGCATAAAACTGGTATATTTCAATTGGGAGCGACGGAATGCGATACGATTGTAGCGCCCGTTGAAATGCCGCGGCCCTTTGATACATCGAGACGTCACTGTGAAGATCGTGATCTGGAGCTAACGCTCCTGTTTGCTGCGCCTTTTCGAGCAACTCAGAGATGGAACATTGTTCCGTGTCGCGTTCTAAAACCTCGCGATATTCATCGCGCAAGGTTCCACAACGATCCAAAACAAACTCTCGCGCCAAATTCTTCAGTGATGCGTTCGAAGAAGCCCCAGGTAGACTGACATCGATGAAGGCCATGAACGACACAACTTCATCACTACTCAGTAATCGCTCGGCAATTGCATAAGCCAGGATTGCACCTGATGAGTATCCAGCAAAGCGGTATGGGCCACGTGGCTGGATCTGTTTAATCGCAACAATCACCTCCGCGGCCATCGCCTCAAAAGTCGGTGGACGAACGTCATCGAAAGGTGGCCATGGCAGAGCGTAGACTGAGCAGTCTGCATCCATTTCCACCGCCAAACCGAGGACATACGAACAATCTCCAAAGCCTGACGGGACAAAGAAGAGCGGTGGTTGCGATCCGTTCGGTCGAACGGAAATCACCGCCGAGTTACTGGGCTGCACTTGCAAACAAATCTGCGATGCGAGTTCCTTCAGAACAGGTGCGCGGAAGAGGTCGGTGGCGCTAAAACTCAACCCAAGATTTGATGCTCGACCGAGCATCTGCACGGCCAAGAGCGAGTAGCCGCCCAGTTCGAAGAAGTGGTCGTTGCGCCCGATGCGCTCGACACCAAGGAGCTCGGCCCAGATCTGCGCCAGCGCCGTCTCGACCTCACCTTGCGGTAACTGGTAGGCCGCCAGCGCATAGGCCTGATCGGACGGCGCCGGCAGTGCGTTCCGATCGAGCTTGCCGTTCACCGTCAGCGGAAGCGCGGCCAGCCGCACGAACGCACTCGGCACCATGTAGTCCGGCAGTCGCGCACTTAAGTGCGCGCGCAAGGCGCCCGCAAGCGCGCCTCCACCGCCCTCATCCGAGCCGGCCTCGGGCGCGCAGACCACATAGGCGATCAGATGCTTGTGGCCGCCGCCGTTCTGGCGCGCCAGCACCACCGCCTCGCGCACCCAGGCGTGCTCGCAAAGCCGCGCGACGATCTCACCCGGCTCGATGCGGTAGCCGCGAATCTTCACCTGATCGTCGTTGCGGCCCAGGAACTCAAGATTGCCGTCCGGCAGATAACGGGCAAGGTCGCCGGTCCGGTACAGCCGATCGCCCTCGAC
>NZ_JADFUE010000178.1:0-1663 GCF_054967145.1 Bradyrhizobium sp. UFLA06-24
TTGGCGGCTTCGATCCAGGACTTGAGCCCGTAACTTTCCCAGTTCTTTATCCTGACCAGCACAACCCACGCCGCCTGCACGAACAGAACGCGCAGGTAGCGATTGCCGCGCCTCGAGATTTTGCCGAGGATCGTGCGGTCTCCCGTCGAGATCTGCTTGGGCACCAGTCCGAGCCAAGCGCCGAAGTCGCGGCCTTTGGAGAATACGTCTCCAGTGCCGATCGCGGCCACCATGGCGCTCGAAATGATTCGCCCGATGCCAGGCACCGTCATCAGGCGCGAGCATGCCTGATCTTGACGGGCCAGTGCTTCGATCTCGCAGGTTAGGCCATCGATGCGCTGGTCGAGCCGGCGCCAGTCGCCTGCCAACTCCTCGATGACACGCAACATGCGTGGCGACATGGCATCGGTGCGCGTCGCAAGAATGGTGGGCAGTTCCATGCGCAAGAAGCCGATACCCTGGCGCACGGCGATCCCGCGTTCCAGCATGAAGGCGCGAATCTGGTTGATGATGCCGGTGCGTTGCGACACCAGCCGCTCGCGCACCCGGTGCAGCGCCTGCAGATCCAATTGCTCCGCGGTCTTGGTCGCCACGAACTTCATCGTCGGGCGCTGCACGGCTTCGGCAATCGCTTCGGCATCATTGAAGTCGTTCTTCTGTCCCTTGCTATAGGGGCGGACATATTTGGCCGGCATCAATCTGGCATCGTGACCAAGCGATGCGAGTTTGCGGCTCAGATGATGTGCGCCGACGCAGGCTTCCATGCCGATCAGGGAAGGCGGCATATTGGCGAGCCGCGCTTCCACTTGGCCACGCGACCACTTTTGCCGCAGCACGATGGCGCCGCGCGCATCGTGGCCCACGACGTGGAACGAGTTCTTGCCGATATCGATGCCGATCACGGCGATCGCGGTATTGGGTGTCTGAGACATGGCGTGCTCCTTGTCTTTGGCGCCCCTTGCCAGCTTCGCTTACTGGCGGGGCAGGAGCACGGCCGGACCATCCCATTAGCGGAAGTGGGTGCTTCGATGAAACGATGACCTCAAAAGCGTGCCTCAGTGAAGAACGTGCTCAAGGTATTCGCAACCAGCTCAACGCGATCTAACGGATAAGGCTTAATCACCGCGAAATCGTGCGGGATCCGTACCAAGGCAGGGTCTTGGCTAACCGTCCGCATGTCCAGGAAGTACGGGTCTCCTGAACCTTCGGCGCAGCCTCCGACCGGAATGTATCCCATAGGCACGACCGAGAGCCCAGGCTCGGACTCCAACGCCTCCGACACGATCTGAGTCGGGGTAAGCCAAATAAGTTCGGCGCCATGTCCGGACAGATCACCGCTGGCGTCCAGCGAAAAGCAAACGCCCGCCAATCCGTACTCTCTCAAGACAATTACCAGCCAATCCGGTACGACGCTCACATCCAAGGTTGAGCGGAGAAGGCCAATGTCTGCATCTGTCGCGGTTGCGCCGTGAAGTCTTTTAGCAATTCGCCGTAAGATCAGCTCAAGCATAACCTTCTGCCCAGTACAGCCCGACCGCAGGCCAATCATCATTTCGAGGGGCATGACAAGGCGCTATGTCGCCTTCTGTGCAGGTTTTTGGACGCCGGCAACGAAGGAGGCTGCGCACGCTCAACTGACCGGCGTCCAAAAAGCGCCAAGGCA
>NZ_JADFUE010000179.1:0-1602 GCF_054967145.1 Bradyrhizobium sp. UFLA06-24
AAGGTGGACTTCTCTTGCTTCGGGTATCATCCCGACCTTGAATCACGACTCACGTTCCAAGAAAAGTGGGTACTAGTCAGGCTCCTGGTCGGCCTGGGGCTTCGGTTCGCGCAGCACGATTTTACCCAAAACGGCCAAGCCGGGCGCGATCACGATATTGAAACCCTTGCCGTCATCGTTCGGCCAAGCGGCGCCGATCCGCGTCCATGTAGAATTTCGGCCGTCACCGGCCACAGCGAAGGCATCGTGCGTGGGCTTTCGACTTTCAGACATGAGGTTTCCTTTTCAAAACGAGGGATGTTCATCATGACCGACAATCCGCGCCAGGGCTCGGCGCGGGATGACTTCTTTCGGGCCTCGGCGCTGCAACTGCTGACGGCGTTGATCGCCGATGTCTGTTTGTCCGGTCATACGGAAAAGAAGGATCAGCACCTCCGCCAGGTCCGCGCCAACCTGTCGGAGCCGGAGCCGAAGTTGCGCCAGCGGCTTCAGACGATTTACGACAACTCCGAGTCCGGATTCGTGAAGGAGAATGTCGCGCCCTTCATCGCCATGACGCCAGAGACCTTCAGCGGCGTCTACGCCAATGCGGTGAAGGAAACCCACTGGCTCTCCTATGGCAACTATGCCGCCCTGGTGTCCGGATCGAGCTTCACGACGGCCGAGCTCGCGGAGGGCCGGACGGACGTCTTCATCAATCTCGACCTGAAGACCCTGGAGAACCATGCCGGCCTCGCCCGCGTCATCATCGGCTCGCTGCTCAACGCCATCTACAATCGCAATGGCGAAGTGACCGGCCGGACCCTGTTCCTACTCGATGAGGTCGCGCGTCTCGGCTACTTACGCATTCTCGAAACCGCGCGTGATGCGGGGCGCAAATACGGCATCACCCTCTTGATGCTCTACCAGTCAATCGGCCAGATGCGCGAGGCCTATGGCGGCCGCGATGCCACCAGCAAGTGGTTCGAAAGCGCATCCTGGATCTCCTTCTCGGCGATCAACGACCCCGAGACGGCGGACTACATCTCCAAGCGCTGCGGCGACACGACGGTCGAGGTCGATCAGCTGAGCCGGTCCTCGCAGACGTCGGGTTCCTCCCGGACGCGGTCCAAGCAGCTCGCGCGCCGGCCGCTGATGCTGCCGCATGATGTCTTGCGCATGCGAACCGACGAGCAGGTCATCTTTATTGCGGGCAATCCACCGCTGCGATGCGGACGCGCCATCTGGTTCCGGCGCACCGACATGCGCGCCTGCGTCGGCGAAAACAGGTTCTATCGGAGAGACGCTGGTCGGCGTCGCTGATTATCGCGAACGCGGCGATGAGAAAGACGTGGGCGGCATACAAACGACCGGCTGGTTCCCAGGCAGAGAAAGAAAGGGCGTACGTGGAAGGGCAGTATTGTCTGGGAACGGAAAGCCGAGACGGAGCGCATCCAGCAACGACGGCATACCGGGCTCGATGCTCGGCTCGTCGTACGAGCCGGCGCATCATCTCGCCCGCCACCTGTAAGCCGCCTAATTTTTGATCCAGACGTAGGGCTCCACGCTGTTGATTTTGCAGGTGGCGATGAGCGAAGCTATGCGCGCCCATGAACGACCACC
>NZ_JADFUE010000017.1:0-129789 GCF_054967145.1 Bradyrhizobium sp. UFLA06-24
TTCCGCGCGCTCGATCTCGACCGGCTGAAGACCACCATGGCGCAGCCCATCATCGTCGACCTGCGCAACATCTACCGGCCCGAAGACATGGCTGCCGCCGGCTTCACCTATGAGAGCGTGGGGCGGTCGCCCCAGGCCTGAGCTTCTGCGGCATGGATCGTCGCCCGCCTCTTCGCGAGGCGGGCGAAATCGTTTTTGATGCGATATGATCCGGTCGCGATGGCCCCGATGGAGACTGCCATGACCGACGACACGCACATGCTCCGCAGTGGTGATCTCACCGCGACCATCAAGGCGCAAGGCGCCGAGATGTGTTCGCTCAAGCACAAGGACGGCACGGAGTTCGTCTGGCAGGCCGGCCCGGCCTGGCCGCGCCATGCGCCTCTGCTATTTCCGATCGTCGGGCGCCTTGCCAAGGACGAGATGCGGCACCTCGGCAAGACCTACCGGATGACCCAGCACGGCTTTGCCCGCGATTGCCGCTTTGCGTGGGCAGAGCGTGGCGAAAGCCGCTGCTCGCTCGTGCTGGAGGACAGCGATGCGACGCGCGCGCTCTACCCGTTCGCGTTTCGGCTGACGGCGGCCTATGTGCTTGAAGATGCGGGGCTCGATCTCTCGCTTCGGGTCGTCAACACCGGCGGCGAGACATTGCCCGTGTCGCTCGGTGGCCATCCCGCTTTCAACTGGCCGATTCAGGGTGGTGTGCCGAAAGAGAGCTACGCTCTGACGTTCACGGACGAGGAGCCCTCGCCGGTTCGGCGTGTCGAAGATGGCCTCCTGCTCGCGGCAACGGATCCGAGCCCAGTCCGAGGCACCGTATTGCCGTTGTCCGAAGCCCTGTTCGCGAGCGATGCCGTCATCCTCGACCCCGTCAACAGCCACGGGGTTCGCTATGCCGCCACAGACGGCACCGGTCCCTGGCTCGAAATGTCCTGGCGCGGCTTTCGCGAACTCGGCGTCTGGTCAAAACCAACAGGCGCGCCGTTCCTCTGCATCGAGCCCTGGCGCGGCTATGCGAGCCCCAAAGGATTCGACGGCGAGTTCAGCGACAAGCCGGGCCTGATGCACATCGCGCCCGGTGCCGAAGAGCAATTGTCGTTTCGGATCGAGGTGGGGACGTCTTAGGTTCCCGCACCGCGGTCGGTGTGAGGTCCTCGCCGATGGTGAGGCGACCCGAATAGGTCTCAGCGCATGCCTGTCGCGGGCGCCACGATGATTGGTTGCGAGGGCGAGCGGCTCGAGCCGGAAGATGTCAGGCGATGCGCCAGATCCAGCGCGTGCCGCTCGACCAGATGCCAGGTCGCGCGCGCGACGAGATAGCTCAGCGCAGCGGTGACGACATAGGCGAGCAGCAGAGACGCGAACCCGTCCACGAACGGCCAGATCTGGCGCAGGCCAAAGATCACCGCGAAATGCGACAGGTACATCGAATAGGAGTTGCGGCCGAGCGCCTCGAGCGGTCGGAAGCGGGCTGCAAGACGGATGCACCAGAACACGCATGCGCCGAGCACGAGGTTGATCACGAGATAGTTGAACTCATGCGAGCCGGTCGCGCGATTGGCGATGAACGAGAGCGCGATGAAGCCGGCCAGGATCGCAGCGTCCGACTTCGCAAAGCCGTCGCGCAAGGCGAAGAACAGCGCGCAGCCGACCAGGAAGACAGGCAGCTGGTTCAGGAAGCTGATGTGCAGCGCGTTCCAGACGAACGCCTCGTGGCCGGGGCCGTAATAGGCCGAGAACAGCGCGAAGGCGAACGGCTTGAACAGGCAGACGTTGACAAGATGCAGCACGATCGCCAGTCCGAGATACAGGCGCCGTCGCGATCCGAACGCTGAAATCACGAGCGGGAAGACGAGATAGAACATCATCTCGGCTGCGATCGACCAGTCGCCCGGCACGACACTGTTGACGCTGTCGGGCCAGAAGCCATGCAAGAACGTCGCGGTCAGGATCACCTGGAGGGGGCCGATCCCGTTGGGCGCATTGTAGCTCGGCCCCGTGCCGTTGATGACGAGATAGACCGGGATCGCGAGCCAGAACAGCGGGGCGATGCGCAGGAAGCGGCGGATGTAGAATTTGCGCGTCGGGTTCGCCTCGGTGCGCTGCGTCCACATCAGGCACATCGTCATGGCGCTGACGAAGTAGAACACGTTGACGCCGGTCCAGCCGCACATGAAGGCGTAATCGACGGCGTGGATGTTTGACGGAAAGGATTGTGAAACATGGATCGCCATCACGCCGACGATGGCAAGGCCGCGCAGAAAGTCGAGGCTGTGCGAACGTCCGAACGGCGTGGCGCCCGTATCGGTTCGTCCGGCAACCAACCGGGCCTGCCCTTGCATCACGCCGCTCCGTGTTCGCGTTTCTCTCGCGCTTGCGATGCAAAAGAATAGAGGCGGCACTGGCCAAACCGAAGCGGAAGCCTTTCTTTACGTTAATCAGGCTTTACGCCGGATGATTCTCGGGGCGATGTGGATCATTGCGGACCGCGTGGTCGGCGAACGGGCGCCGCCAGAGGCCCGCTCGCAGGCTACGACAGCTCACTTCAGCGTCTGAAGATAGGCGATGACGTTAGCCCGATCTGTCGAGTTCGGCAGCCCCTTGAAGAACATCTTGACGCCGTGGACGTCGCCGCGGGGGTCGGCGAGATAGGTGTCGAGCGCCGCCACCGTCCATGGCTGCTTGTTGGCCTTCATGGCGTCAGAATAGGCGAAGTCGGGAACGGCGGCGGGCTTGCGGTCGACGACATTCCAGAGGCTTGGGCCGACCTTGTTCACCCCGATCACCACCGCATGGCAGTTCTCGCAAGTTCGCGCGAAGATGTCCTTGCCCGCGGCCGGATCGCCATCGGCGGCGAAGCCGGGTGAGGTGGTCAACATCGCATTGGCGACGGACAGCATCAGCACGAAGATCAGACGTCCGGTCATCTCAAATCCACTCCCCCGCTGGGACGGCAGGCATGCCTGCAAACCCCCGGCCTGCTTGATCAAACGGCATGCAGCGTGCCCACGCTGCGCGGTGGCGTCTTTGTCCTGTATCAACCGATATCCGGGACCAAAGTACGAGAGCCCATGGATCATCCGATGCGGGATCGGCGTTGATTGTTGACCGGAGTGTGACATCGGTCCGGCCGGGCATGCCGCTTGGCGACGGGCCGGCCGATGGTATGGTGCTCCAGACTGTCGTTTGAAGGCACGGAGAGTTGAAGTGGCAGAAGTCGATCCCGCGGCGGGTAAGCCGGTTGCACCGAGCCTGCTGGCCAATGTTCCAAGGCTGGTGACCGCCTATTTCGCTGGCAGGCCGGATGCATCGGACCCGGCGCAGCGGGTGGCGTTCGGGACCTCGGGCCATCGCGGCACCTCGATCAAGAACAGCTTCAACGAAGGCCATATCCTCGCCACCACGCAGGCCATCTGTGATTACAGGAAAGAGAAGGGGCTGACCGGTCCGCTCTTCATCGGCATCGACACCCATGCGCTGGCCGAGCCGGCGCTCGCCAGCGCGGTCGAGGTGTTCGCTGCAAATGGCGTCGACATCATGATCGACAAGGACGGCGGCTACACGCCGACGCCTGTGATCTCGCACGCGATCCTCACTTACAACAAGGGCCGCGCAAGCGGCCTCGCCGACGGCGTCGTCGTCACGCCCTCGCACAATCCGCCCGAGGATGGCGGCTACAAATACAATCCGCCGCATGGGGGCCCGGCCGATACCGACGTGACCGGTGTGGTCGAAAAGCGCGCCAACGCCTATCTTGCGGACGGCCTCAAGGGCGTGAAGCGCATCGACTATGGCAAGGCGCTGAAATCGTCGAACGTCCACGCCTATGACTACATCACGCCTTATGTTGCCGATCTCGGCAGCGTCGTCGACCTCGATCTGGTCAAATCCGCCGGCGTCAATATCGGCATTGATCCGCTCGGCGGCGCCGCCGTACACTACTGGCATCCGATCATCGAGCGCTACGGCCTCAAGGCCACCGTTGTGAACGAGGCGATCGATCCGACCTTCCGCTTCATGACGGTGGACTGGGACGGCAAGATCCGCATGGACTGCTCCTCGCCTTACGCGATGGCGAGCCTGATCGCGATGCGCGACCGCTTCGACGTCGCCTTTGCCAACGACACCGACGCCGATCGTCACGGCATCGTCACGCGCACCGGCGGGCTGATGAACCCCAACCACTATCTGGCGACCGCGATCTCATATCTGTTCGCGCACCGTCCGAACTGGAGCAGGGATGCCGCGATTGGCAAGACCGTGGTGTCGAGCTCGATCATCGATCGGGTCGCGAAAAAACTCGGCCGAAAGCTGGTAGAGACGCCGGTCGGCTTCAAATGGTTCGTCGATGGCCTCCTCACGGGCAGCTTCGGCTTTGGCGGCGAGGAGAGTGCAGGGGCATCCTTCCTGCGCCGCGACGGCACGGTGTGGACCACCGACAAGGACGGGATCATTCTCGGCCTGCTCGCTGCCGAGATCATGGCCAAGACCGGCCGTGATCCGAGCCAGCTCTTCAATGAATTGACGGCCGAGTTCGGCATGCCGCATTACGCCCGCATCGACGTCGCCGCGACCGGGCCGCAGAAGACCATCTTGAAATCCGTCACGCCGGAGCAACTCGGCTTGAAGGACCTCGCCGGTGACCCGGTCCGTTCGACGCTCAGCAAGGCGCCCGGCAATGGGCAGCCGTTCGGCGGCATCAAGGTCGAGACCGACTTCGGCTGGTTCGCGGCGCGGCCGTCGGGGACGGAGGATGTGTACAAGATCTACGCGGAAAGTTTTCGCAGCACCGATCACCTGAAGAAGATTCAGGAAGAGGCTCAGGCCGGGCTGGGGAAGGTGTTCGGGGCGTAGGGCTCGAGCCGAAGCACCGGGACTGCCTCCAAAGGAGGACTCGCCGCATCAAAAGGTGTCATCACCCGCGAAAGCGGGTGATCCAGTACGCCGCGGCTCCAATTGTGAACCCAATGAGCGTCGCGGAGTACTGGATTCCCCGCTTTCGCGGGGAACGATCCTCAGCTATTCATGTATACATTCGACCGGCAATCGGTATTTAGATACGTCACGAATCCGGCTTGAACAATCCTTTCCTTCCGTTATTGTATACATAACGCATACATGAGCCGCGGGAGATCGCCAGTGACAAAACCCTTTCCCATGAATGCCTGGTACGCCGCGGCCTGGGACGCGGAGGTGAAGCCGGCGCTGTTGCCGCGGACGATCTGCGGCAAGCACATCGTGATGTACCGCAAGGCCGACGGCTCGGTGACCGCGCTGGAGGATGCCTGCTGGCATCGGCTGGTGCCGCTGTCCAAGGGCCGGCTCGAAGGCGACACCGTCGTCTGCGGCTATCACGGCCTGAAATTCAATGCGCAGGGCCGCTGCACCTTCATGCCCTCGCAGGAGACCATCAATCCGTCGGCCTGCGTGCGCGCCTATCCGGTGGTCGAGCGTCATCGTTATATCTGGCTCTGGATGGGCGATCCTGCGCTGGCCGATCCCGCGCTCGTCCCCGACATGCACTGGAACCACGATCCGGCGTGGGCGGGCGACGGCAAGACCATTCACGTCAATTGCGACTATCGCCTCGTGCTCGACAATCTCATGGACCTCACCCACGAAACCTTCGTGCACGGCTCCTCGATCGGCAATGACGCGGTCGCCGAAGCGCCGTTCGACGTGACCCACGGCGAGAAGACCGTGACTGTGACGCGCTGGATGCGCAACATCGAGCCGCCGCCGTTCTGGGCCAAGCAGCTCGGCAAGCCCGGCCCCGTCGACCGCTGGCAGATCATCCGCTTCGAGGCGCCATGCACCATCGCCATCGACGTCGGCGTGGCCCCGGCGGGCACCGGCGCGCCCGAAGGCGACCGCTCGCAGGGCGTCAACGGCTTCGTGCTCAACACCATCACGCCGGAGACCGAGAAGACCTGCCATTATTTCTGGGCATTCGTTCGCAACTACCAGATCGGCGAGCAGCGCATCACCACCGAAATCCGCGAAGGCGTCTCCGGCATCTTCCGCGAGGACGAGCTCATCCTCGAGGCGCAGCAGCGCGCGATGGACGAGAATCCGGATCGCATCTTCTACAATCTCAACATCGACGCCGGCGCGATGTGGACGCGCAGGTTGATCGACAAGATGGTGGCGAAGGAAAACCCGCCGAAGCACCTCCAGGCCGCGGAGTAGGGACATGGCCGAACGTGAGGTCGACCGCTCCGTCTCGCAGACGGTGAAGGCGCAACTGGCGTTGCGCGAACAGATCCTGGATGGCTCCTTGCGTCCGGGCGAACGCATCTCCGAGCTCCAGGCCGTGGAGACGACAGGCGCCTCGCGCACGCCAGTGCGCATGGCGCTGGTGCGGCTGGAGGAGGAGGGGCTGCTGGAAGCGATCCCTTCCGGCGGCTTCATGGTGAAGGCCTTTTCCGAGCGCGACATCTCCGATTCCATCGAGCTGCGCGGTACGCTGGAAGGCCTCGCCGCACGCTTCGCCGCCGAGCGCGGCGTCTCCGCGCGCGACCTCGAGCCGCTGAAGGAGTGCCTCGCTGCCATCGACGAGCTGCTGGACCAGGTGCCGATCTCGATCGAGGCTTTCTCGTCCTACGTTACGCTGAACGCGCGCTTCCACGCGCTGCTCACCGAACTGTCGCGCAGTCCGCCCTTGATCCGGCAGATCGACCGCGCCTCCGCCCTGCCGTTCGCCTCGCCAAGCGGCTTCGTGATGGCGCAATCGGCGCTGCCCGAGGCGCAGCAGATCCTGATCATCGGGCAGGAGCATCACCGTGTCGTGATCGACGCGATCGAGAACCGCGAGGGGGCGCGCGCGGAAGCGGTGATGCGCGAGCATGCGCGGCTCGCGGTGCGCAATTTGCGCCTCGCGCTACGCAACCGCACCCATCTCGACCTCTTGCCGGCGCTCGCGCTGATCAAGACCGCAACCGATTGAGGGCAACGCCATGCGCTTCATCGAAACCTGGATTCCGGCAACGCTGGTGTCGACCCGCGACCTGTCGCCCGGCATCCGTGAATTCCTGATCAAACCCGACCGGTTCGATGGCACAGCCTATCCGGTCGGCAGCCACATCAATGTCAGCGTCACCATCGACGGGCAGCCGGAGACGCGGTCCTATTCGCTGGTCGGCGAAGCCTCGCCGCAAGGCTACCGGATCGCGGTCCGCCGTGCCGAGGATTCCCGCGGCGGCTCGCGTTACATGTGGTCTTTGCAGCCGGGCGCGCGGCTCGACATCACCCGGCCGGCCTCGCTTCTCGCAATGGACTGGGCACGCGACAATTATTGCCTGATCGCCGGCGGCATCGGCATCACCCCGATCCTCGGCGCCGCGCAGGTGCTGGCGCGCCGCGGCGCCAATGTCTCGCTGCACTATGCCGTGCGCAGTCGCGCGGATGCCGCCTATCTCGATGATCTCAATGAGGCGCTCGGCGCGCGCATGGTCGTTCACGCCGGCGATGAAGGCAAGCGGCTCGATCTCGGCGCTTTGTTTGCCTCGCTGCCTGAGGGCACGCTGACGCTGTTCTGCGGCCCGATGGGGATGCTCGATGCCGCGCGCCACGCCTGGATCGGTGCCGGCCATCCGCTGACGGACCTTCGCTACGAGACCTTCGGCTCCAGCGGCACGCTGCCGACCGAAACCTTTCGTGTGCGCCTGAAGGATGCCGGCGTCGAGCTCGAGATCCCGCGCGAGCGTTCGATGCTGGACGTGCTCAACGCCAGCGGCTTCGAGGTGATCTCCGACTGCAAGCGCGGCGAATGCGGCCTCTGCGCCATCGATGTCGTTGCCGTCGACGGCGAGATCGACCATCGCGACGTCTTCTTCAGCGATCACCAGAAGGAGACCAACCAGAAGATCTGCGCCTGCGTCTCCCGCGCACGGGGCACGATCACGGTGGATACGCTGCTGCGCGCGGATGCGGTCTGAACGACCGTAACGGGAGTTATCGCCCGAGCTGCTTCGGGTCGTAGTAAAACCGCTCCTCGATCAGCTCGTCGCCGCGCCAGGTCTGCCAGGCGATCTCCTCCAGCGTGCGCGTGATGCCTTCCGCATTGGTGAAGCTGAAGACCCAGCGTGAGGCGACGTTGTCGCCCTCGATCAGGCTCGGCCCGATGCGCACGGCCCTGACCTCCTTGAACGCGGCCAGCACGCCGCGCTCCTTGGCTGCGAGCTTATCCCGTCCGACCGTCGGTACGGCGTTGTTCTCGTACGTAGCGGCGTCAGGCGTATAGAATCGTTCGATCGCGCCGACGAAATCTCCGGCTTCCAGGTGCCTCGCAAACGCTTCGACGATGTCACGACTTGGCATGGCGGACCTCACGATTAAAACCGACTGTTGGTCGGTAAATACCGACTGATGGTCGAAAAGTCAACTGGTCGCTCGCGCCGAATTGGATTAGACGGAAGCCATGGCAAAACAGGCGGAACGGCGGGCGGCGACATCGGAGGCGATCCTGACGGCGGCGCGCCGGCTGTTCGGAACCCAGGGCTTTGCCGCCTCCACCATGGACGAGATCGCCGAAGGCGCCGGCATCGCCAAGGGCGCGGTCTATCATCACTTCAAGACCAAGGAGGCGGTGTTCGAAGCCGTGTTCGATTCCGTCTCGCGCGATCTCGTTGCCGAGATCGACAGCGCCGCGCGCACCGAGAAGGACGTACTGGCCGCGATGGTCGCCGGCACGCAGCATTACTTTGCCGCGACCGCCAAGGGGCCGACCGGCCGGATCATCCTGCGCGACGGACCGGCGGTGCTCGGCTGGGAGCGCTGGCGCGAGATCGACGCCAGGCACTTTGGCGGCAAGATGCCGCGCGCGCTTTCGATAGCCATGGAGGCCGGCCTGATCGCCAAGCAGCCGGTCGAGCCGCTGGCGCGCTTGCTGCTCGGCGCGGTGACGGAGGCCGCGGTGGCCTGCGCCGGGCGCGCTGATATCGCAAGGGCGGGCGCGGAATATGCCCGTGCGTTCAAGTCGCTGGTCGAAGCCCTGCGCCTGCGCGCATGATTGTGCTAGTCACAGACCGGAAACGCCCACGACCCAACAAGAAGAACAGCCGCGCATGACCGCAACCTCCTCCCTCACGCCTGATGATCCCGAGTTCGACTACGTCATCGTCGGCGCCGGCTCGGCCGGCTGCGTGCTCGCCAACCGCCTGTCGGCGGGCGGCAAGCACAGCGTGCTGCTGCTCGAGGCCGGCCCGAAGGATTCCAACATCTGGATCCACGTGCCGCTCGGCTACGGCAAGCTGTTCAAGGAGAAGACCGTCAACTGGATGTACCAGACCGAGCCGGAGCCCGAGCTGAAGGGACGGCAAGTGTTCCAGCCGCGCGGCAAGACGCTGGGCGGATCGAGCTCGATCAACGGCCTGCTTTACGTGCGCGGTCAGCACGAGGATTACGATCGCTGGCGCCAGCGCGGCAATGCCGGCTGGGGCTATGACGACGTGCTGCCCTATTTCAAGAAGGCCGAGAACCAGGCCCGCGGCGCCGACCAATATCACGGCACCGGCGGGCCGCTGCCGGTCTCCAACATGGTGGTGACCGATCCGCTGTCGAAGGCCTTCATCGATGCCGCCGTCGAGACCGGCTTGCCCTACAATCCCGATTTCAACGGCGCCACGCAGGAGGGCGTCGGCCTGTTCCAGACCACGACGCGCAACGGCCGCCGCGCCTCGACGGCGGTGGCCTATCTCGGCCCCGCGAAGACACGCAGCAATCTCAAGATCGAGACCGGGGCGCTCGGCCAGCGCGTGCTGTTCGAGGGGCGCCGCGCGGTTGGCGTCGCGTACCGCCAGGGCGCAATCGTGCGCCGCGTGCGGGCACGGAAGGAGGTCGTGCTGTCGAGCGGCGCCTACAACTCGCCGCAGCTGTTGCAGCTCTCCGGCGTTGGCCCCGCCGACCTCTTGCGCAAGCACGGCATCGACGTGGTGCTGGATGCACAAGGCGTCGGCCACGATCTCCAGGACCACATGCAGGTCCGCATCGTGATGCGCTGCTCGCAGAGGATCACGCTGAACGACACCGTCAATCATCCGCTGCGCCGTACGCTCGCCGGCGCGCGCTATGCGCTGTTCCGGAAAGGCTGGCTGACGATCGCCGCCGGCACCGCGGGCGCGTTCTTCAAGACCAATCCGCGGCTGGCGTCACCCGACATCCAGGTCCACTTCCTGCCGTTCTCGACCGACAAGATGGGCGAACGGCTGCATGACTTCTCCGGCTTCACCGCCTCGGTCTGCCAGCTCCGCCCCGAGAGCCGCGGCTCCCTGCGCATCCGGAGCGCGGACCCGACCGTGCCGCCGGAGATCCGGATCAACTACATGTCCACCGAGACCGACCGCACCACCAATGTCGAAGGCATCAAGATCCTGCGCAGGATCCTGAATGCGCCGGCGCTGAAGCCGTTCGTGGCCGGCGAATACGATCCCGGCGCGAAGGTATCGACGGACGCCGAGATCCTGGATTATTGCCGCGACCGTGGCAGCACCATCTATCATCCGACCTCGACCTGTCGTATGGGCAACGACGCGCTCGCGGTGGTGGACCAGCGGCTGAAGGTGAGGGGGCTCGACGGCCTTCGTGTCGTCGACGGCTCCGTCATGCCGGACCTCGTCTCGGGGAACACCAACGCGCCGATCATCATGATCGCCGAAAAGGCCTCCGACATGATATTGGAGGATGCGCGGTAAAGCATGATCCGGACCCGGAGGGCCGCGTTAGCGCAAAGTGCGAAGCGGTTTTCCGACAAGATCGTGCTCAACAAAGCGGCGCGCGTTTCGAAAAGGACTCTCGACTTGGCACCACGATTCAAGATCGGCACCCGCAAGAGCGCGATGGCGCTGGCCCAGACGGAAGAGATTGCGCGCCGCCTGACATCAGCGGTATCAGGTCTCGACGTCGAGATCGTCAAGTTCGACACCACGGGGGATCTCGACCAGACCAGCAAGCTGTTGCCCCATGGCGGCAAGGGCGGCGCCTTCGTGGCGCAGATCCGCGCCGCGGTGATTGCGGGCGAACTGCAGGCGGCGATGCATTCGCTGAAGGACATGCCTGGGAATGAGGACACGCCCGGCCTGGTCATCGGCGCGACCCTGTCGCGCGATCCGCCCAGCGATGCACTGGTGCTGCGCGAAGGCGTCACGCTGGAGGCGCTGCGCCAGTCGAAGGGCAAGGGTTTCAAGATCGGCACCAACGCGGTGCGACGCGCCGCCTACGCGCGGCGGTTGTTTCCGGATGTCGAGGTGATCCACTTCCGCGGCGCCGCCGACACGCGGGTGCGCAAGCTGGACAATCGCGAGATGCAGCGCCTGCCGGATGGCGGCGCGGTGGGTCCCGCGGACGCGCTGATCATGGCGCGCTCGGGTCTCGATCGCGTCGGGCTCGCCAGCCGCATCGCCTACGAATTCACCGCGACGGAGATGCTGCCAGCGGCAGGGCAGGGCATCGTCGCGGTCGAATGCGCCGCGCAGGATTGGCAAACACGAAAGATCCTGTCGTCGATCGACGATCCCACGGCGCATGCCTGCGCCGATGCCGAGCGCGAGGTGCTGTGGGTGCTCAACGGCCACTGCAATTCGCCCGTGGCCGGTTTCTCGACCATCTCGGGCGATCAGATGTCGCTCACCGCCTCCGTGCTCGACCTGTCCGGCAACACCATCATCGAAGCTTCGCGCGCAGGTCCCGCCGATCGCCCGCGCGAGCTCGGCCGTGCCGTGGGACTGGATCTGCTCGGCAAGGGCGCCGCCGAGATCATTGAGCGCAGCCGGCCGCGCTAAAGCAGGATCCGGACCCGGAGGGCCGCGTTAGCGCAAAGTGCGCGGCGGTTTTCCGAAAAGATCATGCGCAAACAACAAGCCCACGAGACGAACGGTCTGAGCCCGCGCGCCGCTCAAATCGATGACCCTACCCCTCCTGTGGGCGCCGGCGTTTCACGCTGCTGACTTGAAGCGCAAATTGGCGCGCGAGAGTTGGCCGAGCGAGGTGCATCCCATCAGCTTCATGTCGCGCTCGAGCTCGGCCCGCAACAGGCCGAGCGCCCGCTCGACCCCGGGCTGTCCGGCCGCTGCCAGCGGATAGAGATAGGATCGCCCAAGGCCGACAGCCTTGGCGCCGAGCGAGAGCGCCTTGAGGATGTGGGTTCCGCGCTGAATGCCGCCATCCATCATCACGTCGATGCGATCGCCGACGGCGTCGACGATCTCCGCGAGCTGATCGAACGCCGAGCGGGAGCCGTCGAGCTGCCGGCCGCCATGGTTCGACAGGACGATCCCGGCGCAGCCGATCTCGACCGCGCGGCGCGCATCGGCGGGCGACATGATCCCCTTCAGGCAGAACGGGCCGTTCCAGCTTCGCACCATCTCGGCGACGTCGTCCCAATTCATCGACGGATCCAGCATCTCGGTGAAATAGCGGCCGATCGACACCGCGCCGCCGCTCATGTCGACATGCTCTTCGAGCTGCGGCAGCCTGAACCTCTCGTGCGTCACATACTGGATGCCCCATTGCGGCTTGATCACGAACTGGAGCATGCCGGCGAGCGTCAGACGGAAGGGGATGCTGAATCCTGTCCTTAAGTCGCGCTCGCGGTTTCCGCCGGTGATGCTGTCCACCGTCAGCATCATCACCTCGACGCCGGCGTCCTTTGCGCGCTGCATCATCGCACGATTGAGGCCGCGATCCCTGTGGAAATAGAACTGATAGATCTGCGGCGTATCATGGGCCTTGCGCAGCTCCTCGAGGCTGACCGTGCCGAGCGAGGAGACGCCGAACATGGTGCCGTAGCGCGCCGCCGCCGCGGCGACGGCGCGCTCGCCCCGATGATGAAACAGGCGCTGTAGGGCCGTCGGCGAGCAATAGAACGGCAGCGCAAGCTTCTGACCCATGACGGTGACGGAGAGGTCGACCTCCTGCACGCCGCGCAGCACGTTCGGCACGAGGTCGCATTGCTCGAAGCTCGCCGTGTTGCGGCGGTGGGTGACCTCATCGTCCGCCCCACCGTCGATGTAGTCGAAGATCGGCCCCGGCAGCCGGTGACGCGCCAGCCGACGGAAGTCATGAAAATTGTGACACTGTGACAAGCGCATCGCGGTCTCCGTTCAGGGCACGAGCAGTTTGAGCGGCCAGAGATAGGCCTGGCCCAGCACCAGGATGCCGACGAGAACGACGAGCGCGAAGCTGTGGAAGAAGACGAAGCGCAGGATCGTGCCCTCGTGGCCGTACCATTTGGTCGCCGTGGACGCGACCACGATGCTCTGCGCATCGATCATCTTGCCCATGACGCCGCCGGAGCTGTTGGCGGCGGCCATCAGCACCGGGCTCACGCCGATCTGTTCGGCGCTGATGCGCTGGAGTCCCCCGAACAGCACATTCGAGGACGTGTCCGACCCCGTCAGCGCAACGCCGAGCCAGCCGATCAGCGCGCCGAAGAACGGATAGAGCGTTCCGGTCTTGGCGAAGGCGAGCCCGAGCGTGGCATCCGTGCCGGAGTAGCGGGTGACGAAACCGAGCGCCAGCATGCAGGCGATGGTCGCGAGCGAATAGCGTGTCAGATAGAGCGTGCGCGCATACATCCGGATCAGGCTGAACGGGCCGTAGCCGACCAAGAGGCCCGAGATGATCGCCGACAGCAGGATGCCGGTGCCGGCCGCCGAGAGCAGATTGAGCACATAGACCGCCCCCTCCGCGACCGGCTTGGCGACGACGGGCGGCGCCTTCTGCACCAGGTTGTGCAGCCCGAGGACGGGAAACTTGGCGACCCAGATGCCGTCGAGCCAGGTCTTCACCTGCGGCGTGCCCCAGGCGAAGACGAAGGCCGAGAAGATCAGCCAGGGCGTCCATGCCTTGGCGACCGCCGCCTTCGTGCTCTTGCCGGCGGGAGCTTCGTCCGACAGGGGGGCGCCATAGCGCGCCGGCATCTCCTTCATCACATGCATCGGCCGCCATATCCGCAGGAACAGCGCGAGGCTTGCCATGGACACCACCGCGGCGATCACGTCGACCAGCCACGGGCCATGGAAGTTCGACACCAGATATTGCGGAACGGCGAACGAGACGCCGGCCACCAGGATCGCCGGCCAGATCTCGAGCATCCGGCGGAAGCCGACGAAGGCCCAGATCAGCCAGAACGGCAACAGCAGCGAGAAGAACGGCAGCTGCCGCCCAATCATTCCGCTCAGTTGCTGGAGATCGAGCCCGGTCACCGCGCTGAGCGCGATCACGGGCGTGCCGAGCGCGCCATAGGCGACCGGCGCGGTATTGGCGATCAGCGACAGGCCGGATGCGGCGAGCGGTGAAAAGCCAAGTGCGATGAGCATTGCGGCGGTGACCGCAACCGGCGTGCCGAACCCGGCGGCGCCTTCGAAGAACGCACCCAACGAAAACGCGATGAAGAGCAGCTGCAGGCGGCGATCGTCACTGATCGAGGAGACCGAACGCTGCAGCACCGCGAACTCGCCCTTCTCGTTCAGAAGCTGATAGAGGAAGATGATGTTGATGATGATCCAGCCGATCGGCAGCAGCCCGAAGCCTGCGCCGTAGATCGCGGCCATTCCGGCCATGCCCGCCGGCATGCCGAACCCGAACACGGCAACGCCGAGTGCGGTGGCGAGGCCGATGGCCGCCGCCCAATGCGCCTTGATCTCGAAGATCGCAATCGCGCTGAGCAGCACGATGACAGGCAGCGCCGCCGCGGCGGTCGAGAGCCATGGGTTGTTGAAGGGATCGTAAACCTGCGTCCACGCCACGAAAATCTCCTCACGTTGTCCTCATCCGCCGCCGCGCTGGTTCACGGTCTTGGGCATCTATATTGTCCGATGCGTAATATGGTAAAATTGTTTTACCAAAATTGGAGCAACGTCGTCCGGACCCCGAAAATCGCGGAAGCGATGGCCGACCACATCGAGAAGCTGATCCTCGAGGGCGTGTTGCGGCCCGGAGAAAAGCTCGCGGCCGAGCGGGATCTCGCCGAAAAGCTGGAGATCTCGCGGCCCTCGCTGCGCGAGGCGCTGCAAATCCTCGAAAGGCGCGGGCTGCTCGCGACCACCCGCTCGGGGACGTTCGTCGCCCAGTTCCACAATGTGGTGTTGCTCCACGTCATGCGCGCGCTTGCCGACCTGTTGCGGAACAACATCTTCTACAGCCGCGCGCAGCTCTATTTGCGCGAGGGCGTCCGCGACCAGCTGCTGGAGCAACATCTCGCGCTAGCCGATGCGGTGATCGCAGGCAAGACCAAGGAAGCCGAAGCGGCGGCGGCCGAGCACATCCGTTTCACCTTCGAGACCGTCGAAGAGATCAGGCGCGACGATATCAGGCTCGAAACGTCGCTCAGCCGGGTCAATCGCAGCGACTTCCTCGCGTGATGAGGCTGCACGGGCAGCGGCAAGCGCGCCGATGATGCTGCCGCAAACGCCAGGCCGCCGCCAACGAACGGAGTGGTTGTAGCGGGTGGCGTACGGACCAAATATGTCGGGCAGATCACGCCAAGGGGCTCCAGAGGGCGAGACCAGAACATGCCATTGAGGACAGGATGGTCGTTCACCCGAGGAATGCCACGCGTCTTTTCAGTCGATCACATCGTCGGCGCGTATCAGGATAGAGGGCGGCAACGTCAGGCTGAGCGCTCTTGCTGCTCGGGCATTGATCACCAGCTCGAACTTGGTGGGCTGTTCGATTGGCAATTCTGCGGGATGAGCGCCCTTGATGATTTTGTCGACGTAAGTTGCCGCGCGTCGCCAGATATCTTCGATATCGGCTCCGTAAGAGGCGAGTCCGCCGGCATCAACAAAAGGCCTCAGCTCGTAAATTGCCGGGATGCGGCTCTGCGCCGCGAATTGTGCAATTTGGCTACCGCGGCTGAAGAGAACTCCGGAGGCCGGAACTAGGATCGCCCCAACGCCCGCGTCGAGGGCGACCTTAAAGGCTTTCTCGATCTCCGACGAATCGCGAATCTCTACGGACACCATTTTCCAACCCTGCGTCTGGCCGAATGCTTGAGCTGCCGGCCACAATTCGGGATTGGTCGGATCCCAAAAGACCGCCGCAACTTGCGCGGCTGGTGCGAGTTCTTTGAGGATCTGCAGACGCTTGCCGGTCAGCTCCAAGGTTTGAAGACTCATGCCGGTGAAATTTCCTCCCGGCCGGGCAAGTCCCTGCGCGTAGCCTTGGGCCACGGGATCGGGTGCGGCCGTCATAATGATAGGAATAGTGTGCGTTGTCTCTTTGAGAGAGGATAGCACCGTACCGCCGCCAGTGGCGACGACCATGTCGACCTGATGGACAAGCTCGGGCAGCGTCGAAAGGGCATCCGTGCCGCGCGCTTCGGTTACGAAATCGCGCCCGAAGACGTAACCTAGCTCCGCCATTCCGCGTAAGAATGCGCGCACCGTACGGTTGCGGGGAAGCGGACCCGTCATATCCGCGGTTGGTCCGCCAATGCTGACAATGCCGAGCCGCGCCGGTCTGCGAGACGTCTCGGCTCGAACTGCCATCGGCCAGGTCAAGGTCGCGAAACCGATGGAGCGGACAAAACTGCGTCGGTCCATGTCTGCTTGGCTCCTATCGAGCAAATGCGACAAAACCATCTTCTCTGATTACCACGCGGATTCTGATAGGCAAACGTCCACACATGGCCCATCGCTTCCGGTAGGACGTCGCGGCGAGATGTCCGGCGGGAGCGCCCCACCGCTGATCAAACCACGCCGCCGACCCGAAGCGGACGTTAGTTGCCTCGCCGTCTGCCTTTCCCAGCAAAGAGCATCAGGAGCGGATACGCCAGCGCGAGAATGAAGGTCGCGTCGAAAAGATAGACCATCACTCCGCGCCCAGGCATTTGCCGGACTCCAGAGGTGCTTCCGCCATATCGCGCTGCGATATGTTGGTTTCTTTGCGACATCACAAACATCTCGGCGACCCGTCCGGGTAGGCTCCTTGTCATGGAACCCGGAACGCCCACGTGCGGCATGAGCGCGACTAATCGCGTCGCAATTCACGCTGGGATGACGAGACGATCATGATCGGCGGCAGCATTTCCCGATGGACGATGACCTACTTCGCGGCGGCGCTGACCTGGCTGCTGGCTGCGCTCGCGCTGATGGTCGCGGGCATCGGACACCCTGCGGCGGATCTCGCAGCACCGGACACGCTCGTTCTGGTGCATGTTGTTTGCATCGGTTGGTTGAGCATCGCGATGTGCGGAGCGCTTTTCCAATTCGTCCCTGTCCTGGTGGCTCAGCCTCTGTTCTGCGAACGATGGGCGCTGCCTGCCCTGGCCTTGGTGACGGCGGGACTGGTTTCGCTGCTCGCCGGGTTCATGGCTTTAGGCGCCCGCCTGCCTTCCGCGCCATGGCTTCTGCCGCTCGGGGCCGTGCTGCTGGTTGTCGGCTTCGGCCTCATCGTGGTCGACCTCGGTCTGACGGCCTGGCAGCGGCCGTCGGGACCGGCACGATTCGTCCTGGTTGGCCTCGCCTCTCTTTGCGCGACGGCCGCTTTCGGCGCGGTGTTCGCGTTCGCATTGGCCGGATGGGCGGGGCGGATCGGCGATGCTGTCCTGGCGCGGGGCATCCCGCTGCATGCCATCGCCGGGCTCGGCGGCTGGCTGACGTTGACGGCGATGGGCGTCAGCTACCGATTGCTGTCCATGTTCATGCTGGCGCCTGACGTCGAGGATCGGAAGAGCCGCCTGACGCTCGCCGCCGGCGCGCTCGCGGTCGCGGCGACCGTCGGCGGCGGAGCCGCGGCGATCGGCTTCGAACTGGGGCTGAATATGGTGCTCTCGATCGCCGCGGTTTTCGGCCTGGCTTGCGCCGCTCTCTACGGTCGGGATCTTGCCGGCATCTTCCGTGCCCGCAAGCGGCGTCAGCTCGAGCTCAACATGCGGATGGCGATGCTGTCATTCGCCAGCTTGGCGGCAACGGGGCTGCTGGGAATAGCGCTCGTCTCGACGCGAACGCTGTCGCTGCATCTGGGCGCCTTTGCCTTCCTGGCGGCGTTCGGCTGGTTGTCGGGGCTGGTGCTGGCCAAGCTCTACAAGATCGTTGCGTTTCTCACCTGGCTCGAGACCTACGGACCCGTGATGGGACGCGCGCCGACGCCGCGCGTCCAGGACCTGGTCGCGGAAAGCAGGGCGACCAAGTGGTTCGCGATCTACTACGTCTCCGTCTGGATGGGGACGCTTGCTCTGCTGGCGGCACAGCCGGGCGCGTTCCGGATGGCCGCGGCCGCGATGACCGTCGGGGTCGTCGGCATCATCCACGAAATCATTCGAATCCGGCGTCTGGAAGACGTCGCCTTGCCGCTGCGCCTGCCGGCGGGCGCCGTCGCGCCGCATCTTTTGTTCGCCAAAACCTGAGGAGACCGCAATGACCGACTATTTGGATGTCGATGCCCGTCCGATCCTGCGTGCCGGTGGCGAGCCGTTCTCGGTCATCATGGCCGCGGTCGGTCGTCTCCAGCAAGGGCAGGGTCTTCGACTCTACGCGCCGTTCAAGCCGGTGCCGTTGTTCGCCGTCATGGCCGACAAGGGTTTTGCTCATTCGGCAAGCGAACTCGAAGGCGGCGAATGGGAGGTGCTGTTCACGCCTGTCGGGGCCGAGCGGGAAACCACACCGATCGCCGCAAGCAATTCGCCCTTCGCCCCCTGGCCCGAACCGGTCGTGGAACTCGACAACCGCGACCTCGATCCGCCCGAGCCCATGGTCAGGATTCTCGCTGCGGCGGAAAAGCTCGGTCCCGGCGAGACGCTGTCGTCTCTTCTGCGACGGGAGCCGGTATTCCTGTTTCCGCAGCTCGAGAAGCGGGGCTTTCGCTGGCTCGGTGGCTTCAGACCTGACGGCGCCACCTACGAACTGACCGTGAGGGCGCCATCATGACGGACCGGTTGCTCGAGGACATCCGCGGCGCGCTGCGCGTCGTGATCGATCCCGAACTGGGCGAGAACATCGTCGATCTCGGTTTCGTCTACGACATCGCGGTGGAAGATGGGGCGGTCCGCATCACGATGACCGCGACGACGCGGGGCTGTCCCGCGACGTCCTTCCTGAAGGAAGGCGTGGAGGCGGCGGCATCGACCGTGCCAGGGGTCGCTGCCGTCGACGTCGCGATGACCTTCGAACCGGCCTGGACCCCCGACCTCATCGAGCCGGCCGTTCGGGCCTCGCTCGGCTTCGCTGCAGTGAATTGATCGCGCGTTATGGCCATCACTATCGAGATCGATCACGCGAGGACGCGGGCCAGGGCAGCTGCTGCAGCCGGCTCGCCCGTCGTACCGCAGGCCGTCAAAGGTCCCATCCGAAGGATCAAATGGGCCATCTTGCTGCTGACCTTGTCGATCTACTACGTCACGCCGTTCGTCCGCTGGGATCGTGGACCGAACGCGCCCGACCAGGCCGTGCTGCTCGACTTCGCCAACGGGCGCCTCTACGCGTTCTTCGTCGAGATATGGCCTCAGGATCTCTATCTGGTCACGGGCCTGTTGGTGCTCGCCTCGACGATCCTGATCCTCACCAACGCGCTGGCGGGCCGTCTCTGGTGCGGCTTCGCATGTCCCCAGACGGTCTGGACCGATCTGTTCCTGCTGGTCGAGCGCCTGATCGAAGGCGACAGACGCCAGCGTCTCAAGAATATCGGAGCGCCCCTCACGCCCAAGCGGGTTGTCCAGACCGTTGCCAAGCACGCGGCGTGGCTTCTGATCGCGCTAGCGACGGGCGGCACGCTGATCTTCTACTTCACCGATGCGCCTGAGCTGCTGCGCGACTTGGCTGTCGGCAATGTGTCGGCCAACGCCCTGACCTGGATCGCGGTGTTCACGGGCACGACGTATGGGCTTGCGGGTTTTGCGCGCGAGCAGGTCTGCACTTTCATGTGCCCCTGGCCGCGCCTGCAGGGCGCGATCTGGGATCCCGAGGCCTATACCGTCAACTATCGCGACTACCGCGGCGAGCAGCGGACCTCCGCGAAGAAGGCCGCCGAATTGCGCCTCCGGGGCGAGACGGCAGGCGATTGCGTGGACTGCGGCCAGTGCGTCGCGGTCTGTCCGATTGGGATCGACATCCGGCAGGGTCCGAACTTCGCCTGCATCAATTGCGGCCTCTGCGTCGATGCCTGCGACGGCGTGATGGCGAAGCTCGGGCGCCCGCGGGGGCTGATCGATTACGAAAGCTGGGCCAACATCGAACGGGGGCGCAGCAAGGAACCTCCGCGCAACCGTCTGCTGCGGCCGAAGACGCTCGGCCTTTCGGCGGCCTGCCTTGCGCTGGCTGGAACGATCGGCGTTGCGTTCGCGACGAAGACCACCGCGACCCTGTCGGTCCAGCACGATCGCGATCCCGTCGCCGTTCGCCTGTCGGACGGCTCCCTGCGCAATGCCTACACGGTAAAGCTCCTCAACAAGTCGTCGAGCGCTCATCGCTACACGCTGTCCGTCAGCGGCATCGACGGAAAGCTTTCGATCGTCGGCAACGACGACCTCTCTCCGATCGAAGTCGGCGCCGACGCCTCGGAATCTCTGCGGGTGACCTTGACCGCAGCGGACGCCGAGCAACGCGACGTCGTGTTCACGGCCCGCGACGAGACCGGTCGCGCGCTCTCTGCCACGGACCGCTTCATCGAGCGCTGACGCGTCCGATGAAGATCCCCGAGTTCATCTCGAAATTCGCTGCGTTGAGCCGCACGACCGAACGCCAACGGCCACTCGGGTAATGATGGCAATATGCGCCTGTTTTGCCCGACGTGTCAAACCATATTCGGAAAGGGCGAATAAGGGCGCGAGGCGAAATTCTTCAACGATTTGTACTGTGCATGGGGTTGTTTTCGCGGTCTTCTGTCCACCCCCTGAGGGGACGGATTCTTAGCCACGCACGCGCTTCAGCATCTGCTCGACATGGGCGATCGGCGTCTCCGGCTGGATGCCGTGGCCGAGATTGAAGATGAAGCGCCCTTGCGAAAAATTCGCCAGCACGTCGTCCACCGCGCGGTCGAGCGCATCGCCGCCGGTGATCAGCACCAGCGGATCGAGATTGCCCTGCACCGCGACGCGGCTCTGCACGCGCTCGCGGATGAAGGCGGGCTCCGCGGTCCAGTCGATGCTGACGCCGTTGACGCCGGTCGCCTCGACGTAACCCGGCAATTGCGCGCCGGCTCCGCGGGGGAAGCCGACGATCCTGGCATCCGGCACCTTGGCGCGCACGCCTTCGACGATGCGGCGCGTCGGCTCGGTCGACCAGCGCGCGAACTCGGCCGGCGGCAGCACGCCGGCCCAGGTGTCGAAGATCTGCAGGGCATTGGCGCCGGCGTCGAGTTGCGCCAGCAGATATTGGATCGAGTTCTCGACCAGCACGTCGATGATCTTGGAGAATGCCTTGGGATGCCGGTAGGCCATCATCCGCGCCGGTGCCTGGTCCGGCGTGCCCTGGCCCGCGACCATGTAGGTCGCAACCGTCCACGGCGCGCCGCAGAAGCCGATCAGTGCAATCTTGGGATCGAGCGCGCCGCGCACGATCTTGAGCGCCTCGAACACCGGCTGGAGCTTTGCGAAATCGGCTTGCGCGGCGAGCGTTCCGACTTTCGCCGGATCGTCCAACGGCTCCAGCCGGGGACCTTCGCCGACCTCGAAGCGGACGGAACGGCCGAGCGCGTAGGGGATCACCAGGATGTCGGAGAAGATGATCGCCGCGTCGAAACCGAACCGGCGGATCGGTTGCAGCGTGACTTCGGCGGCCAGCTCCGGATTGAAGCAGAGATCGAGGAAGCCGCCGGCCTTGGCGCGCACCTCGCGATACTCAGGCAGATAGCGGCCGGCCTGCCGCATCATCCACATCGGCGGGATGGTTTGCCGCTGGCCGGAGAGCACGTCGATGAGGGGTTTTGTCGCAGACTGGGGCACGAGTGATCCTGATGCAGTTCAAGGTTCCTGATACACCGTGAGAGGCCGGAGCGGAACAGGGGAACCAGCGCAAAAGCGCCGCGTTGCCCTTGCCAGTGGAGGAGGAATTCCATGGCCCAGACATTCAATCCCGCGCCCCACGACAAGCACGCAGACGATTTGCGCGAAGCGCTCGCGGCCGACCGTCACGCCAAGCTCGATACCGGGTTGGAAGATACCTTCCCCGCATCCGATCCCGTCAGCGCCGCGCAGCCGACGCCGTCGAAGGCTGACGCGGAGGCCGACCATCCTTCGCTCTGGGACAAGGTCAAGTCGATCTTCAGCTAGCGGGCGGCTCGCCGGTTTCCGACAGTCTTGCTAAGACCTTGTTAGTGATTTGCGCAGAGGCCGGTCCGTAGGAGTACGGAAAAACCCGTAGATGATAGCGAATCTCAACAGGCGCTTCAGGGTTCAATAAGAGAAGCGGCAGAATTTCCGGATATTGGAGATTTTCTGCCGCATGAGCATCGCCTCTCAGAGAGCCGGATGGAGCCGCCTGCCGTTGCGCGCGGCGGCGTTCGTCGTGCTCACCTGCGTCGCGATCCTCGGCGTCAGCGGCTGGCGCGAATGGGCCACGCGGGACGCGGTGCTCAAGGGCGCCGAGACCGAGATGGCGAATGTCGCGCGCTCGCTCACGCAGCATGCCGAGGACAGTCTTGATCTACTGGATTCGGGCGTCGTCGGCGTCGTCAGCCGGCTGGAGATGGACAGCGCGAATCCCGCCACGATTGCCAAGCTGCGCACCCTGCTGGAGGCGCGCAAGAAGGCGATGGAGCGCGTCCACAGCCTCGCCATCATCGACGATCAGGGCAACTGGCTGACTTCGCCCGGCACGACCGCCTCGACGCTCAGCGACGACGCCTTCTTCCGCCACCACCAGCTCTCGTCCAATCGCGAGGCCTTTGTCGGTCGTCCGGTAAAGAGCCTCGTTGACGGCGAATGGGTTGTGACCCTGTCGCGCCGCTTCAACAAGCCTGACGGCAGCTTCGGCGGCGTGGTGCTCGCGGCAATCGGCTCCAGCTATCTATCGCATTTCTACGAGCAGTTCGAGATCGGTCGCAACAGTTCGGTGACGCTGACATACGGCGATGGCATGATCATCGCGCGAACCCCGAACAACGAGAAGTTCGTCGGCCGCAATGTCGGCGACGGGCCGCTGTTTCGCGATATTAGCCTGCGACAGTCGAGCGGCGCTTATCACTTCAAGTCCCCGCTGGACGGCGCCGAACGCGTCAGCTTCTTCAAGCGCAGCGGCCGCTATCCGCTCGTCCTGATCGCCACCCTCGACAAGGATGCGTTGCTGGCGCCATGGCGGGCCGCGGCGATCTCGCGCATGCTGTACGTGGTCGCGTTGGTGATGCTGATCGCGATCATCGGCGCGGTGCTGGTGCGGCAGTTGCAGCGCGGCCAGCGCATGGCCGCGGCCCTAGTCGAGAAGGAGGCGCATTTCCGACTGCTGGCCGAAGGCTCCAGCGACATGGTCACCCGTATCGGGCTCGACGAGCGGCTACGCTACGTCTCGCCCTCGTCCATCCGCGTCGTCGGCTGGCGCCCCAATCAGCTGATCGGCACGGACGCACTCGCCGGCATCCATCCGGAGGACCGGCCGCACGTCCAGGCCGTCGTCGATGCCATGAAGCGCGGCGACACGGACGAAGCTCGGGTCACGTACCGCAACGTGCATCGGCAGAAGTCCGAGGTCTGGCTGGAATCGACCATGCGCGTCACGCGCAAGGACAATGGCAGCGTCGACGGCGTGGTGGCAATCTCGCGCGACATCACCGAGCAGAAGCAATTGGAGACCAGGCTCGAGACGCTCGCGATCGAGGACAGCCTCACCGGCCTTGCCAACCGCCGCCGGTTCGACGAGCGGCTCAATGAAGAGTGGGCGCGCGCCTATCGCGACCGTTCCAGCCTCGGCCTCCTGATGATCGACGTCGATCACTTCAAGGCCTACAACGACGAATATGGCCATCCTGCGGGCGACGTCTGCTTGCGTGTGGTTGCGAAGATCATCGCGGCGGAGACGCAGCGGGTCGGCGATCTCGCGGCGCGTTATGGCGGTGAGGAATTCGCCATGCTGCTGCCGAACACCGATGCCGCCGGCTGCGCCCAGGTCGGCGAGCGGATCCGCAGCGCTGTTCACGATGCAGGTCTGGTCCATGCTTCCAATCCGGCCGCTTCCTGCGTCACCGTCTCGGTCGGCGGTGCGGCCTGCCGGCCGGCCTTCGAACGCACCGCGGGCACGGGATCGCTGGTGGAAGCTGCGGACCGGGCGCTCTACGCCGCCAAGGATGCCGGCCGCGACCAGTTGGTGATGTCCGGCGAGGTCACGAACCTACTGCCCAAGGCGGCTGGCCAATAATCCCTAATAATGCGGCGGCCGCTCGTTGATGGGGCCCGGTGCGTTGGCCTCGGCCTCCTGCAGGCGCTCGCTGAGCTGCGCGAGTTGCCGTGTCAGCGCGTCGATCTGCTTCCATTGCGCGGTGATGGTCTGGTTCAACGTCTCGATCGTGTCGTCCTGATAGGCGAGGCGGGTCTCCAGCGTGTCGATACGCTCGGCGAGCGCTTTGATCTCATTCGTCACGTGGGTGCCCCTTATCCCGTTCGCGCAATCCGTGACCGAGCGCAACGCGCTCGTCGAACACGAAGCATTCGCCGCGCCAGCGGCTCTGCGCCTCGGGAATCTGTTCGAGATATTTCAAGATGCCGCCCTTGAGGTGATAGACCTCGGCAAAGCCGCGGGCCAGCAGATGCGCGCTCGCCTTCTCGCAGCGGATGCCGCCGGTGCAGAACATCGCGATCCGCCGGTGCTTCGCCGGATCGAGCCTTTCAGCGGCAAAATCCTTGAACTCGCCGAAGCTCTTGATCTCGGGGTCGACCGCGCCTTCGAACGTTCCCATCGCCACCTCGAACGCATTGCGGGTGTCCAGGACGAGCGTGTCGGGCGAGGCGATCAGCGCGTTCCATTCGGTGGCATCGACATAGGTGCCGACTTGCCGGGTCGGATCAGCGGCCACATCGCCAAGCGTGACGATTTCCTTCTTCAGCCGCACCTTGAGCCGGCCGAACGGCATCGCCTCCGCAGTCGAGTATTTCAATTCGAGATTGTTCAGCCTGCCGCCGAGCATGCCGCCGTGTGCGAGCTCGTGGGCGAAGGCGTCGATGGCCTCGCCCG
Source organism: Bradyrhizobium sp. UFLA06-24 (assembly GCF_054967145.1). NCBI lineage: Bacteria > Pseudomonadati > Pseudomonadota > Alphaproteobacteria > Hyphomicrobiales > Nitrobacteraceae > Bradyrhizobium > Bradyrhizobium sp. UFLA06-24. The sequence goes on from NZ_JADFUE010000017.1 coordinate 25,095, forward strand.
CGCGCGCGACGGTCCCGTTGATACCCTCCTCGGCCAGCAGAATGCTGCCCTTGAGGGACAGATCGGCGCAGAACGCGCGCAGCGGCTCACGCAGCTCGCGGTAATCGGGCACGGCGGCGAATTGGTAGAAGGCGCAGACCTTGTAGATCATGCGTCCGTTTAGCAGGCGGGGGGCGCCCAGAAAACCCGCAACCAACAGCTCTATTCCCAGCGGATGGCAGCCATCTTCCTGGTATGCCAACATTGCCCGCATGGGCCGGAATATGTCATGTAAGCCTGTTTTCCGGGATACCGCACCATCCGCGCCCCCGGTCTGAGAAAGAGCAAGAATTCGATGAGAAACTTCCATTTCCCCGGCAGGTCCACCGTCCATGCCACCAATGCAATGGTGGCGACCTCGCATCCGCAGGCCTCGCTGGCTGCCATCGAGGTGTTGCGCGAGGGCGGCACGGCGGTGGACGCGGCGGTCGCGGGCTCCGCCTTGCTCGGCGTGATCGAGCCGCAATCGACCGGCATCGGCGGCGACTGCTTTGCGCTGATCCAACCGCGTGGCGAGGGCAAGATCGTCGCCTATAACGGCTCCGGCCGCGCGCCGATGGCGGCGAACGCCGACTGGTATCTCGAGCGCAAGATCAACTCGGTGCCGCTGACTTCGGCCCACGCGGTTTCGATCCCCGGCGTGATCGACGCCTTCGCGACCGTGCTGCGCGACCACGGCAAGTTCGGCTTTGACCGGCTGCTGCAGCCGGCGATCAAGGCGGCCGAGGAAGGCTACGTCGTCGCGCCCCGCATCGCCTTCGACTGGAAGAACCAGTTCGAGAAGCTGAAGAACGGCACCAATACGGTGCGCTACCTCTTGCCGGGCGGCAAGCCGCCGGTTGCCGGCGACGTCATCCGGCAGGCCGAACTTGGCAAGACGCTGCGCGCGATTGCAAAGGACGGCCGCGATGCCTTCTACAAGGGCGCGATTGCGGAGGACATGGTCGAAACCCTGCGCGCCATCGGTGGTCTGCACACGCTGGACGATTTCGCCGCGCACACCACCGAAGTCACGACGCCGATCGGCACGATGTACAAGGGCTACGATTTCTGGCAGTGCCCGCCGAACGGCCCCGGCGTCACCGCGCTCTTGATGCTCAACATTCTGTCGCGCTTCGACCTGACCAAGTACGCGCCCATCAGCGTCGAGCGCTTCCATCTCGAAGCGGAAGCCGCGCGCATCGCCTACATGAATCGCGAGATGCATGTCGCCTCGCCGGACCATATGAAGATCAACGTCGCCGAGATGCTCGAAAAAGGCTTTGCCGACGAGTACATCAGCAAGATCCGCATGGACGGCATGCTCGACCTGCCGAATGTTGCGCCGCCGATGAATCCCTCGACCATCTACATCACGGTGGTGGACAAGGACCGCAACGTCTGCTCCTTCATCAACTCGGTCGCGCATTCGTTCGGCTCGGCCATCGTCTCCAACAACACCGGCGTGTTGTTCCAGAACCGCGCCGGTGGTTTCCGCATCCAGCCGGGCCATCCGAACTGCATCGAAGGCGGCAAGCGTCCGCTGCATACCATCATGCCGGGCCTGCTCACCAAGGGCGGCCGTTCGACGATGTCGTTCGCGGTGATGGGCGGCCAGTACCAGCCGACCGGTCAGACCCATCTCCTCACCAACATCCTCGACTATGGTTGCGACGTGCAGGAGGCGATCGATATGCCGCGCGGCCTGCACTACGAGGGCCAGTACCAGCTCGAGGACAGCGTGCCGGTCGATGTCGTGGAAGGCCTCAAGAAGCTCGGCCACAAGACCACCAGCGTCGTCGGCCCGCTTGGCGGCGCGCAGGCGATCTGGATCGACTGGGACAAGGGCACGCTCACCGGCGGTTCTGATCCGCGCAAGGATGGCTGCGCGCTGGGCTATTGATCAGGCGCGAAGTTCCCGCCGCAACATCAGCAAAAGTTGACGAAGGGGCGACGCGGCAATTCGCTGCGTCGCCCCTTCTCGTTCGGAACTGGGCTCATTGCTCCAAGTTAAGGGGCGATGAGCGGTGCAGGCGTGCGCTGCTTGTTGCAGACCAGCGGCGGAGGCCGTCCATGCCCGACCATTCAAGTTCCCGACCATCCGGATTCGACAGGCGCGCCTTCATGGCGGGTGCCGCCGGCAGCGCGCTTGTTCCGATGACGGCGCGCGCGGCCGCGCAGGATCCGAGTTCATCGTCCAGACAAGATCCTTCGCTTCCCGTCGACGTCACATTGCGGGTGAATGGCCAGGACAAGCGCCTGAGCCTGGACGCACGCACCACGGTGCTCGATGCACTGCGAGAGCATCTCAAGCTCACCGGCAGCAAGAAGGGCTGCGACCACGGACAATGTGGCGCCTGTACCGTGCTGGTCGGCGACCGCCGCGTGGTGTCGTGCCTGACGCTGGCGCTTGCGGCCGAAGGGCAGGAGATCACGACGATCGAAGGACTCGCGACCGACGACCACTTGCATCCGATGCAGCAGGCCTTCATCGACAACGATGCCTTCCAATGCGGCTATTGCACGCCTGGCCAGATCATGTCGGCAATTGCCTGCGTGAAGGAGGGCCATGCAAGCAGCGATGCCGACATCCGGGAGTACATGAGCGGCAACATCTGCCGCTGTGCCGCCTATCCGAACATCGTCGCTGCCGTGAAGCAGGCCGCGCCCGAGATCATGAAAGGTTAGGCCATGCGACCGTTTTCGTATCAGAGGGCAATGGACCCTGATATGGCCGTGCAGGCGCTCAGCACCGCGGCGGCCGCCAACAATCCGCTGACAAAGGCGTCCGCGCAGCCGCTCGCCGGAGGCACCACGCTGATCGACTTGATGAAGCTCGACGTGATGCGGCCTGCCGCGATCGTCGACATCAATCCGCTTTCGGAGGGCTGGTCGGCAATTGATCCCGGCGGTGAAAACCTGCGCCTTGGCGCGCTTGCAAAAATGTCCGATGTCGCCGGGCATGATGAGATCCAGCGCAACTATCCCGTCGTGGCAAATTCCCTGAAACTCGCGGCGAGTGCCCAACTGCGCAATATGGCGACGCTCGGCGGCAACGTGATGCAACGGACGCGTTGCAGCTATTTCCGCGACGTCTCCTACGAGAATTGCAACAAGCGTAATCCCGGTTCCGGCTGCGCTGCGATGGACGGGGTCAATCGCATGCATGCGGTCCTCGGCACATCGGAGCAGTGCATCGCGACCTATCCCGGTGATTTCGCCCAGGCATTGATCGCGCTGGATGCCTCGGTCGAGGTGACCGGCAGGTCCGGCACCCGCAGCAAGCCGTTTGCGGAGCTGCACAAGGCGCCCGGCAATACGCCCGAGATCGAGACCACGCTTCAGCCGGGCGAGTTGATTTCCGCCTTCGTCATTTCCGGCCGCTGGCCACGCTCGGTTTATCTGAAGGTCCGCGACCGCCAGTCCTATGAATTTGCGCTCTCGTCGGCCGCGGTCGCGCTGGATGTACAGGACGGCACCATCAGGGATGCTCGCGTCGCACTGGGCGGCGTGGCCACCGTGCCTTGGCGTGCGCGAGAGGCGGAAGCGCTGCTGAAGGGACAAAGGTTTGACGATGCTCTAGCGCAGCGCGCCGCCGATGCCGCTTTTGCAGACGCCAGGGGGCGTCAGCACAACAGTTTCAAGATCGCGCTCGGCAAGCGCGTGGTGGCTCGCGCGCTTCAGCAGGCCGTAACGATGGAGATCTGACCATGACTGCTGCAGCACCCGAGCCGAAGGCGAATATGGGGCGGCCCGTGCCGCGCTATGATGCGGTCGCAAAGGTCACGGGGCGGGCGACCTACGGCTCCGACATGCCGCTGGACAATCCGGCCTATGCGTTCCTGGTCACCAGCGCGATTTCCAAAGGCCGCATCGACAGCTTCGATCTCGACGACGCCAAAAATGTCCGTGGCGTGATCGACATTGTCACGTACGAGAACGCGCCCAAGCTGAAGGAATCGAAACTCTTCAGCAATGGCGGTTATGCCGGCACCACGATCCAGCCGCTGAAATCGGCCGATATCGCCCATGACGGCGAGATCATCGCGGTGGTCGTCGCGGAGAGCTACGAGGCCGCGCGCGAAGCGGCCAATCGCGTCAAGGTCAGCTACACGGCGATCACGCCGGCTGCGAGCTTCGACTCGCCGGGAACCACCAAAGCCGCCGCAAAAGGCCAGAACGCACAATTCAAGGAAGATCCGCAAGTCGGCGATTTCGCCAGAGCATTCGACGAGGCGGACGTGAAGCTTACCGCTTCGTACGAGACTCCGACACAGCATCACAATCCGATGGAGCTGTTTTCAACGAGCTGCGCCTGGATGGGCGATAATCTCGTCATCTACGAGCCCAGCCAATACGTCTACGGCCTGAAGAACGGCGTCGCCGAACAGCTCGGCATCGATGCCGACAAGGTGAGAGTGGTCAATCCCTATGTTGGCGGCGGCTTTGGCTCGCGCGGCTCGATGACGCCGCGCACCGCCATCATCGCCGGCATCGCCAGGCGCCTGAACCGGCCGGTCAAGCTGGTCCCGACCCGCGACCAGGGCTTTACCATCGCGACCTATCGCGCCGAGACCCGACACGAGATCAAGCTTGGCGCCAGTCGCGACGGCAAGCTGGTCGCGCTCAGGCACGAAGGCGCCGAAATATCCTCGCGCGCCGATCCCTATTGCGTCGGCGGTACCAAGACGACGACGCGGCTCTATGCCTGCCCGAATGTTGATAGTCTCGTGTCGATCGTGCGTGCCGACCGCAACACGCCGGGCTTCATGCGCTCGCCACCGGAGGTGCCGTATCTGTTCGCGCTGGAGAGCGCGATGGATGAGCTCGCAGTCAAGCTCAACATGGATCCGGTCGAGCTCCGCCGCGTCAACGACGCCACCAACGAGCCGATCGGCGGCAAGCCCTATACGTCGCGTGCGCTGATGGCGTGTTTCGACGAAGCGGCCAAAGTCTTCGGCTGGGCCCAGCGCTCGGCCGCGCCGAAATCCATGTCCGATGGCGACTGGTTGATCGGCTATGGCTGCGCGGCCACCTGCTATCCGACGCAGATGGCGCCATCGGCAGCGCGCGTGCGTCTGCAGCGCGACGGCCGCACGCGCGTCGAGATCGCCGGCCATGAGATCGGCACCGGCGCCTACACCATCATCGCCCAGACCGCTTCTGAGCGGCTCGGTGTTCCCCTGGAGAAGGTCTCCGTCTTTATCGGCGATAGCGACCTGCCGCCGGCGCCGGTTGCGGGCGGCTCAAATTCCACGGCGAGCACGTGCTCGGCGGTGATGATGGTGTGCGACCAGGTCCGGCAAAGATTGTTCAAGGCGTTGATGCCGAACGAAAGTCTCACGGATAAGGCCAAGGAAACGGTCGGCATCGGCCAGACGCCGACGACGCAGGCGGCGAAGAGCGATCGGCCGCTCGATCTGGAGAAGGCATTTGATGCGCTGGGCGCCGGTGTGGTCGAGGAATATGGCGAGTGGAAGCCGGAAGGCGCGCCGCTGGATTCCTTTAAGGCCATGCATAGCGGGCACGCGCGGCTGGTCGGCGGCGCCGCCATGAAGGATAAGATTGCCTATGCGTTCGGCGCCGAGTTCGTCGAGGTTCGCGTCAACCGCTTCACCCACGAGATCCGCTGCCCCCGGCTGGTCGGCGCCTTCGCGGCCGGCCGCATCATGAATCCGCGCACGGCGCGGAGCCAGCTCATGGGCGGGCTGATCTGGGGCATGTCCTCGGCGCTGCTGGAGGCCACCGAGATCGACGAACGCACCGCGCGCTACGTCAACGACAACTTGGCCGACTATCTCGTGCCGGTGAATGCCGATGTGCCTGGTGTCGAGGTGATCTTGCTCTCCGAGCAGGACGATCATATCAATCCGGCTGGCGCGAAGGGGCTCGGCGAGCTCGCCAATGTCGGCACCAATGCGGCGATCTGCAATGCGATCTATCACGCCACCGGCCAGCGCATTCGCAAGCTGCCGGTGCGGCTCGAAAATATCGAGGTCTAAAGGGTGGAAACCGTGGGCTCGTTGCGCTAGACACCTCCCGCCTCAAAGGAAGGGTGTCTTATGCAGCGTTTCCAGCGCATGCTCCTCGCCATCATGTCGGCGCTCGCGATCACGCTGATCGGGGTGTCGGCATTCGTTTCCACCACGGCCTCGGCCCAGACCGCAGGAAAGACCATGACCACAGCCTCAGGACTGCAGATCACCGATAGCGTCGTCGGCACCGGCGCCTCGCCGAAGCCCGGCCAGATTTGCGTGATGCACTACACCGGCTGGCTCTACGAGAATGGCCAGAAGGGCAAGAAATTCGACTCGTCCGTCGATCGCAACGAGCCGTTCGAATTCCCGATCGGCAAGGGTCGCGTCATCGCCGGCTGGGACGAGGGTGTTGCCACGATGAAGGTCGGCGGCAAACGCACCCTGATCATCCCGCCGCGGCTCGGCTACGGCGCGCGCGGCGCCGGCGGCGTGATCCCCCCGAACGCCACGCTGATGTTCGACGTCGAGCTGCTCGCGGTGAAGTGAGCGCACAAAAAAGACCGGCCATTTGACCGGTCTTTTCATGTCCAGTCTGACACGCGTTACTCGGTCGCGCGGCGTGCCGACGCAGCAGCGCGATCAATCGCATCCTTGGCGGCGTCCTTGGCATCGCCCATGGCCTGCTGGCCTTTGCCCTTCACCTCCTGGACCGTACCCTCACCCTTCAGGCGTTCCGAGCCGGTCGCTTCCCCGATTCCCTGCTTGGCCTTGCCGATGGCTTCGTTGGCGTTGCCCTTGATCTTGTCGGTCGTGCTACCCATGAAACTCTCCTTGCAGTTTGCTCGCAAGGACAACGTCTGGCGGCTATGAGGGTTCCGATTTTGGTATGGCTTGCGCATGCAGCTTTAGGCTAGCTTGCCGCGCACGGAACCAACAGAAAGCACGAGATATGACCGGCCATGACTACTCGCATTCTCACCATGACCACGATCACGACGATCGCTGGAAACATGACGGCGTGCGCGTCATCCCCGGCAATCAGCTCGACACCAACGTGCCCTCGACCGCGGGCATGGACCGTGCCGCCGCGATCAATTTCGCCCGCGTCGGCGCCCAGAAACTGTGGGCAGGCACGGTCAGCATCAAGCCGGACGCCAAGACCGGCGCGCATCATCACGGCCATCTCGAAAGCGTCATCTATGTGGTGAAGGGCAAGGCGCGGATGCGCTGGGGCGAGAGCCTGCAGTTCACCGCCGAGGCCGGCCCCGGGGATTTCATCTTCGTGCCTCCCTACGTGCCGCACCAGGAGATCAACGCCAGCCCCGACGAGGTGCTGGAATGCGTGCTGGTGCGCAGCGACGGCGAGGCGGTCGCGATCAACCTCGACATCGAGCCGGTCGAGAAGCCCGAGACGGTGCTGTGGATCGACCCTGTTCATCGCGATCCCAACGAGAAGACGTAAGCTGGCCAAAGATGCGGGGTTCGGTGTGACAGAACCCCGCAGATGGCGCGCAAAAAATATTCGGAAGCCTGTCGGGTGGCAGCCCGGCCGTCCGTCCTTGGGCAGAACCCGCCCAAGGAGCTTTTGATGCCCAGGATGATTTTCCTCAATCTGCCGGTGACGGACCTGAAGCGTGCGACTGCCTTCTACGAGGCGATCGGAGCGACCAGGAACCCGCAATTCAGTGACGATAGGGCGAGCTGCATGGTCTTTTCCGAGACCATCTACGCGATGCTGACGACCCACGACAAATTCCGTCAGTTCACGCCGAAGCCGATCGCGGACGCAAAGACCGAGAACCAGGCGCTGTTCTGCCTGTCCGCCGATAGCCGGAACGAGGTCGACGAGATCGTCGGTCGGGCCGAGGCTGCGGGCGGAGTGGCCGATCCCAGTCCGAAGGACGAATACAGCTTCATGTACGGCCGCAGCTTCGAGGATCCGGACGGCCATATGTGGGGTGTGAACTGGCTGGACATGGCAGCCGTCCCCGAGAAGCCCGCTTTGGCGAACGCCTGATCGAAATCTGGAGAGGAGCATTGACGATGTCCAAGCTGGTCCCCTGCATGTGGTTCAACGGCGATGCCGAGGAAGCCGCAAAGTTCTACGTTTCGCTCGTGCCGAATTCGGCGATCACGCACGTCCAGCGCAATGTTGCCGACAATCCGTCCGGCAAGGAGGGCTCGGTGCTTGTCGTCGAGTTCACGGTGGCCGGTCAGCCCTTGGTTGCGCTCAACGGCGGCATGAAGATGGAATACACCCACGCGATCTCGCTGATGATCCATTGTGACGATCAGGTTCAGGTCGATAGCGTCTGGAACGCGTTCCTGGCTCATGGCGGCAAGGAAGAGCAGTGCGGCTGGCTCAGGGACCGTTGGGGCGTGGCCTGGCAGGTGGTGCCGAAGGTGATGTTCGAGTTCCTGTCGAGCCCGGACAGGGCCGCCGCGGCCCGCGCGATGCAGGCCATGATGAAAATGGTGAAGCTGGACGTGGATGTCCTGCGCCGCGCGTTCGAGGGCAAGTCGGCGGCGTGAGCTGGTGCAGTAGCGTGGGCAAAGGCGCGTGAGCGCCGTGCCCATGGTTCGTCCACGATTGAGAGAGGTGGTGGGCACGCTTCGCTTTGCCCACCCGACCGTGCTCGTTCTCTAATAATTGATCCGCAGCCCCACGCCGCCGTGGATGGTGTTGCCCACCGGCTGCGGGCCGAGCGTGCCGTTGGCGAAGAGATCCACGACCCAGCCCTTCTGAACGCGGAAGCCGAGGCGTCCGCCATATTCGAACCAGCCCTGGTTGCCCATCGTCGGCACCACCGTGCCGTCGCCGGTCACGGTGGCGACGATGCCGCTATGGCTGGCGAACGACTGGACCCAGCCGCCATTGATGTTGGTTTCGATGTTGCCGGCGAAGAGATGGGTCCATTGGCCGCCGATCTTGACTAGGCTCGTGCGGTCGGTGCCATCGGCAATCGAGGCGTCGAATGGATTGAATGCGACCGTGTTGTCCTGATAGCCCGACACGCGCTGCCAGAGCTGCCAGATCTCGATCGAGGCCGCGACCTCGTCGCGCGGCGACAGACGGCTCATCCAGCCGGCGCGACCATAGACCGCGTAGTTCGCGGCATTGGTCGAGCTCGTCACGGTCACCGGGCCGAGGCTGGTGTTGTAACTGCGGGTGTAGCGCGCCTTCTCCCACGGCGTCAGGATCGTGCCGACGTCGAAGAACGGACGCGACGAGCCCCAATCGGTGAAATCATAGCGCAGCGCGAAGGCGCCGATCGGTGCGCTGGTGATGTGATAGCCGCCCTCGCTGTATTGCGTGTAGGCGAGGCCGGCCAGCAGCGACAGATTGGGCGTCAGTTCCTTGCGGCCGTGGATGCCGGCCGAGAACGATCCGGCCGAGCCGAACGCGCTGACGCAGTCGCTGCAATTGACCTGTTCGTTGACACCGAGCAGCACTGTTCCGAGCACCCGGTTGGTGATCATCTGATTGAAGCGCTGGCCCGCGAGCCCGTTGACCGAGTTGCCGCTGGAATCGGCACCTGTCGGCGAGGAGATTGGATTCGGCGACGGAGAGGGACTCGGCGAGGGCGATGGACTCGGCGAAGGGTATGGGCTCGGCGACGGATGCGGGGTTGGCTCGCCACATTCGGACTCGCAGCTGGCGGCGGCCGCCGAACGCGCGCTAAATGCGAACAGCGCAAGCGTAGCGGTTGCGGCCAAGGCGCAGGCCAGGACAAGCCTCTTGAAGCCGGGCTGCGTCATCGTCAGCGCCCGCACAGCATGCCGTCGTCATGGACGGCGGGGGCGATGGTCGGTGAAGCGTCAGCGTACTGGTTGACGGCGCAAAGCCCGGCATTGGCGGCGCAGTTGGCCGCAAAGGTCCAGGGCGGCGTGTTGGTCTTGGTGATGGAGACCTTGCCGCCGGTCGAGGTGATGACCGCGGTATCACCCGGCTGGGTGAGCTGAATGCACTGGAAGTTCAGCGTGCAGACGCTGGCCGCGCCGTCCTGAAGTACCACGACCGAGCGGCCGCGCTGCGACAGGATGTCGAGCGTGGTGCCGCGCACGCCGATGGTCGCAAGCGGCGTCGTGATCTTGTAGGCGGTCTTCTGCGAATGGCCGGTGACGAAGCGGAAGGCGCCGGTGGCCATGCGGATCGCGACGTCGCGATAGCTGTGCTCGTCGTTGAAGACGGTGCGGTCCAGCTTCAGCGTCGCGCTCGGCCCGAGCGACAGATTGGTGCTGTCGGCCATCACGAAACGCGCGGCGCTGTCGGCGCCGGTGCGGACGGTCTCGTCACGCAGCATGCTGTCGCCGACACTGATGGGTGTCGGGGTCGCGGCGACGCGGACCACCTCGTTCTGGACCAGGACGGCTTCGCCGACGCGCATCTGCGCCTGCGCTCCAGGCGCAGCGCACAACACGGCCGACAGCAGTGTGGGGAAAAGCAGAAAACGTAAATTCATTTCGTAACCGATCGAGGTCCCTGATCGTACCGGATTGCGCACGCTCGTGTTGTGGCAGAATTATCACAAACGACGCGGGACGAGCGTTAGCTTAGTGACAGTTGCGGCAGAATGCGTTCAATGGATCGGTCGAGTGATTTTTTATTCGCGGTGACGCAGATTTGCCACGCAAAATAGCCCCACAGCAGTCGCGCGAAGCACATACGGTTCCGAAGGTGTCGCGAAGCGCAGTGATTGCTGTCGCGATCTTCCTAGCCGCTCATTTCGCGCTGCTGATCGGACTGGTGACACCGGACAAATTCGTCTTCGACGAGGTGCATTACGTGCCGGCGGCGCGGCAGATGCTGGGCTTCACGGCGTCGCAGCCGATGCTCAATCCAATGCATCCGCCGCTGGCGAAAGAGCTGATCGCGGCTTCGATCGCAGCATTCGGCGACAATGCCTTCGGCTGGCGTTATCCGGCAACGCTGTTCGGTGCGCTCGCGATCGTTGCGATCTATCTCTGCGGTCTTGCGCTGTTCTCCGCGCAGGGGCCAGCGATCGCGGCGCCGCTGATCGCGGCCTTCAACCAGATGCTCTACGTGCAGGCGCGCATCGCAATGCTCGACATCTTTGCGCTCGGCTTCGGCCTGCTCGCCATCGCCGCCTTCATGCACGGCTTCCGGCGCGAGCGGCCGCACGCGCTGTTCGCGCTCGCCGGCAGTCTGTTCGGTCTCGCTGCCGCCTGCAAATGGAGCGGATTGTTTCCACTCGCCGTCTGCATGGTGATCGTTGCGGTGATCCGCCTGATGCAGGGCTGGCACACGCTGTTTGCCGACGCCAAGCCCGGCGACTGGTACCGCCCCGATCTATGGCCGACCTTCAAGGCCCGGCATGCCGCGCTCTGCTTCGCGATGTTGCCGGCCGTGACCTATCTCGCGGCCTTCGTTCCGCTCTATGGCCTGTCGCTGCCGGATCTGATCGAGGCACAGCGCCGGATCTTCGCCGACAACACCACCACTGCGATCGCCGGCCACACCTATATGAGCTCGTGGCCGTCCTGGCCCTTGCTGGCGCGGCCGGTGTGGTTCCTGTTCGACAAGACGACAGACGACGACGTGGCGGCGATCGTCTTCCTCGGCAATCCCCTGGTGCTGTGGCCGGCGCTGCTCGCGCTTGGCGTGGTGCTGCGCGATTTCATCGTCGCGCGTCGCTGGGATGCGTTCTTGATCGCGGCGTTCTATTTCGGGCCCTGGCTTGCCTGGGCGCTGCTGCCGCGCACGCTGGGCTTCATCTACTATTATCTGCCGGCCGCCACCGCGGCCTCGCTCGCGCTGGTCTATGTGCTGCGCAAAGATGGCCTCCCGCGCTGGGTGCTGTGGGCCTATGTCAGCGTTGCCGCGATCGGCTTTGTCGTGATGCTGCCGATTTCAGCCGCCTTCGTCGGCACGTCGATGCAGATGTTCAACAGGCTCATGCTGTTTCAGAGCTGGATCTGACAACAGACAACCGCCCGCCGCTGGCGCGGCAGGCGGTTGTCGATTTGCTGCAATCACTTGGACGCCGTCTTGGTGTCCATGTTCACGACCTGGACGCGGCGGTTGATCGGGTCGGCGCCGTTGGCGGCGTCCTTCAGCTTGGTCTTGCCATAGCCGACGGTGACGAGATCATTGCCATTGAGGCCGTAGTTCTGCACCAGGTACTTCTTGATGGTGTCTGCGCGGCGCTCCGACAGGCCCTGATTGTACTCTTCCGTGCCGATCGCATCGGTATGGCCGGCGACCACGAAGGTCGAGCCCTTCAGCGACGGATCGGACAGCGCCTTGCCGAGCGCCTGCACCGAGGGCACGGAGGTCTTGGCGATATCGGCCGAGTTGTAGTCGAACTGGATCTCCAGATCGATTTTCGGTTTGGTCGCCGCGAGCTCCGCGATCTGGTCACGCTCACCCATCGAGAGAGAACGGGTCGGCCGGTTGCGCACGGTGTTCAGGAAGGTCGCTTCCTTGGCTTGCGCCGTGGGATCGGCCTGCGGACCGGCGGACAGACCGCGGGTGACCGGCTTGGGCTTCAACGCATCCAGGATCTGGCTGGTGGAGACATTGCTGTCGCCGGCGAAAGCCAGGCCGGCCGTCAGCGACAGCACGGCGGTCAGCGTGATCGCCTTCGGTCCAAAAAACCTACTGAAATGGGTCATTGTCGTATCCTCGCTGTAACGCCTGATGGCGGTTTGATGCGACGAGCATAGGGAAGGTTCAAAGGCTCGGATGTGATCTTCCTCACGTTCGTCGTCGGGGCTTCCGGCTTACGCTGCCTCCCCCCGGGGAACCCGTGCTTTTGCTCCCGGCGCCATGCAGACGCGGGAGAGCATTGCTGAAACCCCTGTACGCCGTTCGTCGCAAAGCGGTCGCGGCATGGTCCGCTCGCGGACAAGCTTTCGGCCAGATGCGCGCCTAGCAAGCAACTTCGACCGACAATTGCAGATGAGGGGAGCCGAGTTCCGTCCAGTGCCGAGGCCAAGTGACTATCAAATCTATCGCAGCGGCCCGCCTGATCGGACTGTGTCTCTGAACGCCATGCCCATCTACATCGGTGCGGCGATGATTGCGGTGGCGATCCTGCTCTCGACTCTGATCACGGGGCTGACCAGCCGCTATGTCGGCTTCGAAGCTCCGACCGACGAGAACATGTGGCTGGTCGACCGCCTCACTGGCACCGTCTATCGCTGTCAGTCGGAGGGGCGCGGCAAGGCCAATTGCGAGGCCGACATCGCCACCGGCAGCGTCGGTGAGCAGCCCAAGGCGCCGAAGAACAGCCGCTAAGCGCTCGTGCTATGTAGCTTGATTGGCGATAGGGCTGCCTCAGATCCAACTTAGTGGGGCGCGGCAGACGCAAATAGATCTGAAATCGTCGGATCAACCGTGACGTCGACCAGTGCAGGTCCCTCCGACGCCAGCGCTTCATTGAGGATACCGTCAAGATCCGTTACTTCCGTCACGCGCTTGCCGCGACAGCCAAGTCCCTTGGCCAGCGCCACGAAATCGATCCCGGGCAGATCGATCCCGGGCGGGCGCTGCGCCTGCATGAGCCGGCTGAAGGCGCGCATCGCACCGTAGCCGGAATTGTTCATGATGACGAAAGTGATGGGCAGCTTGCGCTGTGCAGCGGTCCAGATCGCCTGGACGCAGTACATCGCTGATCCATCGCCGACCAGGCACACGGTGCGGCGGCCGGGGCGTGCCAGCGCCACGCCGATTGCTGCCGGCACGCTGTAGCCAAGCCCGCCGCTTGCCATCGTGTAAAAGCTGTCCGCGCCCGGCCGCGGCAGGAAGTTTTGAATGGCGGGACGGTGCGACGGCGCCTCCTCCACCACGATCGCGTCTCCCGGCATCAGCGTCGCGAGCCGGCTCAACGCATAGGCCGCAGGAACTGGATTCGCCGCGGCGGGAATGATCGGATGCGGGCGCCCGGCAGGTGCCTCACGCCCGCTCGTGTGAGGCAGGGCCGACAGCAGCGCATAAAGCGCCTTGGGAAGCGTGCTGATGATGGTGTCGCCCGCAGCCGCGGATGCGGCCTCGGTCGGATCATCGGTCACCTGCCAGATCGGCGTTCCATCCTCGAGCAACGCGCATTGGCCCTCGACATGGAAAGTGAAGACGGGGGCGCCGAACACGACGATCAAATCGGCCCCACGCAAGGCGTGGGCGAGGCCGCCAGGCGAGGCGGTCAGGAAGCCAGAAAACTGCGGGTGCAGTTCCGGAAAGCTCGACCGGCTCGACATCGGGCTTGCCCATACGGCTGCCTTCGCCCGCTCGGCCACCGCGACCATCGCGTCGACGGCTCCGTTGCGATCGACCTCAGGACCAACCACGAAAGCTGGGCTTTTCGCGGCAGCGATTGCAGCGCCAAGCCGGCCGATTGCTGCCATATCCGGAGCAAACTCCGTTGCTATGCGCCTGAGGGGCGGGAGCGAAGCAGGCCGAGCCCAATCATCCGACGGCACCGACACGAATGTCGGGCCGCGCGGATGCTGCATGGCGGTGAGAAAGGCCTGGGCAATCGCGGCAGGCACGTCCTCGGCGCGTGCGGGCTCGGCGCTCCATTTCACGTACGGCTTTGGAAACTGCCCGGCATCCTCGGCAAAGAGGTAAGGCCGCATCCTCAGCAGGCTGCGCGCCTGCTGTCCCGCCGTCACCACCATCGGCGTCTTGTTGCGGAAGGCGGTGAAGAGGTTGCCAAGCGCATGCCCGAGCCCGGCGGCCGAGTGCAGGTTGACGAAAGCCGGCCGTCCCGTCGCCTGCGCATAGCCGTCGGCCATGCCGACGACGCAGCCTTCCTGCAGACCAAGCACGTAGTCGATGTCATCGGGCCAGTCGCCGAGAAAAGCGAGCTCGGTCGAGCCTGGATTGCCGAAGACGCGGTCGACGCCGAAGGAGCGAAGCACAGCGAGGGTTGCTTCCCGGACCGTCAGGACTTTGGAGTTCATGGGCAAATTTCCTTGGGTGCTTCGCTGCTCGCGCCGTCAGAACGGATAGTGCTGAGGCTGCGTCTCGATGGTGATCCAGCGCAGATCGGTGAACTCGGCGATCCCGGCCTGGCCGCCGAAGCGGCCGTAGCCCGACCCCTTCACGCCACCGAAGGGCATCTGCGCCTCGTCATGCACGGTCGGGCCGTTCACGTGGCAGATGCCGCTTTCGATCCGCTGCGCCACCGTTAAGGCACGCGCCACATCGCGGCCGAACACGGCGGCCGACAGGCCATATTCGGTGTCATTGGCGAGCCGCACGGCGTCGTCTATGCCGCTCGCGCGGATCACCGACACGACGGGACCAAAGCTCTCCTCGGTGTAGATGCGCATGCCTGGAACGACGCGGTCGAGCACGGTTGCTGGAACGACTGTACCGGCGCGCTCTCCGCCCGCGAGCTTGACGGCGCCCTTGCCGACGGCGTCGTCGATCAGCGCACCGACATGCTTGGCCGGAGCTTCGTCGATCATCGAGCCGACGACAACCGGGCCGGAGCGCGGGTCACCGGCGGGGAGTGCACTCGCCTTCTTCGCAAGCTTCTCGACGAAGGATGAGGCGACCGCCTCGTCGACGATTACGCGCTCGGTCGACATACAGACCTGGCCCTGGTTGATGAAGGCGCCGAACGCCACGGCTGCGACGGCCGCATCGAGATCGGCATCGTCGAGCACGACCAGCGGCGCCTTGCCGCCGAGCTCGAGCAGCACCGGCTTGAGGTGGCGTCCGGCGAGTCCAGCGATAACGCGCCCGACGCGTGTCGAGCCGGTGAAGTTGATCCGCCGCACGGCGGTATTAGCAATGAGACGTTCAACCACCGCCGGCGCGTCGGCCGGCGCATTGGTCAGCACGTTCACAACGCCGGGCGGAAACCCGGCGTCCTTGAACACTTGGCCGACCAGTCGGTGCGTTCCCGGGCAAATCTCAGAAGCCTTCAGCACCACCGTGTTGCCGCAGGCGAGCGGCGTCGCCAAGGCGCGGACGCCGAGGATGATCGGCGCATTCCACGGCGCGATGCCGAGGCACACGCCAGCAGGCTGGCGGACGGACATTGCGAGGCATCCCGGCTTGTCGGATGGGATCACTTCGCCCGCGATCTGCGTCGTCAGCGACGCTGCCTCGCGCAGCATGCCGGATGCGAGCTTGACGTTGAAGGCTGACCAGACCTCGGTCGTGCCGATCTCGGCCATCATGATCTTGATGAAGGAGTCGCGCTTGGCATCGAGCGCATCGGCTGCCTTCAGTAGCAGAGCCCGCCTTGCGTTCGGACCGAGCGCCGACCATGCGGGAAACGCGGCCGAAGCGGCAGCCACCGCGGCGTCTGCGTCCGACAGCGTCGCGGCGGCCGCGCGGCTTGCGACCTCCTGCGACAGCGGATTGCGTCGCTCGAACATCTCGCCGCTCGAAGCGGCCTGATCCTGCCCGTTGACGAGAAGACTGACGTCCATGAGAATCTCCCTGATGTATTGGACTGGCTCAACCGAGCAGCCGCGATTTGCTGGTTTCGTGGGCAAAGCCGAGTGCAATCATTGCGGCGAGTGCGAGCGCGACGTAGTAGCCCGTGATGGCGTAAGTGGTGCCCGTCTGCGCGAACAGGCTGGTGGCGACCAGTGGCGCTATGCCCCCGCCGAGCACAGTCCCAAGCTGCTTTCCGATCGAGACGCCGGTGAAGCGGATGCGGGTCGGAAACAGCTCCGGGAAATAGCTCCCTTCGGTGCTGAACATCAGCGGATGAATGATGCCCGCGGCCAGGACTACTGCGCTCGTGATCAGCACCGTGTCGCGGCTTGCGACCAGACCGTAGAATGCGAACATCGAGACGGCCGCCAGCACGACGCCCGTCAGGAACAGGCGCTTGCGTCCGATCCGGTCGGACCACGCTCCGATCAGCGGCATGGTCACGAGGCCGACGAGATTCGCGAACAGCACGGCCTGCGTGATCACGTCCTTCTGGACGCCGAGCTGACGTGTCGCGAACGAGATGGTGAAGATGGCCGTCAGGTAGAAATACGACGTCTGCGCCATCTCGGCGAAGAACACGATGAGGATGGGTCGCCAGTGACCCCTGATCGCCTCGACGGCCGGCACGGCCTCGGACTCTACCGCCTCGCGGAACGTCGCGCTCTCCTCGATCCGCAGGCGCATGTAGACGCCGAGCGCGACGAGCACCGCGCTGATCAGGAATGGAACGCGCCAGCCCCATGACAGCAGATCCGCCTCCGGCAACCGCGAGATCGCAAGTGCGGCGAACGAGGCGAGCACGACGCCAACGGGGCCTGCGGCCTGGATCACTGCGGCTGAGAAGCCGCGCCGATGGCCCGGCGCCGTCTCGATTGCCATCAAGATCGCCGCGGTGGACTCGCCGCCGAGCGCAAAGCCTTGGAGAAAGCGCAACGCGACGAGCGCAATGGTCGCTGCAACGCCCGCATTGGCGTAGGTCGGCAATAGCCCGATCGACATGGTCGCAAGTCCCATCATCAGCAATGTGCACAGCAGGACGGATTTTCGGCCGAGACGGTCGCCGAAATGGCCGAACACGAGTCCGCCGAGCGGGCGTGCCAGAAATCCAACGGCAAAAGTTGCGAACACGGCAATGCTCGCCGCGAGCTGGTCGAACTTTGGAAAGAACAACTGGTCGAACAGCAGCGGCGCGATCAGGCCGTAGATGAAGAAGTCGTACCATTCGATCGCGGTGCCGATGGTGCCGGCGATCAGGACGCGCCGGCGGCTGCTCGCTGTCTGTCCGGCGCAGACGGCGGCATGGTCGCCGCCATCTTCGAACGCTCCTATCGTCATGTTGTCCTCCTCCGGTGTCATTGTCGTTTTGTTATTGTGTGCGACCGCAGATTGAATGCGGCCGCCTTCGATCAGCTCGCCAGCCGCGCGGAATTGGCCGCGTCGTGGCCGAGTGCGCACGCAAGGATGCGCTCGATCGTTCCGGCCTGGGCCGCGGCACCGCGCCAGGCCACGATCTGGTCGGGACGGATCAAGGCGAGGTCAGCCTCGTAGAGATCGTGCAAGGCTTCAGGCAGCGTCACGAGCTTCACATCGATCCCGAGCGTGCGGACGGCGTCCGAAACCGCCAGTCTGGTCGACACTGCCTCGCCGAACTGGAGCAGCGTCCACTCGAATCCGAACAAGTCGTACAAGGACACGCCATCCTCGAGCCAGGCGTGTGGCGCACGGCCGCCCGGGCAGGCGCTCGGAACGTAGACGTTTGCGGCGTCCGGCGGCGGTGCGCTGCCGTCGGAGATGATGATCGGCGAGCCGTCGTAGCGACCACCGAAGGTAACCCCGGGAATGTTGAATTCGGCGCGGGCGTGCTGCTCGAGATAGGCGCCCGCAATCCGACGGGCCTCGCGGCCTTCGTCCGTGTCGAGCTCGATGTCATGCGCTGGTGCGAACAGGCCGAGGGAATCGGCAAAGCGCCGCGCATAGTCGGTGTTGCGGAGCGCCACCGGACGCCGTTCGATTTCGTAGCTGTCCAGCAGCGTTGGCGGGCTCAGGCCCTTGACGACGCTGGCGAGCTTCCAGCCGAGATTGACCGCATCCTCGATCGCCGTGTTGTAGCCGAGTCCACCGGTCGGCGTGAACAGGTGTGCGGCGTCGCCGCCGAGGAAGACCCTGCCGCGCTGCATCGCGTTTGCAACCAGGGCGTGACCCGCGGTCCAGGTCAGGAAGGACAGCACTTCGCATTCGATCGGCGCGCCGCAAGCGCGCTGGAATGCGGCCTTGGCCTCGTTGGTCGTAATCGCATTCTCGTCTTCGCCCGGCCGTAGCTGGGTGTGAAACGCGAACTCGTCGCGTCCGTTCACCGAGGCCATGAAGGCGCGGCGGTCGCCGTTGAAGCAATTGTACATCCAGGCTTTGGCGTGCGGGACGCTGGCATAGAAGTCCGGCGAACGGAGATAGACGGCCAGCATGCGGCCGCCCATGAAATCGCGCTGCGTCCCGGTCTCGCCTCCATAGACGATGCCGAGCGATTGCCGAACTGTCGAGCGCGGCCCGTCGGCCCCGACAAGGAAGTCGGCCTGCACCTTAAAGCGGCTGCCATCATCAAGGCGCTCGATCTCGCCGACGATGCCCTCGTCGCTCTCGACGTAGCCCATCAGCCGGTGGCCATAGTTGAGCTGAATGCCGGGGAGGGCCTCGGCATGGCGGCGCAGCACGGCCTCGACATATTTTTGCGAGACCCGATGCGGCAATTCCGCCGCACTCCAGGAGCCCGACAGGCCCTTGATCAGCTCGCCCGCGCGTGATGATGACGGCAAAGAAAAGCGCGCGAGCTCGTGGCCGGTGTAGCGAGTGAAATACGCGACGTCGGTCGGATAATCCGCGGGCAGGCCTTCGCGCCTGATCTCGTCGGCAAAGCCCAGCCGACGATAGTGCTCCATCGAGCGCGCCTGGGTCGCATTGGCTTGCGGATTGAAGGCGGTGCCGGGCTTTTCGTCGACCAGGATCGCGGATACGCCGCGCCGGCCGAGCTCATTGGCCAGCATCAACCCGCAGGGACCCCCGCCCACGATGAGCACTGAGGCCGTCAGACGTGTCTCCAAGGCGTTTCCCAAGACGCTTCTCCCTACCAGCATTATTTTGCATGGTAAGGGAGCCTGACGACTTCGTCAAGTTACCTGACTAATCCATATCGTCGAGGGTGTCGAACTTCGCGCCGTAGACTGAGAGGCCCTTCAGGATCGCATCCATGGCTGTCTTGCCGAGTTCGCTGCGCATCTCCTGTTCGGCGATGTCGACCGCTTCCCGGAACGCATCCAGCCATTCAAGTCCGGCGGGGGTGAACATGACGATGCGCGCGCGTTTGTCGGTGGGATCGGCAATGCGGTCCACGAGGCCGAGGTCCGCGCATTGGTCGACCAGCTCGCCCATCGCCTGCTTGCTCATCGAGGCCCGGCGGGCGAGCTCCGTCAGCCGTGTCCCCTCTACATCGAGATTGCGGGTCAGGCTGACATGCGCGATGCGGGTTTCGTCATGTCCCCTGTCGCTCATCAGCTCGAGCACGCGCGCCTCGAAGCGCCGCACCGCGTTGTTGAGCAGGCGGCCGATATTGGCATGCCGCCACGCCGTTCCGGCCTTCTTGCTACTCAAATGATGTGCCTTCGAATCGAGCCTGCATGGTTTGCCGGACTCTGCGTCGCTGGCATCGTCGTGTCCATCCAAATACCCGGGCGGAGGTTCAGGCGGAAACTGTTTTGTCGGCCGGTCAAGTGGCCGGCCGGTCCCATTATGGCGCCGGCCGCAAAAAAATGTCTTCTCCGCGAAACGTTGTTGGCGGACAATACGTAATTGCGAATGCCGGCATGACGCCGGTTTCGTTTTTACTTAAGGAGACTTCTCGATGAAGACTTTGCTCACCGCCGCAGCCTTTGTCGCGTTCGCCTTTTCGCCCGCCTCCGCCGCGATGATGGCGTGCACCAGCGATAATCTGATGAAGTCGACGGCCGCCATGACGGGCCCCGCCGACACGCCCGCCAAGATGGCGGCGAACAAGGAAATGGCCATGGCCAACACGGACATGAGCATGGGCAAAATGAAGAGCGGCTGCATGCACTATATGAAAGCGCAGAAGGCCATGTCGATGAAGTAGGCCTCGGCCGCACCGTCCAGCCGCGCTGTCAGCAGTTGGCAGCGCGGCTTTTTCTTTCTCCTGGCGCGAATCCCGCTACATTGCCTTCCGCAATGTCCCGCGCGCCCAAACCCCTTCCACTCCCCACGAAACAGGCCCGGCAGATCTGGCTGCGCGCCCAGCGGCTCGACACGCGCGCGCCGTTCGGGGAGGGCGCACAGGCTGTGGCGGAGGCGACCGCTCATCTCGGCTATGTGCAGATCGACACCATCAACGTCATCGAGCGCTGCCATCATCACATCCTCTTCAGCCGTATTCCGTCCTATCGCCGTGCCGATCTGCGCCACGCCCAGAGCGTCGACAAAAGCGTGTTCGAGTACTGGACGCATGCGCTGTCTTACGTGCCGGCGAACGATTTTCGCTTTTTTCTCCCGGCAATGCGGGAGCACAAGCGCGAGGGACACAAATGGTACGCCTCGGTGACCCCGGCCGACATGCGCAAAGTGATGCGGCTGTTGCGGGCCGGCCCGCTGACGATCCGGGATATCGAAGACGATGTGCTCACCGAGAAAGAGCATCTGTGGCAGAGCCGCAAGCCCTCGAAGCGCGCGCTTCAGCTTGCCTTCTACACCGGCGTCGCGACCATCAGCGCGCGCCAGGGCATGCTCAAGACTTATGATCTGATGATCAGGCACTTCGGCTGGGACAAGCTGCCGAAGCCGGCCTCGCCCACGGAGACCACGGCCTATCTGCTCGACCGCGCTCTACGCTCGCAGGGCGTGGTGAGCCTGGATTCGGTCTGTCATCTCGATGCCCCGAGCAAGAAGGCGGTCGGCGCCCTGATCGCCGCGCGCGTCCGCCGCGGCGAGCTCGTTCCCGTCGCGATCGAGGGCGCCGGCAAGCAGGAGCATTGGGCCGCGCCTGAGACGCTCGAGCCTGCCGAAGTCCCGCCCGAACTCGTCCACATCCTCTCGCCGTTCGATCCGCTGATCATCCAGCGCAAGCGTACCAATCTCATCTTCGGCTACAACCATCTGTTCGAGGCCTACGTGCCGAAGCACAAGCGCAAGCTCGGCTATTTCGCGTTGCCCGTGCTCGTCGGCGACGAGATCGTCGCCGCGCTGGACCTCAAGACAGACCGGAAGGCCAGGAAGCTCTTGATGCAGAAATGGACCTGGATCGGGCGGGGGAAGAAGACGGCAGGGCGGAAGGAGCTCAAGCAGAAGATCGAGGATGAGCTCGATCGGTTCGAGCGGTTTCAATTGGCGGAGTGAGTGTTCGCCGCAACGGCTGTCTCGTAGGGTGGACAAAGCGAAGCGTGCCCACCACCTGTCGTGATTGGCGACACATCGTGGGCACGGCGCTAGCGCGCCTTTGCCCACCCTAGGAGACCGCGCATCGCGGCAATCCGATCGAGCCAAACGCCGAACGCAATTCCGACCGCATACGCCACCAGATTCCACAGCGAGAAGATGCGCCCGAGCAGCAACGCGCCGGCCGTGGTGAGCCGGAACGCGTCTAGCCATGGAGTATGCACCAGCCGGGACAACTCGACCAAAACTGCGATCATGATCGCGATGGCCGCGATCTGCCTCCGCGTCAGCCGCGGCAGCAACACTCCGACCAGCAGAAACACCATCGTGGCCCAGAGCAGCGAGCCGCCATACTTCACCACGAGAGCGGGGAGGCCGAGCGGAAAGCCGTACCAGCGCAAGCCCAGCCCGCAGGCGATCACGAGCAGCGCCAGTCCAGCGCGGATCAGCATCCTCCGTCGCGGCGCAATGGTGTTGACCGGCTGCGCGATCTGCATGGCTTCCATTGACTCTTTGCCCGCGATGCTCAAAACCGCCAGTTGGCCCACAAAAGCAACAACCCGGGGGAAGCCATGAGCCAGACCACGACCTATACCGGTTCGGCCGGTACGAAAAGCGCCGTCGAGACCTCGACCATCCGCGCCATCTCCTGGCGCCTGATCCCGTTCCTGGTGCTGGCCTACTTCTTCTCTTATCTGGACCGCGTCAATCTCGGCTTCGCCGCGCTGACCATGAACGCCGAGCTGAAGTTCACGCCGCTGATCTTCTCCTGGGGCGCCGGCATCTTCTTCATCGGCTATTTCATCTTCGAGGTGCCGAGCAACCTGGCGTTGGAGAAGTTCGGCGCCAGCCGCTGGATCGCCCGCATCATGGTGACCTGGGGCATCATCTCGGCGCTGATGGCGCTCACCAGCGGTGTCACGAGCTTTTACGTGCTGCGCTTCCTGCTCGGCGTCGCCGAGGCCGGCTTCTTCCCCGGCATCATCCTCTATCTCACTTATTGGTACCCGGCCGAATATCGCGCCCGCTTCCTCGCGGCCTTCGCCATCGCCGTGCCGGTCTCGACCGTGATCGGCGCGCCGATCTCGGGCCTCCTGCTCGGGCTCGACGGCGCCATGGGTCTGAAGGGCTGGCAGTGGCTGTTCATCCTCGAGGGCGTCCCCTCGGTGCTGCTCGGCATCGTCACCTGGTTCTATCTCACCGACAAGCCGGAGAAGGCGGACTGGCTCTCGGCCGAGCAGAAGGCCTGGCTCAAGGCCAAGCTCGATTCGGAGATCGCCGCCAAGCAAGCTGTGAAGCATTTCTCGCTCGGTGAAGCCCTGTCCTCGCCGAAGGTAATCGCACTCAGCCTGATCTATTTCGGCTTCGTCGGCGCGCTCTATGGCATGCAGTTCTGGCTGCCGCAGATCGTCAAGGCGTTCGGCCTCACCAACGCCCAGACCGGCTTCGTCACTGCGATCCCGTTTCTGTTCGGCACCATCGCGATGATCCTGTGGGCGCGGCACTCCGACACGACGCGCGAGCGCGTGATGCATGTCGGCGCGCCGCTGCTGCTGACGGCCCTGGCGCTTGCCATCTCCAGCTACCTCACCGATCCCACCATGACGATGGTGGCCCTGACGGTTGCCGCGATCGGCATATTCTGCTGCTTCGGCGTGTTCTGGACGCTGCCGACCGCCTGGCTGTCAGGCACGGCCGCGGCCGGCGCGATCGCTCTGATCAACTCGATCGGCAATCTCGCGGGCTTCGGCGGCCCCTACCTGATCGGCTGGGTCAAGGAAGCGACGGGGCAGACCTCGACCGGCCTGCTCGTGCTCGCTGTGCTGCCCCTGATCGCCGGTATCCTGGCCTTCATCGGCGGTCATGACAGCAAGCATGAGTTTGCCGAAAGGGGGAGGTAATCCAACGTCGCCCTGACGAAAGCCAAAGCCCATGCCTCGCGGTTGCTCTTGGGGCACGCGAGGAGACGTCCTCTTTCATCAACCGACCGCAGGGCCTTGGCTTTCGCCAAGGGGACGACGAGAGGTTACCACCCCTTAACGATCACGGTTTCCTGATGACTGACGATTATTGACTTTTATCAGTGATTAGTCGACATTCCTCTCATTGCAGACGCAGGAGTGTCCTCCGATGTTCGTTCGGTCCGTTTTGTCCAGCTATTCCAGGCTCTTGGCGGGCGTGTCGCTGGCCGTGATGGCCGTCGCGCTAGCCGGGTGCAACGATACCGTGGCGCAAAAGGCCGAACCGCCGCGGCCAGTTCTGGTCGCGACTGCGCATTATGATGCCGAGACTCCGGAGCGCAGCTTCGTCGGCACCATCAAGCCCCGCATCGAGAGCGATCTCGGCTTTCGCGTCGCGGGCAAGGTTGCCAAGCGCCTGGTGGAGGTCGGCCAGACCGTCGAAGTCGGCCAGGCGCTCGCGACTCTCGACGAGGTCGACCTGAAGCTCCAGGCCGAGCAGGCGGTCGCCGAACAGACCGCCGCCACCGGCGTGCTGGCCCAGGCCGCCGCCGCCGAGCAACGCGCCAAGGACCTGAAGGCCAAGGGCTGGACGACCGATGCTGCGATGGATTCGAGCCGGGCCGCGGCCGACGAAGCGCGTGCGCGCCTCGACCGCGCCGTCCGTTCGGTCGAACTCACCAGGAATTCTCTTTCCTACGCGACGCTCGTTGCCGACGCCCGCGGCGTCGTCACCGCAACGCTGATCGAGCCCGGCCAGGTGGTCGCCGCAGGCCAGGCTTCGATCCGTGTGGCCCGCTTTGCTGAAAAGGAGGCGGTCGTCGCGATCCCTGAGACGCTGGTTGGACGCGCCAAATCGGGCGTCGCCAGCGTCACTCTTTGGTCCGAACCGGACAAGAAATATACGGCGAAGCTGCGCGAGATCGCGCCGGCTGCCGACCCCGCCACGCGGACTTACCTTGCAAAATTCTCGCTGCCCGAGGCCGACGACAAGGTCGCGCTCGGCATGACCGCGACGCTGACGCTGTCGGACGCCGCCACCGAGCGTGTCGCCCGGCTGCCGCTATCGGCGCTGTTCAACGAAGGCGGCAAGCCGTCCTTCTACGTCGTCGACGACAACGGCAAGGTCACCTTGAAGCCGGTCGCGGTGAAGGCCTACGACAGCAACGACGTCGTCATCACCAGTGGTGTGGAGGAAGGCGCCAAGATCGTCGCCCTCGGTGTGCAGAAGCTCGATCCCGGCCAGAAGGTGCGGGTCGTGTCGTCGCTGTCTTTCTAGAGTTTACGCGTTACGTCGTGTGAGGTGAGTTTCGGCCCTTGCCCCTACGCAAAGGCTGAAGCGGCGAAGCGATCCAGAACCTGCCCAGCCCCCTGGATTGCTTCGCTGCCTCGCGACGACGCCTTGAACAGAGCGGCTGTCGTTTTGGACAACTGGATTCTCTTTCGGAGAGTGCGATGAAGCGCTTCAACCTTTCGGCTTGGGCCGTCAGTCATCCGACGCTGGTTCTCTTCCTGATGCTCGTGCTCGGCGTCGCAGGCTTCTTCTCGTATCAGAAACTCGGCCGCGCCGAGGATCCGTTCTTCACGGTGAAGGTGGTCAACGTCTCCGTGATGTGGCCGGGCGCGACCGCGCAGGAGATGCAGGAGCAGGTCGCCGATCCCATCGAGAAGAAGATCCAGGAGCTGCCCTATTTCGAGAAGGTGCAGACCTATTCCAAGCCCGGCTTCACCGCGCTTCAGGTCACCTTCCGCGACTCCACGCCGCCGAAGGACGTGCCTTACCTCTTCTATCTGCTGCGCAAGAAGCTCGTCGACGTCCAGGGGCAGTTGCCCTCGGGCATTCTCGGGCCGGTCGTCAATGACGAGTTCTCCGACGTCGATTCCATCCTCTACATGGTGACCGGCGACGGCGCCGATTACGCCCAGCTCAAGAAGGTCGCCGAAGGTTTCCGTCAGCGCCTCCTCAAGGTGCCTGGTGTGACCAAGGTCGACATGTACGGCAACCAGGACGAACGCATCTTCGTCGAGTTCAGCCACGCCAAGCTCGCCACGCTCGGCATCACGCCGCAGGCACTGTTCGATTCACTCGCCAAGCAGAACAACGTGACGCCGGCCGGCACGGTCGAAACCTCCTCGCAGCGCGTGCCGCTGCGCGTCACCGGCGCGCTCGACGGCGCCAAGGCCGTCGCCGAGACCCCGGTCGAGAGCAACGGCCGCGTGTTCCGTCTTGGCGACATCGCCACCGTCACCCACGGCTATGTCGATCCGCCGAGCTTCGTGGTGCGCCAGGAAGGCAAGGCGGCGATCGGCATCGGCGTCGTCACCGCCAAGGGCGCCAACATCCTCGAGCTCGGCAAGGACGTCGAGAAGGCCACGGACGAGTTCATGAAAGCCGTGCCGCAGGGCATCGACTTCAAGATGATCGCCGACCAGCCCAAGGTGGTCGAGCACGCCGTCGGCGAGTTCGTGCACTCCTTCATGGAAGCGCTCGTGATCGTGCTGTTCGTCTCCTTCCTGGCGCTGGGCTGGCGAACGGGCATCGTGGTCGCGCTGTCCGTGCCCCTGGTGCTCGGCATCGTCTTCATCGTGATGAACACGATGTCGCTGGACCTGCACCGCATCACGCTCGGCGCGCTGATCATCGCGCTCGGCCTTCTCGTCGACGACGCCATCATCGCGGTCGAGATGATGGTGGTGAAGATGGAGCAGGGCTGGGACCGCATGCGCGCGGCGTCCTTTGCCTGGGAATCAACTGCGTTTCCGATGCTCACGGGAACGCTGGTCACGGCCGCTGGCTTCCTCCCCATCGGCTTTGCCAATTCTGCGGTCGGCGAATATGCCGGCAGCATCTTCTGGATCGTGGCGATCGCGCTGGTCGCCTCGTGGTTCGTGGCGGTGATCTTCACGCCCTATATCGGCGTCAAGCTGCTGCCCGAGATGAAGGTGCACCACAACCACGATCCGCACGCGGTCTACGAGACGCGCATGTACAAGGGCCTGCGCGCGATCGTGCAATGGTGCGTCAATCACCGCATCACGGTGGTGGCCGCGACCGTCGGCATCTTCATCGCCTCCGTCGTCGGCTTCGGCCATGTCCAGCAGCAGTTCTTCCCGCTGTCTGAGCGGCCCGAACTGTTCCTCCAGCTGCGTCTGCCCGAGGGCACCGCCTTCAACGTCACCGAAAAGGCGGTGAAGCAGGCCGAGACGCTGCTGAAGGACGACAAGGACATCGAGACCTATACGTCCTATGTCGGCCAGGGCTCGCCGCGCTTCTGGCTCGGCCTCAACCCGCAACTTCCGAACGAGGCTTTTGCCGAGATCGTCATCGTCGCCAAGGGCGTCGAGGCGCGCGAGCGGGTCAAGGCCAAGATCGAGGGCGCGGTTGCCGATGGCATGCTGACGGAAGCGCGCGTCCGCGTCGACCGCTTCAACTTCGGTCCGCCGGTCGGCTTCCCCGTCCAGTTCCGCGTGATCGGCCCCGACGCCAACAAGGTGCGCGAGATCGCCTACCAGGTCCGCGACGTCATGCGTCAGAACAAGAACGTCAAGGACGTCCAGCTCGACTGGAACGAGCAGTCGCCCTACCTCAAGCTTGTCGTCGACCAGGATCGTGCCCGCGCCATGGGGCTCACGCCCCAGGACGTCTCGCAGGCGCTGTCGATGCTGATCTCCGGCGCGCAGGTGACGACCGTGCGTGACGGCATCGAGAAGGTCGCCGTGGTCGCCCGGGCGATCCCGTCCGAACGCCTCGACCTCGGCGGTGTCGGCGATCTCACCATCACCTCGAAGAACGGCGTTGCCGTGCCGCTGCAGCAGATCGCCAGGATCGAGTATTCCCACGAGGAGCCGATCATGTGGCGGCGCAATCGCGACATGGCGATCACCGTGCGCTCCGACGTCATCGACGGCGTGCAGGCGCCCGATGTCACCAACCAGATCACGCCGAAGCTCCAGCAGATCAAGGACTACCTCGAGCCGGCCTACCGCATCGAGCCGGGTGGTGCGTTCGAGGAGTCGGCCAAGGGCAATGCCTCGATCTTCGTCCTCTTCCCGGTGATGGTCATGGTGATGCTCACGCTGCTGATGATTCAGCTGCAGAGCTTTTCGCGCCTGTTCCTGGTGTTCCTGACCGCGCCGCTCGGCATCGTCGGCGCCTCGTTCGGCCTCAACGTGGCCAATGCCCCGTTCGGCTTCGTGGCGCTGCTCGGCCTGATCGCGCTCGCGGGTATGATCATGCGCAACACGGTTATCCTGGTCGACCAGATCGAGACCGACGTGTCCCATGGTCTGACGCGCCGGGAGGCGATCGTGGAGGCGACCGTCCGTCGCGCCCGACCGGTGGTGCTGACGGCGCTGGCGGCAATCCTCGCCATGATCCCGCTGTCGCGCTCGGCCTTCTGGGGCCCGATGGCGATCACCATCATGGGCGGCTTGTTCGTTGCGACCTTCCTGACGTTGCTGTACCTGCCGGGTCTCTACGCCCTCTGGTTCCGCAAGAGCCTGGATGAGGCCGGTACCCCCGAACAGCCTGCCGCGTCGCAGCATGGGAGCGATGACGAGCACGCAATTCCGCTTGCTGAGGCGGCTGAATAAGTGAGATGAAGTGCTGGTGAGCGAGTCCTGATTGATGGCCCTGATTTCGGAACATATCGAAGGCGACACCCGGGAGCGTATCCTCGAGGTGGCCGAGCGGCTGTTCCGCCTGATCGGCTATCAGAAGACCACGGTCGGAGACATCGCCAAAGAGCTGCGGATGAGCCCCGCCAACGTCTATCGCTTCTTCGAATCGAAGAAGGCGATCCACCAGGCGGTGGCGCGAGGGCTGATGGGCGAGGTCGAGCTCGAGGCGCAGCGGATCGTGGCGAAGCCCGGTCCGGTCAAGGAACGCTTCCGCGAGCTGCTCACCACCGTCCATCGCATGAACACCGAGCGCTATGTCGGCGACAACAAGCTGCACGAGATGGTCGAGATCGCGATGCAGGAGGATTGGGCGGTCTGCGTCAACCATATGGAGTGCATCGCCGGCGTGGTCGGCCAGATGATCGCCCAGGGTGTGGCCTCCGGCGAGTTCGAGGCCCCCGACCTTCAGCTGGCTGCACTGTGTGCCTGCACGGCCATGATGCGTTTCTTCCACCCCCAGATGATCGCCCAGTGCGCCACCAAGCCGGGTCCGACCATCGACCAGATGATCGATTTCGTCATCGCGGGTCTGTCGCCGCGCCACTGA
Source organism: Bradyrhizobium sp. UFLA06-24 (assembly GCF_054967145.1). Taxonomy (NCBI): domain Bacteria; kingdom Pseudomonadati; phylum Pseudomonadota; class Alphaproteobacteria; order Hyphomicrobiales; family Nitrobacteraceae; genus Bradyrhizobium; species Bradyrhizobium sp. UFLA06-24. The sequence goes on from NZ_JADFUE010000017.1 coordinate 54,132, forward strand.
CGGCGTCGGGCGTTTCCCCTTATAAGCAGGTCGAGCGCGCCGGACTAACGGTATGCGACGACGGATCAACAAACTCCGTCATTGCGAGCGGAGCGAAGCAATCCAGGCAGTCTCTGCGGTGGGATTCTGGATTGCTTCGCCGCGCTCGCAATGACGAACAAGGAAGCAGCGCGTGACCGAGAAAGACCTGCACTTCTATGAGCCCGCCAAGGGCCATGGCCTCAAGCACGATCCCTTCAATGCCATCATCGCGCCGCGGCCGATCGGCTGGATCTCCTCGCGCGACGTCAAGGGCCACGTCAACCTCGCGCCCTACAGCTTCTTCAATGCGTTTGCTTATGTGCCGCCGATCATTGGCTTCTCCTCCACCAATTGGAAGGACACGGTCTCGAACATCCAGCAGACCGGCGAATTCGTCTGGAATCTCGCCACCATGGATCTCGCCAGGCACATGAACGCGACCGCTGCCCATGTTGCGCCCGAGGTCGACGAATTCGAGATCGCGGGGCTGACCGCCGTGCCCGGCAAGCTCGTCAACGTGCCGCGGGTGGGCGAGAGCCCGGTCGCGTTCGAATGCAAGGTCTCCGATATCATCCGTCTCAAGGGCGCCAACGGCAAGGAGGCCGATGCCTGGCTGACGCTCGGCGAGGTCGTCGCCGTTCATATCGACAAGGCGATGATCAAGGACGGCGTCTACCAGACCGCCGCTGCCCGCCCGATCACGCGCGCCGGCCGCCGCGGCGACTATTTCGAGATCAAGCCGGAAAACATGTTCGAGATGGTCCGGCCGGATTAGCCGACCTCGCTCCCCACCGTCATTCCGGGGCGACGCGTGAGCGTCGAGCCCGGAATCCATAACCACCCTCGGGAGTATGGATTCTCAGATGCGCAATTTCGCATCTTAGCTCGCGCAAGAGGCGCGCCCCGGAATGACGTGGGGAGAGATTGCGCCCCATGCTTCCCGGAACTGCCAGCACGCCCCGGCCGTTATGGTCGCCAGGGCGGTCGCCCGGCCGCGTCAATTCGCATCACTTTGCGCGTGAGATGTTCACCGCCCCCGGCCAGTTTCCGCTAAAATGCCCGCTATCCGCGCCGATGCATGAGGTCCGCCATGAGCTTCCGCCGCGACACCATCACAAAGCCGATCTTCGCTCTCGCACGCGGCGTGCTGCCGGCGATGTCCGACACCGAGCGCGAAGCCCTGGAGGCCGGTGATGTCTGGTGGGATGCCGATCTCTTCACGGGCAATCCCGATTGGTCGAAGCTGCTGAAAATCCCGCAGGCGAAATTGACCGATGAGGAGGAGGCCTTCCTCAACGGTCCCGTCGACGAACTCTGCGCCATGCTCGACGAGTGGAAGATCTTCTGGGAATGGCGCGACCTGCCGCCGGACGTTTGGCATTTCATCAAGCGTGAAAAATTCTTCGGCATGATAATCCCGAAGGGGTTTGGCGGCCTCGGCTTTTCGCCCTATGCGCATTCGGAAGTCGTCCGAAAAATCTCGACCCGCTCGATCGCCGCGGCCGTCACGGTGATGGTGCCGAACTCGCTCGGGCCCGGCGAGCTCTTGATGCGGTTTGGTACGAAAGAGCAGCAGGAGCGCTGGCTGCCGCGTCTCGCCGACGGTCGTGACATTCCCTGTTTCGGGCTCACCAGCCCGGAAGCGGGCTCCGATGCCGCTTCGATGGTCGACACCGGCATCATCTGCAAAGGCGATTTCGACGGGCGCGAGGTCACAGGCCTACGGCTCAACTGGCACAAGCGCTACATCACGCTCGGTCCCGTCGCGACGCTGCTCGGTCTCGCCTTCAAGGCCCATGATCCCGATCATCTCGTCGGCGACCGGGAAGACCTCGGTATCACCGTCGCGCTGATCCCGACCAACCTGCCCGGCGTCGAGATCGGCCATCGCCATCTGCCCTCGATGCAGGTATTCCAGAATGGCCCGAACCGGGGTCGCGACGTCTTCATCCCGCTCGATTATGTGATCGGCGGCAAGGAGCGGCTCGGGCAGGGCTGGAAGATGCTGATGACGGCGCTTGCCGCCGGCCGCGGCATCTCGCTGCCGTCGCTCTCCGCCGCGGGCGCCGCCTATGCCGCGCGCACCACCGGCGCCTATGCCCGCATCCGCGAGCAGTTCGGCATCTCCATCTCGAAATTCGAGGGCGTCGAGGAGCCGCTCGCCCGCATCGTCGCCACCGCCTACCAACTCGACGCCGCGCGCCGGCTGACCTGCGCGGCGCTCAACGCCGGCGTCCACCCCGCCGTGATATCAGGCATCATGAAGCTGCATGCGACCGAACGGATGCGCACCGCGGTCGACGACGCCATGGACATCCATGGCGGCAAGGCCGTGATCGACGGGCCGCAAAACTATCTCGGCAATCTGCACCGCGCCGTGCCTGTCGGCATCACGGTCGAGGGCGCCAACATCCTCACCCGCAATCTCATCGTGTTCGGGCAAGGCGCGATCCGCGCGCATCCCTATCTGCTGGAGGAAATGAACGCGCTTGCCGATACCGACCGCGAGCGCGGGCTCTCCGCTTTCGATAAGGTATTCTGGAAACATGTCGGCCATAGCTTTAAGACCCTGTTCCGGGCCTTCGGCCGGAGTTGGACCTTTGGCGCCTTCGCGCTGGCGCCCGAAGCGGGCGATGCCACGCCATTCTATCGCCAGCTCTCGCGTTATTCCGCGGCGTTTGCGCTCTGCGCCGACATGGCGCTGCTGACGCTCGGTGGCGCGCTCAAGCGCAAGGAGATGCTGTCGGCGCGCTTCGGCGACATCCTCTCCGAGCTGTACTTGCTCTCCGCTGCGCTCAAGCGCTGGGAGGACGAGGGCCGGCAGAAGGAGGATTTTGTCGCGCTGGAATCGTGCATGGCGAGCGGCTTCAAGACCATCGAGATCAGGCTGGCCGAAATCCTCGCCAATCTGCCCAATCGCTTTGTCGCGGTGATCCTCAAGCTCGTGGTTCAGCCCTTCGGGACGCGCGTGCTCGGGCCGTCCGATCGCGTCGTGCACCACTGCGCAAGCCTCGTGCTGGAGCCGTCTGCGGCGCGCGAGCGTCTGACGCCGGACCTCGCCTATGTCGACGACGACAGCGGCTTCGCCCGGCTGGAGCGCGCGTTCAGGCTTGTCGCAGCGAGCGACGCCATCGCCAGGCGTATGCGGGCCGCGCATATCCGCGACTGGAAAGACGCCGTCACCAGAGGCGTGATCACGCAGGCCGAAGGCGAGCAGCTGGCAGCCGCTCATGAAGCGGTCGCGAAAGTCATCGAAGTCGACGATTTTGCGCCGGAAGCGCTGTCACCGATTTACAAGAAATCCGGCGACGTGCATCAGTTCTTCCAGGAACTCGGTGAACAGAGGGCGGCGAGCTGATGGCACGACCGGTTTTCATCGTCGACGGCAGCCGGACGCCGTTTCTGAAGGCACGCTCCGGCCCGGGGCCGTTCACGCCTGTTGATCTCGCCGTGCAGTGCGGGCGGCCGCTGCTGGCGCGTCAGCCGTTTTCGCCCGAAGATTTCGACCAGGTGATCCTCGGCTGCGTCAACGTCATCGCCGACGAGATGAACCCGGCCCGTGTTGCCGCGCTCCGGCTTGGCATGGGCGAGGACATGGTCGCCTTCACCGTGCAGATCAATTGCGGCTCCGGCATGCAGTCGATCGACACCGCCTACCGCTACATCCGCGAGGGCCATGCCGACCTGATCCTGGCCGGCGGCACCGAGGCGCTGAGCCACGCACCGCTGGTCTGGCCGAATTCCGGCGTGCGCTGGTTCGGCGGCCTTGCCAGCGCCAAAGGCGTGGCCGCGAAGCTGGCCGCAGCCTTCAAGCTGCGGCCACGCGATCTCAAGCCGATCATTGGCCTCGAGCGGGGGCTGACCGATCCCGTCACCGAATTGAACATGGGCCAGACCGCGGAGGTCGTCGGCCACCTCTTCGGTATCACCCGCGCGCAATCCGACGCCTACGCCGCCGAGAGCCATCGCCGCCTCGCGCATGCGCAGGCCGAAGGCTATCTGAAAGGCGAGGTCGAGACGGCGTTCTCCCGTGACGGAAAATTCTTTGACCATGACGATGGCGTCCGCCCGGACTCGACAGCCGAGACGCTGGCAAAGCTCCGGCCGGTGTTCGAGCGTCCCTGGGGCCAGGTCACGGCCGGGAATTCTTCGCAGATCACCGACGGTGCCTCCTGGGTGATCCTCGCCTCCGACGCGGCTGTTGCCAAGCACAAGCTGACGCCGAAGGCCGCGATCGTGGACAGCAACTGGGCCGCACTCGATCCCAGCATCATGGGACTCGGTCCTGTGATGTCAGTCACGCCGCTGCTTCAGCGCAACGACCTCACCATCAAGGACGTCGAGACCTGGGAGCTGAACGAGGCCTTTGCCACCCAGGTGCTCGGCTGTCTCGCCGCCTGGAATGACGAAAAGTTCTGCCGCGAGATATTGGGGCTCGACGGCCCAGCCGGCGAGATCGACCGTGAAAAGCTCAACGTCGATGGCGGCGCGATCTCGCTCGGCCATCCCGTCGGCACTTCCGGCAATCGCATCGTGCTGCATCTCGTCAACGCGATGAAGCGGCTTGGCACGCGGCGTGGGATTGCCACCGAGTGCATCGGCGGCGGGCTCGGCGGCGCCATGCTGATCGAGGCGGTGTAACCATGGATTCAAAGATCATGACCGCGCTCGGCGACCGCGTGCTCTCGCTCGGGCCCCGACCCGCAGCCGACGGTCCCTACAGGCACTTCAAGCTGACGCGCGATGCCGACGGCCTCGCGTGGCTGCTGTTCGATCGCGCCGATGCCAGCGCCAACACGCTGTCCTCCGACGTGATGGAGGAGTTCGACGCCGTGCTCGCGGCGATCGAGACCGAGCGGCCTGCGGGCCTCGTGATCCGCTCGGCAAAACCGTCCGGCTTCATCGCCGGCGCCGATGTCAACGAATTCCGCGGCGCGAGCGACGCCGAGATGGTGGAGACACGCATCCGCGCTGCGCACGCGGTGGTCGACCATCTGGAAGCTTTGAAGCTGCCGACGCTCGCGGTCATCCACGGCTTCTGCCTCGGCGGCGGGCTCGAAGTCGCGCTCGCCTGCCAGTCGCGCATTGCCATCGCCGGCGCACGCTTCGGCTTCCCGGAGGTGATGCTGGGTCTGCATCCCGGGCTCGGCGGCACCGCGCGCTTCAGCGCGTTGGTCAATCCGACCCAGTCGATGTCCCTGATGCTGACGGGCCGCACCATCGATGCGCGCCGCGCCAAAGCGCTCGGCCTCGTCGATGCCGTCACGGAGGAGCGCCATGTCCGGGACGCCGTGAGGGACGTCGTGTTCGGACGCCTGAAGCGGGCCAAGCCCGGACTGCTCACGCGCGCGGCCAATCTCGGCCCCGTGCGCGGGCTGCTCGCCAAGCGCATGCGAAGCGAGGCGGCAAAGGCGGCGCCGAGTGAGCATTATCCGGCGCCCTATGCGCTGATCGACCTGTGGGAGACGCATGGTGGCACAAAGGCCGCGATGCTTAAGGCGGAGCAGGCGTCCTTCGCCAAGCTGATGGTGACGCCGACGGCGCAGAATCTGATCCGCGTCTTCTTCCTGCGCGAGCAGATGAAGAAGGCGGCAGGCAGCGGGAATGCAATCAAGCATGTCCACGTCATCGGCGCGGGCGCCATGGGCGGCGACATCGCGGCTTGGGTCGCCGGGCAGGGCTTTCGCGTCTCGCTCGCCGATATGAAGCCCGAGCCCATCGCGGGCGCGATCAAGCGCGCCGCCGACCTCTACGGCAAGATCATCCGCAAGCCGACCGAGGTGCGCGATGCGCTCGATCGCCTCATCCCTGATATGGACGGCGAGGGCGTCCGCAACGCCGATCTCGTCATCGAGGCGGTGCCGGAAAAGCTCGACCTGAAGCAGAAGGTCTATGCCAGCCTCGAGCCGAAGATGAAGCCGGGCGCGATCCTTGCGACCAACACGTCGAGCATTCCACTGCAGGATCTGCGCACCACGCTGGCGCGCCCGGAGCGGCTGATGGGCCTGCACTTCTTCAATCCGGTGTCGCGGCTGCAACTGGTTGAGGTCGTTAGCCATGACGGCAACCACCCGCAGGTGCTGAAGCAAGCGCTTGCCTTCGTCGGCGCGATCGACCGCCTGCCGCTCTCCGTGAAGAGCTCGCCCGGCTTCCTCGTCAACCGTGCGCTGACGCCCTATATGCTGGAAGCGATGGTGATGCTGGACGAGAAGACCGACCAGCGCCTGATCGATGCCGCGGCCGAGCAGTTCGGCATGCCGATGGGCCCGATCGAACTGGCCGATCAGGTCGGGCTCGACATCTGCCTCGACGTCGGCGACATGCTGCGCACCAAGTTCGGTGACCTGCTGCCGCCGACGCCCGCCTGGCTGCGCGAAAAAGTCGCCAGGGGCGAGCTCGGCCGCAAGACCGGCAAGGGCTTTTACACCTGGAAGGACGGCAAGGCCGAGAAGGCGCCGCTGCCCGAGACCGGTCCTGGTGTCACCGACCAGATGATCGACCGCCTGGTGCTGCCGATGTCCAACGTCTGCGTCGCGGCTCTGCGCGAAGGCATCGTCGACGATCCCGATGCGGTCGATGGCGCCATGATCTTCGGCACCGGCTACGCGCCGTTCCGCGGCGGTCCACTGAACTATGCGCGTGCACGCGGCGTGGAGAATGTCGTATCGACCTTGCGCACGTTGGCCGAACGATTCGGCGAGCGTTTCGCGCCCGATCCGGGCTGGGACAATTTCAAGTGAGACCTGCATGAGCGAAAAGTCCGACATCGAGCCGAGCGGCGATCTCTGCATCCGCACGCTGGCGATGCCCGCCGACACCAACGCCAATGGCGACATCTTTGGCGGCTGGCTGCTCAGCCAGATGGACGTCGGCGGCGGCGTGTTTGCATCCAAAGTCGCGAAGTCGCGCACCGTCACGGTCGCGATCGAGGCAATGAATTTTCGCAAAGCCGTCTATGTCGGCGATCTCGTCTCGGTTTACGCGAACCTCGTGCGGGTTGGCCGTACCTCGATGACCGTACATCTCGAAGCGTGGGCGCTCCGGCGCGGAGAAGAGCATCCGTTCCTCGTCACCGACGGAAATTTTACCTACGTCTCGATCGACGAGCATGGTCGGCCGCAAGAGGTGCGTTCGATCGCCGCGCCGATCGCGACGTAATCGCGCGCGGCACTCTGTCCCATCTCGGCAACATGTGCGGCGCCGTCGAGTCCACGCGTCGCTTCTTTGCCAACAACGGGTCATAAAACGGATGAGGTCCCGGCGTACTCGATAGCGCGTCGATTCGGGGTGGAAACCGGTTGATTGCCCTCAGGAACCTTTGGGCAGACTGACCGTTATTTGCCCGCACTGAGGAATCCACGGGACATGCCGGACAGCTACATCATCGAAGTGAATTCAGAGACCGCGGGCATCGTGGTCCGCGGTCAGGGAGGCTACCGCTTCTTCGCCTCGTCCCAGCAATTCAATCGTCTTGAAGGCCAGCTCTTTCGCAACGCCCGCGAAGCCGAGCGCGCCGCCCGCAAGCTGGTGAACGGCGATGTGAAGGAGGCGGCGTAAGCGCCCGCTCGGTCATTCCGGGGCGCGCGTAGCGCGAACCCGGAATCCATCTTGCTGCGAAATTGCCGAGCCCGCGCTACGCGCGTCCCGAAATGACGGTCTTGTTCACAATTTCGTCGCGGCGCGCGACAACAGCTTCCAGTCGTCGCCTTGCTTCAGCCAGTTCATCAGGATGTGAAGATTGGTCGGCAATTTTTTCCCATCGGCCGCCATCTCCTGTTCCGCGATCCAGTGGAAGCGCACGATCGCCGCGGGGCCGACGACCTTGATGGTCGGGTCCTTGTACTCGATCGAGAGGAATTTCGATTTGCCGTCGGTCGCGTTGGCGATGAAGGTCGCCTTGTCCTCCACCTTGCCGCTGGAATGGCTATAGCTGAGAGCGTCCCAGCACAGCGCGCCGAGCGCCTTGGGATCGGCCGCGATCTGGGCGAGGCGGAAGGCCTCGACCTTCTTCGCCACGGCGTCTTCGTCCGCGGAAGCCGCCAGCGCCGGCGTCGAGAGGGCAAGCGCGGAGACGGCCAGAGTCGAGAGAGCCAGATCGCGTCGGTTGATCGTCATCGTTTCCTCCTTTTTGATCTTGCACGAAGTCTTGCAGCCGGGCGCGGCTTTGTCGAGTGGCGCGTGGTGGTCATGCGTATGCGTCATTGCGCGCGCGAGGCTCTATTGATACGTCTTCGGCATTGATGCGCGGTGCATTCGGGAAAGTACTGACATGATCGAGACGCTGGGCAGGGCGTTGCTGTTCGACATCGACGGCACGCTTGCCAATACGGACCCTCTGCACTTGAAAGCGTTCAACCAGGTCCTCGGTCCGCGCGGCCATGTCTTCGACCACGCGCGCTTCTCGAAGGAGTTACAGGGCTTCGCCAACGTCTCGATTGGCGAGCGCTTTCTGCCAGACGAGAGCCTGGAGCGGCGTGCCGCGATCCTCGACGAGAAGGAAGAAGTGTTTCGCAATTTGGTTGCGGGGCAGATCGAGCCGTTGCCGGGCCTGATGGCGCTGCTCGACCGTGCCGACGAGGCCGGTATTCCCATGGTCGCCGTCACCAACGCGCCGCGTCTCAATGCCGAGCTGCTGCTCTCCGGCCTCGGCATCACGCGTCGTTTCAAGGCGCTCGTGATCGGCGAGGAACTGCCGCACGGCAAGCCGCATCCGCTGCCCTATCAGGAGGGGTTGCGCTTCGTCGGGGCCAGCGCGGCCGCCTCGATCGCGTTCGAGGATTCCCGCTCCGGCGTTCAGTCCGCCACCGCCGCCGGGATTCCGACGATCGGCATCCGGACCAGCCTCAGCGATGCCGACCTCGTTGGCGCAGGCGCGGTCGCGTCCGCAAGCGCCTTCGACGATCCCTTGCTGCTCGCGCGGCTCGCGCGCGCGATGGCGTGGTGAGATTTTCATCCACTAACCGTGATCGGCATCCGCATTGACCGCGCGGGCGAGAAGCCGCACCATGCATCGTTCTGATTTGAGGCCATTGCCGTGACCGGATTGACCCATCGCCAAGCCGAGATCCTCAACATCGCCCGCGCCTCCGGCCGCGTCATGGTGGAGGAGCTGGCGCGCCGCTTCGAGGTTTCGGCGCAGACCATCCGCAAGGACCTCAACGATCTCTGCGAGCGCCGTTCGCTCACCCGCATCCATGGCGGCGCGATCATCGCCTCCGGCGTGGAAAACCTCGCCTACGAGGCGCGCCGCTTCGTCGCCGCCGACGAGAAGAAGGCGATTGGGGCCGCCGCCGCCTCGCTGATCCCGAACGGCTGCTCGCTCTTCATCAACATCGGCACCACGACGGAGGAGGTGGCGAGCGCGCTGACCTCGCATGAGGATTTGCTGGTCATCACCAACAATCTCAACGTCGCCATGCTGCTTTACCGCCATCCCCGCATCGAGGTGGTGGTGGCCGGCGGCACGGTGCGGCGGGCCGACGGCGCCGTGGTCGGCTCGACCGCGACGCAGCTGATCGGCCAATTCAAGGTCGACTACGCCATCATCGGCGCGTCCGCGATCGACGAGGAGGGCGCGCTGCTCGACTTCGACTATCGCGAGGTGCAGGTGGCGCAGGCCATCATCGCCAATGCCCGCAGCGTCATGCTGGTCGCCGATTCCACGAAGCTTCGCCGTAGCGCGCCGGTCCGCATCGCGCATATGACGCAGATCCAGACCTTCGTGACCGATCAGGAGCTGCCAGAGCGCCTCGCCACCATCTGCCACAGCAAGGGCATTGAAGTGGTGGAGGCGATGCCGAAGGGCGCTGACGTCGACGAGACCCAGGCCGAGGCGCAGGATGCCGCGCCAGATGCAGCACCGGTGGTGCGGCTGCGCTAAAAGGCTAGACGCCGTCCCACGGGTTGAGCAGCGGCACGCCCGTCGGTTCGAAATCCTCCACATTGCGCGTGACAACCGTGAGGCCGTGAACAAGCGCTGTTGCCGCGATGAGAGCGTCGCGTTCAGCCAGCGGATTGGGAACGTGAAGTTGCGCGCAGCGCTGTGCCACGGCCATGTCGATGGCCAGTATCCGGCCCTCGAAGCGAACCAGCACTTGAGCGTCGATCCACTTGCGCAGGATGGCACCTTGTGCCGCGTCCTTGCGCTGGATCAGGCGCGCGCCAAGTTCGATCTCGAGAACCGAGATAACGGATATGAAGAAATTCGTAGCAGGAATTGCATTGGCCCAGGCAACGACATTGCCATCGGCTTTATCCGGTCGCCGGAGCTCGGAAATGACCTTGGTGTCGAGCAGAAACATCAATCGAGGTCGGCGGGCTTCAAGATCCCACCGGCTACGCGAGGCGGATCGAAATCAAAGTCCGCACTTGTTTGCGGCAAGGCCTCGGCAAGACTCATGTGTCCGCCGCTCAGACGCAAATAATCCTCGATCGTTAGCAGCACATGAGCCGGGCGGCCGCGATCCGTAATGAAGACAGGTCCTTGCGCAGCAGCTTTTTTTGCGCCGCTGGTGTCTTGATTGAATTCTCGGCTGGTGAGGGTGATCACGATCGTCAGCACTCCAGGTTGCCGCGTCTACAGTCACGCAAAATATATGTAGCTACGTTGCTACATTCAGGATCGTGAGCGAGCATGCCTTGCGGTTGCACGCGATGCCTCGGAAATTGGCCCTCTACCCGCCGATTTCCGCGTCACTTTGCCGGGGAAAAAGTTCCACTTTCATTTCCTTTCGTCTCTCTTTCGTCTTGCTTTCGTTTTCCGGTGTGATCTAATCAAAAACGAAAGTAGCCGCGCGACTGAACGGGCGGTTTCCGGGGGATGCGTCTGTTGGAGTGTATTTTCGACCTCGCCATCATTGGAGGCGGTGTTAACGGTTGCGGGATCGCGCGTGACGCGGTGGGCCGCGGCAACACTGTTTTCCTGTGCGAAATGAACGACCTGGCGAGCGGGACGTCGTCCTGGTCGACCAAGCTGGTGCATGGCGGCCTGCGTTATCTCGAATATTACGAGTTCCGCCTGGTCCGCGAGGCGCTGATCGAGCGCGAGATTCTCTGGGGCATCGCTCCTCACATCATCCGCCCCTTGCGTTTCGTTTTGCCGCATCACGCCGGTCTGCGTCCGGCCTGGCTGCTGCGGCTTGGCCTGTTTCTCTATGATCACATCGGCGGCCGTCATCTCCTGCCGGCGACCCGCTCGCTCGATCTCAGGCGCGACGAAGTGGGCAAGCCGCTGATCCCGAATCGCTATGCCCGCGCGTTCGAATATTCCGACTGCTTCGTCGATGACGCTCGCCTCGTCGTGCTCAACGCACGTGACGCCGCCGACAAGGGCGCCGAGATCCGCACCCGCACCCGCGCCACCGAGATTCGTCAATCCGACGGGATATGGACCGTCAGTATGGTCGACACGCTGACCGGCGCGCGCTCGCAGATTCAGGCCCGCGCGCTGGTCAATGCCGGCGGGCCCTGGGTCGAGGACGTGCTCGGTCGCGGCGCTGGCGTCAACGCGAAAGCAAAGGTGCGCCTGGTGCAAGGCTCGCACATCGTGGTCAAGAAGCTGTACGACCATGACCGCGCCTACATGTTCCAGAACGCCGACGGCCGCATCATCTTCGTCATCCCCTATCAGGACGACTTCACGCTGATCGGCACCACCGATCGCGACTATGCCGGCGACCCGGCCAAGGTGAAGGCGACGCCGGAGGAGATCGAGTATCTCTGCAAGGCCGCGAGCGAGTATCTCGCCAAGCCCGTGACGTCGGAGGACGTGGTCTGGACCTATTCCGGCGTGCGACCGCTTTATGACGACGGTGCCAGCGAGGCCAAGGCTGCGACCCGCGATTACGTGTTCGAGCTCGACACGCCGGGTGGCGTGCCGCTGCTGTCGATCTATGGCGGCAAGATCACCACCTATCGTCGCCTTGCCGAAGAGGCACTGGAACGGCTTGCGCCCTATCTTCGCAGTGCGAAAGCGCGCGAGGGTTGGACCGGCAAATGGCCGCTGCCCGGCGGCGACATGGACGTATCGGCTGTCGATGGCTTGATCGCCGAGCTTCAGCGCGGCTACCCTTTCCTCAGCCATGAGCATGCGCGGCGGCTCGCACGCGCCTATGGCACCCGCGCCATCAAACTGCTCGGCGACGCCAAGTCGGCCGCCGATCTCGGCCAGGTCTTTGGCGCAACTCTGACCGAACGCGAGGTTCGCTACCTGATGACCAATGAATGGGCGGTGACCGCCGAGGATATCGTCTGGCGCCGCTCCAAGCTCGGTCTGCGACTATCCGCCGACGAAATTGCGTCCCTGGACGACTGGATCAGGACCCACGCCGTGTCGCAAAGTCCACTGCTGGAAGCAGGAGGACGCTCATGAGCGTGACACTCGATCACGTGACCCGGACCGTCGATGGGGTCCAGCACATCCGCGACGTCTCGCTGACGCTCGAGAGCGGCACGCTCAACGTGCTGCTCGGGCCGACGCTGTCGGGCAAGACCTCGATCATGCGGCTGCTCGCCGGCCTCGACAAGCCGACGTCGGGCAAGGTGCTCGTCAACGGCAAGGACGTCACCGGCGCCGACGTGCGCCAGCGTTCGGTCGCGATGGTCTATCAGCAGTTCATCAATTACCCCTCGCTCACGGTCTACGAGAACATCGCTTCGCCCCTGCGCGTGCAGGGCAAGCCGCGCGAGGAGATCGAGACGCGGGTGGCGGAAGCCGCGAAATTGCTGCGGCTCGAGCCGTTCCTGAAACGCACGCCGCTGCAGCTCTCGGGCGGCCAGCAGCAGCGCGCCGCGATCGCGCGCGCGCTGGTCAAGGATGCCGATCTCGTGCTGCTGGACGAGCCGCTCGCCAATCTCGATTACAAACTGCGTGAGGAGCTGCGCGCCGAATTGCCGCGCATCTTCGAGGCCTCGGGCGCGATCTTCGTCTATGCCACCACCGAGCCGACCGAGGCGCTGCTGCTCGGCGGCAATACGGTTTGCATGTGGGAAGGGCAGGCGCTCCAGATCGGCGAGACCACCAACGTCTACCGCCGGCCCCAGACCCTGCGCGTCGCCCAGGTCTTCTCCGACCCGCCGCTCAATCTCGTCGGTATCGAGAAGAAGAACGGCTCCGTGCAATATGCCGGCGGCACCTCCTCGCCGGCCTCGGGCCTCTATTCGTCGCTCGCCGACGGTGCCTATCGCGTCGGCTTCCGCGCACATCAGCTTGGACTCGCCAATGGCGAGGCCGATCGTCACGCCTTCCACGCCACGGTGACGGTGACCGAGATCACCGGTTCGGAGAGTTTCGTGCATTTGACCCGCGACGGATCGAACTGGGTTGCGGTGCTGCACGGCGTGCACGAGTTCGAGCCCGGCCAGACGCTGGACGCCGTGCTCGATCCCAATGACGTCTTCGTCTTCGACGCGGCTGATCGCCTCGTCGCGGCGCCCGGTTCTTGAGGGAGATGCGCGATGGCTCGCATTGACCTCGTCGATCTCGCCCATTCCTACGGCGGCAACGATGCGCCGCAGGAAACCTTTGCGCTGAAGCCGGTCACCATGACCTGGCGGCAGGGCGGCGCCTATGCGCTGCTCGGCCCGTCAGGCTGCGGCAAGACCACGCTGCTCAACGTCATCTCCGGCATCATCACGCCGTCACGGGGGAAAATCCTGTTCGACGGGGTAGACATCACACCGCTGTCAACCCAGAAGCGCAACATCGCCCAGGTGTTCCAGTTTCCGGTGATCTACGACACGATGACGGTGGGGCAGAACCTGGCGTTTCCGCTGAAGAACCGCGGCGTGCCGAAAGCCGAGATCGACAGGCGCGTCGCCGAGATCGGCCGCCTGCTCGACCTCGAGCCCTATCTGAATCGCAAGGCGACGCGGCTGACCGCCGACGCCAAGCAGAAGATCTCGCTCGGCCGCGGTCTGGTCCGCTCCGACGTCGCCGCCGTGCTGTTCGACGAGCCACTGACGGTGATCGATCCCGAGCTCAAATGGCAGCTTCGTTCCAAGCTGAAGGCGCTGCATCGCGAGCTGGACCTCACGATGATCTATGTCACCCACGACCAGACCGAGGCGCTGACCTTCGCCGACACCGTCGTCGTCATGCATGACGGCCGCGTGGTGCAGAGCGGCACGCCGGCCGAGCTGTTCGACAAGCCCGCCCACACCTTCGTCGGCTATTTCATCGGCTCGCCCGGCATGAACATCCTGCCGGCCGAGGTGAAGGGGCGCGAAGCCAGGGTCGGCGGCCATGTCATCGCGCTGAACCGCAGCTACGACAACCTTCCGGCAGTCGCCAAGATCGAGATCGGCGTACGTCCGGAATTCGTCGAGGCGGTTGCGCCCGCAGCCGGCCTGCTCACCGCAAAAATCGATCGTATCGACGACCTCGGCCGCATCCGCTTCGCGCGCGTGCGCGTGGGCGAGGCCAAGATCGCGGCACGTGCGCCGGCCGGCTTCACCGGCTCCGACGGCAATGCCGGGCTGAAATTCAATCCCGCGCACATCCACGTCTATGCCGACAGCCTTCTGGTGGAGGGAGCCGCCTGATGGACAAGACCGTCAACCAAAAAGCCTGGTTCCTGGTGCTGCCGGTGTTCCTGGTCGTCGCTTTCTCGGCGGTGCTGCCGCTGATGACGGTGGTGAACTATTCGATGCAGGACACCTTCGGCAACAACCAGTTCTTCTGGAACGGCGTCGGCTGGTTCAAGGAGCTGCTCGATCCCTCGACCGATCTCGGCGGCCGCTTCCTGGCCTCGCTCGGCCGGAATCTGTTCTTCTCGCTGGTGATCCTCGCCATCGAGGTGCCGCTCGGCATCGTCATCGCGCTGTCGATGCCGCGTCAGGGCTGGACCGTCGCCGCCTGCCTGGTGACGCTGGCGCTGCCGCTGCTCATTCCGTGGAACGTGGTCGGCACGATCTGGCAGATCTTCGGCCGCCCCGACATCGGCCTGCTCGGCTATGTCCTCAACCACATCGGGCTCGACTATAATTACGTGTCCAACGACATCGATGCCTGGGTTACCGTCATCGTGATGGACGTCTGGCACTGGACGAGCCTCGTCGCGCTGCTCTGCTATGCCGGCCTGAAATCGATCCCGGAGGCTTATTACCAGGCCGCCCAGATCGATGGTGCCTCGCGCTGGGCGGTGTTCAAGGCGATCCAGCTGCCGAAGATGAACCGCGTGCTGCTGATCGCGGTGCTGCTGCGCTTCATGGACAGCTTCATGATCTACACCGAGCCTTTCGTCGTCACCGGCGGCGGCCCCGGCAACTCGACCACGTTCGTGTCGATCGAGCTCGTCAAGATTGCGCTCGGCCAGTTCGACCTCGGCAAGGCCGCCGCGCTCTCGCTGGTCTACAACCTCATCATCCTGATCGTCTGCTGGATCTTCTACACCGTCATGACCAATGCCGGCAGCGAACGGAAACCCCAGGAAGGAGCCGCGTGATGCACTCGATTCCCGGCCGCCGCCTCATCATGGGGCTGTTCCTGATCTTCCTGATGCTGCCGATCTACTGGCTCGTGAACATGAGCTTCAAGACCAACGGCGAGATCATTTCGACGATGACGCTGTGGCCGCATGCGCCGACGCTGCAGCATTACAGGCGCATCTTCACCGACGAGAGCTGGTATTCCGGCTATATCAACTCGCTCGAATACGTCGTCATCAATACCATCATCTCGATCTCGGTGGCGTTGCCGGCCGCCTACGCGTTCTCGCGCTACCGCTTCCTCGGCGACAAGCATCTGTTCTTCTGGCTGCTGTCGAACCGCATGGCGCCGGCCGCAGTCTATGCCCTGCCGTTCTTCAACCTCTATTCGGCGATCGGGCTGTTCGATACGCCGTGGGCGGTTGCGCTCGCGCACTGCATCTTCAACGTGCCGCTGGCGGTGTGGATCCTCGAAGGATTCGTCTCCGGCGTGCCGCGCGAGATCGACGAGACCGCCTTCCTCGACGGCTATTCCTTCCCGCGCTTCTTCATCAAGATCCTGGTGCCGCTGATCGCAAGCGGTATCGGCGTCGCCGCGTTCTTCTGCTTCATGTTTTCCTGGGTCGAGCTGCTGCTGGCGCGGACGCTGACCTCGGTCAACGCGAAGCCGATCGCTGCGGTCATGACCCGCACGGTCTCGGCCGCCGGCATGGACTGGGGCTTGTTGGCGGCTGCCGGCGTGCTCACGATCATCCCGGGCGCACTCGTGATCTGGTTCGTCCGCAACTACATCGCGCGCGGCTTCGCGCTCGGCCGGGTGTAGGAGGTTTTCATGGACTCCATCGCATGGATGGCCTGGACGCTGCCGACCGCGATTTTCTTCGTGGCGCTGGCGTGCACATTGGCCATCATGACCTGGCTCGCGGCGGTCTATCCGGAAGCCGAGCGCGTCGGGATCCTGCGCATCCCGACCACGCGCGGCGACCGCCTGTTCGTCTCGCTGATCGTGGCCGCCGTCATCCACCTGGTGTGGATCGGCCTCGTTGGTACCGATCCGATCGCGACGATTCCGATCGGAGAGGAAGGATTTGAAATAACGAGCCTGTGGCTCGCAACAGTGATTTCGCTTGCCTCGGGCGTGGTGATCTTTCGCACCGTCTGAGGCCTGCGAGAAAGAGCAGATCCGGGGTCTACCCGGGCCTGGATTTAGTTTGTCGCTTCAACCGGAGGAAACTTAATGCGACACTTGCGAACGACCAAGGACAGTCTTCTGACCATGACCAGCGCGATCGCGCTGATCGCGGCTTCAGTCACGATCGCCGCGCCGGCGCGCGCGGACGAAGCCGCCGCCAAGAAGTGGATCGACAGCGAATTCCAGCCGTCGACCCTGTCGAAGGACGATGCGCTGAAGGAGATGCAGTGGTTCATCAAGGCCGCTGAACCCTTCAAGGGCATGGAGATCAACGTCGTTTCCGAGACGCTGACCACGCACGAATATGAATCCCGCACGCTCGCGAAGGCGTTCGAGGAGATCACCGGCATCAAGGTCAAGCACGACATCATCCAGGAAGGTGACGTCGTCGAGAAGATCCAGACCCAGATGCAGTCCGGCAAGAACGTCTATGACGGCTGGATCAACGACTCCGACTTCATCGGAACGCACTTCCGCTACGGCCAGGCGGTGGACCTCACCGACTGGATGGCGAAGGACGGCAAGGACGTCACCGACCCGATGCTCGACGTCAACGACTTCATCGGCAAGTCGTTCACGACCGCGCCGAACGGTCACCTCTACCAGTTGCCGGACCAGCAGTTCGCCAACCTGTATTGGTTCCGGTACGACTGGTTCACCAATCCGGACTACAAGGCCAAGTTCAAGGCCAAGTACGGCTACGATCTCGGCGTTCCCGTGAACTGGTCGGCTTACGAGGACATCGCCGAGTTCTTCACCAACGATGTCAAGGAGATCAACGGCGTCCGCGTCTATGGTCACATGGACTACGGCAAGAAGGATCCCTCGCTCGGTTGGCGTTTCACCGACGCCTGGCTCTCGATGGCCGGCAACGGTGACAAGGGCATCCCGAACGGCCTGCCGGTCGACGAATGGGGCATCCGCATGGAAGGCTGCCGTCCGGTCGGCTCGTCGGTCGAGCGTGGCGGCGACGTCAACGGCCCCGCGGCGGTCTACTCGATCGTCAAGTACCTCGACTGGATGAAGAAGTATGCTCCGCCGCAGGCTCAGGGCATGACCTTCTCCGAATCGGGCCCGGTGCCGTCGCAGGGCAACATCGCCCAGCAGATCTTCTGGTACACCGCCTTCACCGCCGACATGGTGAAGCCCGGCCTGCCCGTGATGAACGCGGACGGTACGCCGAAGTGGCGTATGGCTCCGTCGCCGCACGGCGCCTACTGGAAGGACGGCATGAAGCTCGGCTACCAGGACGTGGGATCGGCGACCTTGCTGAAGTCGACCCCGGTCGATCGCCGCAAGGCTGCCTGGCTGTATCTCCAGTTCATCGTCTCCAAGACGGTGTCGCTGAAGAAGAGCCATGTGGGTCTGACCTTCATCCGCGAATCCGACATCTGGGACAAGTCGTTCACCGAACGTGCGCCGAAGCTCGGCGGTCTGATCGAGTTCTACCGCTCGCCCGCGCGCGTGCAGTGGACCCCGACCGGCAACAACGTGCCTGACTATCCGAAGCTTGCTCAGCTGTGGTGGCAGAACATCGGCGATGCGTCGTCCGGTGCGAAGACGCCGCAAGCCGCGATGGACTCGCTCGCAGCCGCTCAGGACTCGGTGATGGAGCGTCTCGAGAAGTCGGGCGTGCAGGGCGCTTGCGGACCGAAGCTCAACCCGAAGAAGACGGCTGAGTTCTGGTACGACAAGTCGGCCAAGGACGGCAACATCGCTCCGCAGCGCAAGCTTGCGAACGAGAAGCCGAAGGGTGAGACCGTCGACTACGACACGCTGATCAAGTCGTGGCCGGCCTCGCCGCCCAAGCGCGCCGAAGCGAAGTAATTCGCCGATATCATCATGGCCGGGGTGATCCCGGCCAACCATGAAGACAGGAGGCCGGGAGCGATCCCGGCCTTTTGTCGTGTGACCTCTTGCCTTATCGGCGGCCGTGATCTGAACTGGCCCCGACCCAGACGCGAGACTTCGCCATGCGCATGATTTTCCGTTGCGATCCAAGGCTGGCCGATCATCTGCTGCGCCCGTTTCCGGCGCGCAGCGCCTTGCCGGACTGGCTGCGGGCGATGCCCGCCACGGCGCATTCGGAGATCCACGGCCGCGACATCCGCACCGTCAAGCAGTGCCCGCCCTTCGTCGATGCGATGGCTTACGGGGTCATGATTCCGCTGCCGTGCGACATCAGGATCGACGGCGGCGAATTTTCGTGGGATTGGGACATCCCCGAGCCGGAGACGGCGGGGCATCCGCGCGCACCGCTCAGTTTCCACCCTGTCGCGCAATTTGCCGCGGCACCGTTCTCGAATGGACGATCCGCGCTCAAGTTCAACAGTTTCTGGACCATCGAGCTCGAGCCCGGCTGGTCGCTGTTCGCGACACATCCCGTCAACCGAGACGACCTGCCGTTCCGCCTCGTTTCGGGCCTCGTCGATGCCGACCGTTTTCACGACGGCGGCATCAATTTTCCGGCCGTCTGGGTCAAGCCTGATTTTTCGGGCGTGCTGAAAAAAGGGACGCCGGTCGCGCAGTGCTTTGCCGTTCCACGCCAGGCGCCCGAACTCGTGTTCGAAAGCTTCGATGCGGCGCACCGGAAGTCCTATGAGAAGGTCGTCGGCGACGTGCTGGCCGCGCCCAATGTCTACCGCAAGCAGTTCCGCGCCAAACGTGGACGCCTAACGCGCTAAAGTGCGACGAGAGAATCATCGCGCTTTAGGTTTTTGTTTGAGCATGATCTTTTCGGAAAACCGCTTCGCACTTTTCCGGATCATGCCAGCATGCGCCGCAGCGCATCCTCGTCGAGCCACAGCCGGCCGTGAGGGGCGGAGGTCAGCGCCATTGCGATGGAGCCGAACAGCTGCGGACGCAGGCGATAGGCCTTGCCGAACGCATCCATGGCGGCATCCAGGTCCCCAGTCTCCTGGAGGGCGATGCCGAGATTGAGCGCGGCCTCGGCATGGTCGGGCTTGAGGTCGAACGCCTTGCGATAGGCTCTTGCTGCACCCTCGTGGTCACGCAAATCCTGGCGCGCGAGACCAAGATTGAACCAGACGGACGCCGGCGCGTCCGTCTCGGTCGCTTGCGCGAGCAGGTTTGCAGCGGTGGCGGGGTCGCCATCCTCCCAGGCCAGCCGTCCTAGCTGCGCCGTTGCTTCCTGATGACCAGGAATGACCTTGAGGATTGCCTGCCAGGCGCCGCGTGCCTGATCTCGCAGCCCCGCCATATCGAGCGTCCGGGCCTTCTCGATGAACATCTCGCGCTGCGGGCTGGCGGCGATCGCGGCATCGAGATGGCTGAGCGCCGCGTCGAACTGGCCTTCGCTGCGCGCGATGCGGGCGGCCAGCAGACGCGCCGGCGCGTTGTTCGGCCGCTTGGCAAGACTGACGTCGATATGCGCGTGAGCCGGGCCGATGACGCCTCTGGAGAACAATACGGCCGCCAGCAGATGATGCAGCACCGGATCGCCGGGATCGCGGGCAAGGCCCTGTTCGCACAGACGCTGCGCCTCGTCGGGCTTGCCCGAATTGACCGCTGCAGTCGCGCGGCGAACGAGTGTCTGGGTGTCATCCATCGCCGCATTAGAGCAAGGATGCCGAGGCGCAGCAATATTGCGGGAGTAGTCAATAACGAAGGCCGGGAGCGATCCCGGCCTTTTTGTTTCTTACCTCTCCCCCGCAAGCGGGGAGAGGGGGAAGAAAAGCTATTCCGCCGGCTCGGCCGCCAGCGTCGGGTAGTCCGTGTAGCCCTTGGCGCCGCCGCCGTAGAACGTGTTCTTGTCCCAATCGTTCAGCGCCGCGCCCTTCTTCAGCCGCTCCACCAGGTCGGGATTGGAGATGAACGGCTTGCCGAACGCGATCAAATCGGCGGCGTTCGCCTCGAGCACCTTGGTGGCGAGATCGAAATCGTAGCCGTTGTTGGCGACGTAGGCGCCCGAGAAGCGCTTGCGCAAGGACGTATAGTCGAACGGCGCGAAGTCGCGCGGGCCGCCGGTGGCGCCCTCGACGACGTGGAGATAGACGAGCTTCAAGGCGTTGAGGCCGTCGGTGATGTAGTCGAACAGCGCTTGCGGGTTGGAATCCGAGATGTCGTTGGCCGGCGTCACCGGCGAAATGCGGATGCCGGTGCGGTCGGCGCCGGCTTCGGCCGCGACGGCCCTGGAGACTTCCAGCATCAGCTTCGCGCGGTTCTCGATCGAGCCGCCATAGGCATCGGTCCGCTTGTTGGCGCCGTCCTTGGCGAACTGGTCGAGCAGATAGCCGTTGGCGCCGTGGATTTCGACGCCATCGAACCCGGCTTCCAGCGCATTCTTCGTGGCGCGCTTGAAGTCGTCGATGATCCCTGGAATTTCGGAGAGCTCGAGGGCGCGAGGCTCGGAGACGTCGGCGAAGGTGCCGTTGACGAAGGTCTTGCCCTTGGCGCGGATCGCGCTCGGCGCCACCGGGGCTGCGCCACCCGCCTGGAGATCGACATGCGAGATGCGGCCGACATGCCAGAGCTGGATGAAGATCTTGCCGCCGCGCTCATGCACCTTGTCGGTGACCTTGCGCCAGCCGGCGACCTGCTCCTTGCTGTAGATGCCGGGCGTGTCCTGATAGCCCTGGCCCTGTTGCGAGACCTGGCTCGCTTCGGTGATCAGGAGGCCTGCAGAGGCGCGCTGGCCGTAATACTCCGCCGCGAGCGGGGAGGGGACAAAGGTGCCGGGCGCGGCGCGGTTGCGCGTCAGCGGCGCCATCACCACGCGGTTGGCCAGCGCGATCGGGCCGAGCTTGTAGGTCTCAAACAATTTGGTGGGGCGGCTCATTGAGGGTGCTTCCAGGGGGTTAAGAGGTCCGGAACACTTGTGCATTGCGACATCAGGCGCAAGGGATGAGCCATACGGAAAGTGCAGGCGAGCTGCGCGGCAGGCTCCGCGCAGCATAATTCATGTGCAATTCCGGCTGCGACAGCAGAATTTGGCCGCCGGGGCCGTGCGAATCCGCAAATCAGGTCAGGCCCATGAAATCGCGCTTGCCGATCTCGACGCCGTTGTGGCGCAGGATGCCGTGAGCGGTGGCGCAGTGGAAATAGAAATTCGGTAGCGAGAACGCGCTCAGGAACTGCTGGCCTTTGAGAGTCGTGGTCTTGTCTGGCCCGGTCGGGAAGGTGACGTCCTTGACGTCGGCCCCCTCGAACTGCTCGGGCTTGAACGACTTCACATAGTCGATGGTCTTGGCGAGGCGCTGCTTCAGCTCCTCGAAGGTCTTTTCGGTGTCCGGCATCGACGGCACCTCGGTATGCGTCAGACGTGCGCACCCCTTGGCTGAAAAGTCGCTGACGAGCTGGATTTGCTTCGACAGCGGCAGCATGTCCGGGAAGAGGCGGGAGCCGAGCAGGACGCTGGGGTCGATCTTTTTAGCCGCGCAATGCGCCTCGGCCTTGGTCAGAAGGCCGGTCAGGCTGTTCAGCATTTGCAAATAGGCGGGGACGACGGCGTCATAGAAGGACATGTGATGCTCGCTTCAAAGGGTGGGAAATCTCAGGAGAAAACCTGAGCCACTCACATGGGAGGCTCATGCAATAATACAATCGCGAAAAGCGGCTTGTGCGGTGCGATAATTCTACCGCACCGTCGCCTGTGGCTGGGCCTGTGCGGTGCCGCCGCGCATCCGGGCCAGGAGCTCTGCGGTCGGCCACGAATCGGCGGGGAGGCCGTATTTGATCTGCATCGCCTTCACGGCGGCGCGGCTCTGCTGGCCCAGCACGCCGTCGACCTTGCCGACATTGAAGCCGGCGCGCACCAGCAATTGCTGCAATTCCTTGAGCTCGTTGAACGGCAATTGCGCGACCGGCCCGGAAGGCCTGCGCATCGGCGGTGCGCCCGCGATGCGCGAGGCGAGATAACCCGCGGTGGTCGAATAGATCAGCGAGTTATTCCACTCCGTGTAAGCCGCGAAGTTCGCATAGGCCATGAAGGCCGGCCCATTGCGTCCCATCGGCAGCAGCACGGAAGCTGCGAGATTGTCGTTCGGCAGTGGCCGGCCGTCGGGATAGGTGACGCCGAGCTGCGCCCATTTCGAACGCGGCAGCTGAATGCTGAGATCGGTCTGCTCCCACGGCAGGCTCGAGGGCACCTTGATTTCTTCCAGCCACGGCTCGCCGCGCCGCCACTTCAAGCCGTTGGCGATGTAGTTCGCGGTCGAGCCGATCACGTCGTCCTCGCTGCGCAGGAGATCGCGCCGCCCGTCGCCGTCGTAATCGACGGCGTAGTTGACGTAGTGAGTCGGCAGGAACTGGGTCTGGCCGAGCTCGCCGGCCCAGGAGCCGATCATCTCCTCGGGCGTGAGATCGCCGCGGTCGATGATCTTCAGCGCGGCGATGGTCTCGTTCACGAACATCTCGGAACGGCGGCAATCATAAGCGAGCGATACCAGCGATTTCAGCGTCGGCAGATTGCCCATGTTGGCGCCGAAGTCGCTCTCCAGGCCCCAGAACGCGGCGATCACCGCCGGCGGTACGCCGTATTCCTTTTCGGCGCGGGCGAATGCCGCTGCGTGCCGCTTGATGTGCTGCTGGCCGTTCTGCATCCGATAGGGCGCGGCCATGCGGCCGGCGAATTCGGTGAAGAGCTGGCCGAACACGCGCTGGCCGCGGTCGCGGTTGACGATGCCCTGGTCGTAGACGAGGTAGGGCGAAGTCTCCGCTATCGTTCGCTGCGACACGCCTGCGGCGACCGCCTGGCTCTTCACGTCAGCGAGGAAACGATCGAAGCTCGCCCCATTGTGGCACGAGGCCGCGCGCGGCGAAGGCGCGGTGATCTTGGACGCAGCAGGCCGTGGCGGCGGCGCGAACTGGGCGGAGGCGGGAAGGGCGAGCGCGACAAGCGCGGCGGCCGCGATCGCAAATCGGGTCTGGAGCATGAGGTTTCCGCAAGGGGGAGAGACGCTTGGATTCTGGGCGAAGTTTAATGGATTGATCGCGCTCAAACCAGTGCCGCGGCTCCGCGACGCACCCTGAAGCCTTGCGCCGGGGGCGGGGTCATCCCTACCTGACGTTTGCCGGCCTGCGACGCCATCGGCGGCCATGGCCCGCTCTGGAGACGGCCATGAACTATCTGCGTACCGCAATGCTTCTCGCAGGTCTCACCGCCCTGTTCATGGCGGTGGGTTATCTGATCGGCGGCGCCAGCGGCGCCATGATCGCGCTCGTCATCGCTGCCGCGACCAACCTCTTCACCTACTGGAACTCCGACCGCGCGGTGCTTTCGATGTACGGCGCCCATGAGGTCGACCGTCGCAGCGCGCCGGAGCTCGTCGGGCTCGTTGCCGAGCTTGCGGGCCGCGCCGGCCTGCCGATGCCGCGCGTGTTCCTGATGGACGAGGCCCAACCCAACGCGTTCGCGACCGGCCGCAATCCCGAGAACGCCGCCGTCGCCGTCACCGTCGGCCTGATGAACCAGCTCAGCCGCGAGGAGCTAGCCGGCGTGATCGCTCACGAGCTCGCGCACATCAAGAATCACGACACGCTGCTGATGACCGTGACCGCGACCATCGCCGGCGCGATCTCCATGCTGGCCCAGTTCGGCATGTTCTTCGGCGGCAACCGCGACAACAACGGCCCCGGCATCGTCGGCTCGATCCTGATGATGATCCTTGCTCCCCTCGGCGCGATGCTGGTGCAGATGGCGATCAGCCGCACGCGCGAATACGCCGCCGACAATCTCGGCGCGCGCATCGCGGGGCAGCCGATGTGGCTTGCGTCGGCGCTGGTGAAGATCGAAAATGCCGCGCATCAGGTGCCGAACTTCGACGCGGAGCGAAACCCCGCCACCGCGCATATGTTCATCATCAATCCGCTGTCCGGCCACGGCGTCGACAATCTCTTCGCCACCCATCCCTCGACGCAGAATCGCATCGCGGCGCTCCAGCAGCTCGCGGCCGAGCTCGGCACGCGCGCTGCGCCTTCGGTCGGCGCCAACGAGAACTATCCCCCGCAGGGCCCGTGGGGCCGCTCGTCCTCGTCGGGTCCTTCCCGTGGCCCTGCCCGTGGTCCCTGGGGCTGACGGAACCGGGCCAATTTGCCCGGCTTTGTGACCTGGCGCACAGAGGCGCAGGTCTGTCGGTGTTAATGACCCGATAGAGAGTATTGGTTCGAAAGGGGATGCGTGGCAGGCCTGTCGCCGGCCACGGTCGAACATGACCAAAGCTGCGGTGCCATTGTTGATCGTCCTGGGCGTGGCCATTGGCCTGTCCACGCATACCGTCGTGAATTGTGGCGACGAGGACGAGCCCGACATCTGTTCGGCCGTGATCGGCTTCTCGCCGCTTCGCGGCTCCCTGATCGCCTTCGCCTATGAGGGGCGCGGGCGCATCGCGCTGCGCCACGGCGACAACGGTCGGGCGATCGCGGACTTCAACGAGGCCATCCATCTCAATCCCAACCGCGCTTCGCTCTATCGCGACCGCGCGCAGGCGCATCGTCAGAACGGGGAGCTGGATCTTGCGATTGCCGATTACGACGAGGCGATCGCGCTCGATCCCAGGCCGGCCGTGCCCTATCGCGAGCGGGGCTTCGCGCTCGCCGCCAAGGGCGATCTCGACCGCGCGATCTTGAGCTACAGCACGGCGGTCCGCCTCGACCCCGCGGACGCGCAGGCCCGTCTCGACCGCGGCCTTGCCTTTCTCGCCCGCGGTCAGGCCGAGGACGCGCGCGCCGATTTCGAGGCTGCTCTCGCGCTGCCTCCCGGCAAGGACGGCCGCGCCCGCGACACCGCGCGCGCAAAGCTCGCCGAGCTCACGCGCGCCGAGCCGACCCAGGTCTCCACACCGCAGCGGTGAGTTAGGCCGCCTTCTTGGCTTTCGCCTTCTTCGCCTTCGCAGCCTTCTTCGCCGGCTTATCCTTGGCAGGCTTTTCCTTCGCCGGCTTCTCCGCCTTCACCTCGACGGGCGTGCTGGCGGCGAGCCGCATGGCGCGGGCGTAGCTGTCGGCGACGTTGTCGGCGGACATCTGCAGGCGCCTTGCGGCGGCGGTGGCCTGCTCCATGGTGGCCTTGGCCATCATCTTGAAGCGGGTGCCGGTCTCCTTGCCCTTGGCCTTGGCCGCAAGGCCGTTGAAACGATCCCGCCGCTCCTTGGCGCGGGACATCAGGCCCGTATGCAGCTGTCTGGCCAGTTGCCGGATCACGACATCCAGGTCGGCGTCCGCCATGTCTTCCATCCTCTTCGAAGCAGTCCCAATCGATGCGGCGGGACTATGCAGATCAGCCCCCGGCTTGGCAATTCCTGCCAGGGCGTCATCCGCAGCTTCCGCTCCACAAAACAGAAAAGCCGCGCCTTTTGCGCGGCGCGCCTTTTCCGCGGCTTTTTCAGGCCTTGCGTCCGGCTTTACTTCAGCGAGGCAACCGGGCCGCTCGAGGCCGCCGGATCGGGGTCGAAGCCGAACACGCCGACCAGGTATTTGTAATAGTCCGGCATCTTCTCCTTGAGCGCTTCGCGGGTCTTGGGATCCTGGTAGTCGCTCTTGCCGGCCAGGAAGATGCTGGCGGTCACGGCAAAGAATTCCATGGGATTCTTCAGCGCGTAGGCCTCCTTGGGCAGCAGGTTCTTGGATTTGGCATAGACGTAGTAGCTGATCACGCCCTTGTTGGCGTAGCCGTCCGGCAACAGCCGCGCGTGGTAGGCGTGCAGCATCTCGTGGAGCAACACGGCCTCTTTCTCGTAACGCATCATGTCCGGCCGAACCATGATCACGCCGAGCCCGGAATCGACCGCGAGGTCGACCGCGTTCGGATTGGTCCAGCGCTGCCTGTCGTGGTCCCACACGGTCAGCGTGCGCGGTGTGGTGCGCGGAATGTCGGGCGTGACCCGGCCATAGCATGCGGTCGCAGCGCCTTCGTCGAGGCAGGCGAGCTCGCTTGCGATGATCGGAACGGTATGGAAGAAGCGCATCACGCGCGGGGAGAGGCCGGCAGCCTCGACGACGTCGATCTGCTGCTTCAGATTCTCCGTGAGCTTGTCGAGGTCCTTGCGATCGGACGCCTCCGACACGTCGAACATGTAGCCGCGGTAGTTTTGAAAGCCGGGCGGCAGCTTCGCATCGGCGGACGCGATGTCGAGCGAGCCGGCGTTGGACGTATTGGCGAACAGCGCGCCGACAATGGTCGCGGTCAGCAGCAACGCAATGCGCATGTAAGACCCCCTGATGTCACATCTCGCGGCAGGATAGGCTGCCCTTGTTTGCGAAGAGTGAGTGGGGCGAGATTAAGGCTGCGATGTTGAGGCGTGCTTAATCCCTGGTTGCAGAACGCGGCTGCCGGTTAGGGCGGGGTTAACCAACGCTGCCGCGCGCACTGGCCTTGTCACCGTCACCCTGAGTTGGCCGCTTCTTCAGCGGCCCTCGAAGGGCGACGGCCCGGCTGCATCTGTGGCCGTTCATCCTTCGAGCTCCCGGAGCGATGCCTTGCATCGCGCCGCTCGCACCTCAGGAATGACGCCAAAGCAGTCCAGGCTGTTGCTGCGGAGACAGTCTGGATTGCTTCGCTTCGTTCGCAATGACGAGAGAGGCAGACGCGCCCGCTCACAACTCCCTTGCATTCGAGAATGCGAAGCTCGACACCCGCCGCGTCGTCTCGTCCAGAATCAGCGTGCGGGTGATCGGCGGCTCGGCGCGCTGGGCGCAGTTTTCGCGCTCGCACAGCCGGCAGTTGACGCCGATCGGCGTGCCCTCCGTCTTCTCGAGGTCCATGCCGGCGGCGTAGGTCAGGCGCGCGGCGTGGCGGATCTCGCAGCCGAGGCCGATGGCAAAGCGCGGCTGGGGCAGCGGGTGCGGCGCGACGGGACGGCGCACCATCTGCGCGATCGAAAAATAGCGCGTGCCGTCGGACAGCTCGATCACCTGTTTGAGCAGGCGGTCCGGCGTGTCGAAGGTCGAGTGCACGTTCCAGAGCGGGCAAGTGCCGCCGAACTTCGAGAACGGGAAGGTGCCGGACGAAAACCGCTTCGAGACGTTGCCGGCATTGTCGACGCGCAGGAGGAAGAACGGAATGCCGCGCGCGTTCGGCCGCTGCAACGTGGTGAGGCGATGGCAGACCTGCTCGAAGCCGGAATTGAAGCGCTGCGCCAGCACGTGGATGTCGTAATTGAGCGCCTCGGCGGCGGCGAGGAAAGCGGGATAGGGCATCATCACGGCCGCCGCAAAATAATTGCCGAGCGTGATCCGGAACAGCCGCCGCGGCGCATCGTCGAGCGGGCCGGCGCGGCCGATGATGGTCTCCAGCGCTTGCGCGCATTCTCCCAAGCCCAGCTGGAAGGCGAGCTGGAAGGTGCGGCCGGGCGGGTCGACCAGTTCGGAGATCAGGAGCTGGCGGCGGTGACGGTCGAAGCGCCTGAGCGTCTCGCGCATCACGTCGACAGGCATGATGCGGGTCTGGACCGAATGCTTCTCGCGCAAACGAGCGGCGAGGGCCGCATAGAGCCCTTCGGCCGGCACGTTCAGCTCGTCGCGCAAGGCTTCCGCGGCCTGCTCCAGCTCCGGAAAATAGTTGCGGTTGGCTTCGATCAGCTCGCGCACGCGCTCGACCGGGTTGGCTTCATAACGTGTGCCGACGTCACGGTCCGCCATCTGGGCGGCCGCCAGTGTCTCGCCTTGGCGCGCTTCGGTATAGGCTGCATAGAGCCGCTGCAGCGCGTGGGTGACGCCGGGGCAGAGTTCTGCGAGGTCGCGCAGCTCCTGCTTGGGAACGTCGATCTGGCGGAACAGGGGATCGGAGAAGATCTCGTTCAGCTCGGCGAAGAACCGGTCTTCGTCGGCGGTCGCGAGATCGCGCAGATCGAGGTCGTAGGTTTCGGCCAGCCGCAGCAGAATCTGCGCCGTCACCGGGCGCTGGTTCCGCTCGATCAGATTGACATAGCTCGGTGAGATCCCGAGCCCCTCGGCGATCTGGGTCTGCGACAATCCCAATTGCTGCCGGATCCTGCGGAAGCGCGGCCCGACGAACAGCTTTTTCCCGGATTCGGTGGCCATGCTTCAGTTCTCCGTGCACATCAAGGACAGGTTTACTGACCTATATTTTTTACAGATTTTACAAAATAACATCTATTACATGTTCTGATGTTACATGACATCACCAATAAAAAACAAGGTGTCTATACGAAGTTTCTCTTTTCGCGTTTAGCTCTGAGCACGCATTTCGCAATGCAGTGTCAAGAATGTCGATGGCTAGCCATCGCCATCGTCAGCGAAAAGGATCAGGCTCATGAACTACCAGCCACGCGGCATCAGCTCCCTCCAGGGCCCGTCTTCGTATCAGGACGAGGTCAAGGCGGCCCAAGCCCTCCTCGAGACCCAGCCGACCTGGAACGGGGTGACGGCCGAAGCCGTCGCGCGCATGCGCCTGCAGAACCGCTTCAAGACCGGCCTCGACATCGCCCGCTACACGGCGGCGCTGATGCGCGCCGACATGGTCGCCTATGACAAGGATCCCACCAAGTACACCCAGTCGCTGGGCTGCTGGCACGGCTTCATCGCCCAGCAGAAGCTGATCTCGGTCAAGAAGCATTTCGGCGGCAAGACCGATCGCACCTATCTGTATCTGTCCGGTTGGATGATCGCGGCGCTGCGCTCCGAGTTCGGTCCGCTGCCCGACCAGTCGATGCACGAGAAGACCGCGGTGCCGGCACTGATCGAAGAGCTCTACACCTTCCTGCGTCAGGCGGATTCCCGCGAGCTCAACGACATCTTCCGTCTCCTCGACAAGGCGCGCAAGGAAGGGGACAAGGCTCGCGAGAAGGAGCTGATCGCGAAGATCGACAACTTCCAGACCCACGTCGTGCCTGTGATCGCCGACATCGACGCCGGCTTCGGCAACGCCGAGGCGACCTATCTGCTCGCCAAGAAGATGATCGAAGCGGGCGCCTGTGCGCTTCAGATCGAGAACCAGGTCTCGGACGAGAAGCAGTGCGGTCACCAGGACGGCAAAGTCACTGTGCCGCACGAGGTGTTCATCGCCAAGATCCGCGCCTGCCGCCACGCCTTCCTCGAGCTTGGCGTCGAAGACGGAATCATCGTCACCCGTACCGACTCCCTCGGCGCCGGCCTGACGCAGCAGATCGCCGTCAGCCACAAGCCGGGCGACATCGGCGACCAGTACAACAGCTTCCTCGATTGCGAGGAAATCACCGCGGAGAACGCCAGGAACGGCGACGTCATCATCAACCGTAACGGCAAGATGATGCGTCCGAAGCGGCTGCCCTCGAACCTCTACCAGTTCCGTCCCGGTACGGGCGAGGACCGCTGCGTGCTGGACAGCATCACCTCGCTCCAGAACGGCGCGGACCTGCTCTGGATCGAGACCGAGAAGCCGCACATCGAGCAGATCGCGGGCATGGTCGACCGCATCCGCAAGGTCATCCCGAACGCCAAGCTCGCCTACAACAACTCGCCGTCGTTCAATTGGACCATCAACTTCCGTCAGCAGGTCTATGATGCGTGGAAGGAGGCCGGCAAGGATGTCTCGAAGTACAGCCGTGCCGAGCTGATGAAGCCGGAATACGACGAGACCCCGCTGGCGAAGGAGGCCGACGAGCGCATCCGCACCTTCCAGGCGGATTCGGCCAAGCGCGCCGGCATCTTCCACCACCTGATCACGCTGCCGACCTACCACACGGCCGCGCTGTCCACCGATAACCTCGCCAAGGAGTATTTCGGCGAGCAGGGCATGCTCGGCTACGTGAAGAACGTGCAGCGCCAGGAGATCCGTCAGGGCATCGCCTGCGCCAAGCACCAGAACATGGCCGGCTCCGATATCGGCGACGACCACAAGGAGTATTTCGCGGGCGAGGCTGCCCTCAAGGCGGGCGGCGTCCACAACACGATGAACCAGTTCGGCTAGCGCCAGGCAACAGGAGACTGACAATGACCAAAGGCAGCAATTTCTGGGTGATCGGCGGCGAGTTCGGCTCGATGAACTTCCACAAGCTCGTCGAAGGCTCGGCCCAGGTCAAAGGTCCGTTCAAGACCCGCAAGGAAGCCGAGGACTGCTGGCGCGAGGTGTCGGAAGAGAGCCGCCACAAGGCTGGCGTTCGCTTCTCGATCGTGGAAGAGCCGTCGCGGGTCTCGGCCTGACGGCTGCCTGACAAATTCAAGAAGACGTCCAAGGACGGAGGGTCCCATCCGGCGCAAGCCGGGTGGGATCGTCTGTTTTTGGCACACATCAATGGGCTGTGGGCACGGTAAGTGTCTGGAACTATAAGCCTTTGCGGGCGTGATGGTTGCTGATAGGTTAATGGCGGCAAGTGAGGACAGGGACGACCAATGTCAGAGCCCGAGACCAGCGGTACCCATCCGAGCCAGCCGCGCCCGGTGCGGCTGCGCGACGCGCTGCTCCGCGCGCGGATCGAGGCCGCCGACCGGACCGGCGTCGTCGTCGATTTGCGCGACGCCGAGGTCGCGCGGCTCGAGATCCTCAACGACGCGCTCGATCCGTTGTTTGCGCAGGTGCCCGATCAGATCGACCTGTTCGATCGCGGCATCAGCCAGGGCGATACGCCGAGACTCTGGATCGACGTCGTCGCCCACATCATGATGGGACGCGACAAGCGGCAGTACCGCTTCGTCCAGGACACCCGCTTCGGCCGCATCGTGCTCGCCGAATCGCACGACACGGCTGTCATCGTAGACGCCGTGACCGACTACGTCGCCCGCCGCATGATCGAGCGCGAGCACGCGATGGTGGTGCCATCAGAGCCAAAGGTGGAGGTCGCAGAGCCGCCGCGCCGCTCGCGCCTGTGGCCGTTCGTGTTCGGCTTCATCCTCGGTGCTGCCGCGCTGTTCGGCGTCGCCGTGCTTGCGGCGTTGCGGAGCTGGTAAGGCGTCGTCATTGCGAGGAGCTCGCGACAAAATTGCGAAGCAATTTTGCGCTTGCGAGGGAGCAATCCAGCTTGCATCCGCGGAGGGAACCTGGATTGCTTCGCTGCGCTCGCAATGACGGTGAGACTAGATCAACTGCATGCGCTTGATCTCCCGGACCTGCAAACCATGATCGATGCTGCGCACGATCTGTTCGCAGCGCCAGCCGAGATCATCCTTCTCGATCCTGAACAGATTGTAGGCCGCCGCCGGATAGCGCCCGTGCGCGAGCGCGGAAGCCGACGGCACGCCCACCGCGGGAATGTTGCCGCGAGGGCCTTCGAACCACATCGTCGAATGGATGTGGTCGTGCCCGTGCAGGATCAACTCGACGCCGTGCCGCTTGAGCAGCGCCAGCAGGCTTGCGGAATCCGTCAGCCGCTTCTGGCGCGCGTCGGACTTCAGGGGATGATGCACCAGCAGCACGCGGAAGACATCCTCGGCCGCGAGCCGGTCGAGCATCTGTTCGAGCGCGGCGAGCTGGTGGCGTCCGAGCATGCCCGTCGCCATCAGGGGCGGCGTCGGCACCGCGCTGGAGAGGCTGATCAGCGCGACCGGCCCGCGGCGGCGCACGCTCGGAAAGCCGACCCTGCCGTCATCACCCGCAAGATAGGGCGCAAACGTCTCGCCGAAGCGATGGAAGGTGGCACGGACATAGGCGTCGTGATTGCCGGGAATCGTGGTGACGCGGTCGGGCGGTCCGAGCTCGTCGAGCCAGGCGCGGGCCGGCGCGAACTCCGCCTCCATCGCCAGATTGACGAGATCGCCCGTGACTGCGACGTGGTCGGGCGCCTGCGCCTGCATGTCGGCGACCAGCGCGTCGAGCACCTCGCGGCGCTGGTATTTGTGGCGATTGCGCGTCCAGTTGACGTAGCCGAGCGCGCGCTTTCCCACGAGCTCGGCCAGCCGCGGCTTCGGCAGCGGCGGCAAATGCGGGTCGGACAGATGGGCGAGCGTGAAAGGTGCCAACAGAGATGTCATCGCGCGCGATTGCCTCGCTATTCCCCCGCTGTAATGGCAAGGTCGCCGGCAACGCGCAAGACAAGCCTGCATGGGCCTGTGCGGCGCCCGTCACGAGAGGCTCATGGGAACGCGCCTGAACGAGATCCGACGAAGATTCGAGCCGCTGCTGCGGCGGATTTTCCACGCCTATTTCCTGATGGTCCGCGGCATGACGCTGGGCGTCCGCGCCGTGGTGCTCGATGCGGACAACAAGGTGTTCCTGGTCAAGCACAGCTACGTCTCGGGCTGGTATCTGCCGGGCGGCGGCGTCGACCATGGCGAGACCATGGAGCAGGCGATGCGCCGCGAGCTCAAGGAGGAGGGCGATATCGAGCTGACCGGGGACGCCGTGCTGCATGGGATATTCTTCAACAACCACGTCTCCCGCCGCGACCATGTCGCAGTCTATGTCGTCAGGCATTTCCGCCAGGACCGCCTGCCGGAGCCGAACCGCGAGATCATCGAATGCGGGTTCTTCGATACCGCCGCGCTGCCGGCGGGGGCGACGCCCGGCACCCGCTTGAGGATCGCGGAGGTGCTCGATGGCAAGCCTCCGATTGCGACGTGGCGCTGAGGGCGGCTATGCTGCTGCCGGCCCGAACGGGCGCCACGGGAGCCCGATGAAAGCCGTAAAACTCGCCTTCGGCCTGATCTGCCTTGCGATCGTTGCCAGCGACATCGTCGCGATGTCACGATGGGGCGAGGCGCGCGGGGTCTATGACGACATCTGCTATCTCAGGCAGGCGCATCTGTTCCAGCGCTTCGGCATCGGGGGCCTCGACACCAACGCGGTCAGGGACGACGACCATTATTTCGAAGGCAAGATGAAGGAGATCGGCTTCGCCGATTGGAAGGATCCGATCCGCTGGCCCTGCCACAATCCGATGCCCAGCGGCAAGGTCGTGCTGCAATATCCGCCGGGCACCGGCTTTCTGCTCGCCTTGTTTCCGGAAGGCCACCAGGTGGCGCCGCTCTATATCGCCGCGAGCCTGATCCTCTGCGTCCTCGCGCTGTCAGGCCTTGCCATGGCGCGGACGCTGCCGTCGGTCATCAGTGCAGGCGTCCTCGGCGCGCTTGCCGTCTATCTCATGATCAATCCGGCCAAGGCGAGCTATTCGGTGCCGCCGACCATGGCGCTGTGCGCGGTTGCCGGCTTGCTCACGTCGTTGTGGCTGATGAGGAACAAACGCAGCGTCCTGCTGGTTGCGCTGATCGGCCTCCTGCTCGGTGTGTCCGTCAACTTCAGATTGCCGAACGCGCTGCTGGCTGCCGGCTATTTCCTGATCCTCGGCCTTCCCTTCCTGTGGACGCGCTCGCTCGCGACCTTCGTGCGGGGCCTCGCCTTCGGTGCCGGCGTGCTCGTCGGCATGGCGCCGACGTTGGCCGCCCAGGCCATCAACGCCGGCAGCGCACTGGCAACGACTTATGGCAGCGCCGACGTGGTCGCGCCGGTCTTCGATCTCGCCGTCTTCGGCCAGTATCTGCGCGACATGCAGTTCGTGCTGATCGTGCTGGCGGTCGGGGCGACGGCCTGGCTGTTGGCCGCCGGCGAGGAGCATGCGCGGCAGGCCGCCCTCCTCACTGTCGGCAACCTCGCCTTCAACCTCGGCTTCTTCATGACTCACCCGATCTTCACGCATTATTATGTCGTACCGATCACGATGCTGTCGCTGTGGACCCTGTCGTTCGCGCGGCTGCTGCAACCGCTCGAGGCGCGCGAGGCGGCGCCCGTCCGGCGCAAGTCGACCAATTTGGGAGTGCTGCCGCGATGACATCTGCGCAACCACGCATCGCCGTGCTGGTGCCCTGCTACAACGAGGAGGCGGCGGTCGCGACCGTCGTCGCCGACTTCCGCAAGGCGCTGCCGGCGGCCGAGATCTACGTCTACGACAACAATTCGCGCGACCGCACCGCGTCCGTCGCGCGCGAGGCCGGTGCGATCGTGCGCAGCGAGCGGCGGCAGGGCAAGGGTCACGTCGTGCGCCGCATGTTCGCCGACATCGAGGCCGATATCTACGTGCTGGTCGACGGCGACGCCACCTACGATGCGCCGAGCGCTCCACGCATGATCGACAAGTTGCTCGACGAACATCTCGACATGGTGGTCGGGCTCCGCATCGATCAGTCGCAGGCCGCCTACCGGCTCGGCCACCGCATGGGCAATCGCATGCTGACCGGCTTCCTGTCCTCGACATTCGGCCAGGTCTTCAAGGACATCCTGTCCGGCTACCGCGTGTTCTCGCGGCGTTTCGTCAAATCGTTCCCCGTGCTGTCCGATGGTTTCGAGATCGAGACCGAGCTCGCAGTCTACGCGCTCGAGCTGTCGCTGCCGGTCACCGAGGTCGAGACACCCTACTACGCGCGACCTGAAGGCTCGTTCTCGAAGCTCAACACCTGGCGCGACGGCTTTCGCATTCTCGGGACCATGCTGAAGCTGTACCGCTCGGAGCGGCCGCTGCGCTTCTTCACCGTGATCGGAATCCTGCTGGCGCTGGCCGCGATCACGCTCGCGATCCCGATCGTCGTTACATTTTTCGAAACCGGCCTCGTGCCGCGCCTGCCGACCGCCGTGCTGTCGATGGGCTTGACGATCATGGCGTTGCTGTCGGTCTCATCGGGCCTCGTGCTCGACACCGTCACGCGGGGGCGACGGGAGATGAAGATGCTGGCCTATCTGTCCCAGCCGGCGCCGAAAAGGAGCTGAGGGCGGGGCGCAAGGCCCATGGACCTGCCGATGCGCAGATGCTACTCCGCGAAATAACATGAACGATCTCTCAATCACCATCCGTCCTGAATCCCCAGGCGACGCTCAGGCGATCGAGCGCCTGCACGAGCGCACCTTCGGCCCCGGCCGTTTCGTGCTCAGCGCCTATCGCATCCGCGAGCATGTCGATCACCTGCTCGACGTCTCCTTCACCGCCCGCATCGGCACGCTGCTGGTCGGTTCGGTCAGGCAATTGCCTGTCATGATCGGCGAGACGCCGGCGCTGCTGCTCGGGCCGCTCACCGTCGAGCCGCCGTTCCGCAGCCGCGGCATCGGCCGCATGTTGATGGAGCGCGCCCTGAAGGACGCCAGGGACAAGGGCCATCGCCTCGTGCTGCTGGTCGGCGACGAACCCTATTACAGCCGCGTCGGCTTCAAACTCGTGCCCAAGGGACGCATCACCATGCCGGGCCCGGTCGATGCCGCGCGCGTGCTGGTGTTCGAGCTCGTCGACGGTGCCTTTGAGGGCGTCTCGGGCACCGTAGCCCCCGACTGGAGCAAGGCGCGGGGCTAGCGTAGCGACCGGTCGAGGCTCACATGTCTCGCGGGATCGCCGAGACCTTGAGGCCTCTCTCGCTTTCGAGCCGGAGCGAAACAGCGATGTGGCCGAGCTGCACAAGCCGATCGTCTCGGCCGCGCCCCGCCCGCTATACCGTCGGCACGGATTGTGCCAAAACCGCTAACCGCGAACCTGACGAAGGATTGTTGAAGTTTGGCCGCACCCAAGAAGGGCGCCCCGCCCGCGGAACGCCAGAACGGGATTGATCGGACCATCGATCTCCTGGAAGCGCTGCTGCATTTGCGCGCGCCCTCCAAGCTCAGTGACCTCGCCAAGCAGATGGGAGCGCCGCGGTCGACTGTCTACGCCATCGCCAATCGCCTGATCGAGGCGGATTTGCTCGAGAGTGTCGGCGAGGGCGGTCAGGTCTATTTCGGCAAGGCGGTGCATCTCTATGGCCAGGCCTATGCGGAGGCCAATCCCCTGCATCGCCGATGCGGCGAGGCGCTCGACCGGCTGGCGACCCGGCACAGCGCCACCGCGCAACTCTGCGCGCTGCGCGGCCGCAAATACGTCGTGGTCGATACCCGCGACGGGTCGGGCCTGTTCCGGATCACGACGGATGTCGGCGTCGAGGTGCCGCTGCCATGGACGGCATCCGGCAGATTGCTGCTCGATCATATGAGCCCGACGGAAATTCGTGCATTCGTTCCGAAGGAGGATTTTCGTCTTCCGGATGGCCGCGTGCTCGACGTCGATGATTTCATCAAGGACGTCGCGCGCGCCAGACGCGACGGCAAATGCGTGACCACGGCATTGTCCGATCGGT
This sequence comes from Bradyrhizobium sp. UFLA06-24, assembly GCF_054967145.1. Classification (NCBI taxonomy): domain Bacteria; kingdom Pseudomonadati; phylum Pseudomonadota; class Alphaproteobacteria; order Hyphomicrobiales; family Nitrobacteraceae; genus Bradyrhizobium; species Bradyrhizobium sp. UFLA06-24. The sequence goes on from NZ_JADFUE010000017.1 coordinate 90,742, forward strand.
TCACGTCGTGTCTTGCCGCCCCCATTCGCGACAAGAAGGGCGTCGCGGTCGCGACACTTTGCTTCGTCATCCCCGCGGACTCGCTGAAGGCGCGCAGGACCGCGCTGCTCGACGATCTGGTCGCGACCGCGACTGAACTCTCGGACAGTCACTAAGCTGAGCCGATCGGCAGCGCTACGGACGATGCAGGCGCATTGTCTGCTGCGTGCTCGACGCGCGCTCAGGGCTTGACACGATGCCGTCGTGATATCTAACGTGACGCTATAAGATAATATTGTCCACTATAAGAGACAATGTAGTTGCAGGCGTCGCGAAGGTCTCCCGGTCCCAGGCCGGAGCGGGAGAGGCGCACCTGCGTCCAAGCGAGGATACGACATGGCAAATGCAGGCCAACAGGTACCCGGGCGACGCTGGATGATCGGTTGTCTCCTCGGCGTCGGAATTCTCATCAACTACATCGATCGCGTCGGGCTCTCCGCCGCGACGCCGGAGCTCACGAAGGAGCTTGGCCTCACCGCGACCGACATCGGGCTGCTCGGCAGCGCATTCTTCTGGACCTATTCGCTGCTGCAGGTCCCAGGCGGCATGGTGCTCGACCGTTTCGGCGTCACCGCGGTCGGCCGTGCCTCGAGCTTCCTCTGGGCGGTCGCCGCCACCATCACCGCGCTCGCCAGCGGGCTCTGGGGCATCGCTGCCGCGCGCCTGCTGCTCGGCGTCGCCGAAGCGCCGGCCTTTCCGGCCAGCCAGAAGGCGACCGGCCACTGGTTTCCGCTGGATGAGCGCGCGCGCTCGACCGCGATCTTCGATTCCGCCGCCAAATTCTCCAATGTGATCGGCGTGCCGCTGGTCGCCTATGTGATCTTTCTCTACGGCTGGCGGTGGGGCTTTGGCGTCACCGCGCTGCTGAGCTTTCTGTATTTCGTCGCCTACTATGTCATCTACCGGAACCCGAGCGAGGATCCGAAGCTCTCCAGGGCGGAGCATGACTACATCATCGCTGGCGGCGGCACGCCGGAAGGACGGGCCACGGCGGGACAGAGCCGCATGCTCGGCTACCTCCTGCGCAACCGCAAGGTCTGGGGCCTCACCATCGGCTTCTCCGCCTATGGCTACACCTTCTATCTCTTCCTGACCTGGCTGCCGGGCTATCTCGCCCAGACCATGCATATGAACCTGATGTCGGCGGCGGGCTATTCGACCATTCCCTGGATCTTCGCGACCTTGTCCGACCTCCTGATCGGCGGCTTCCTGGTCGATCATCTGATCGCGCGCGGCTACGATGCGACGCGGGTGCGCCGATCGGTGATCATCGTCGGCATGCTGATGGGGCTCGCCGTGATCGGCGCGGCCTTCACCGTCAAGCCGGGCTGGGCGCTGCTGTGGCTGTCGATCGCGATCTCGGGGCTGTCGGCCGCCGCACCCGTCGGCTCCTCGATCGTGTCGCTGATCGCGCCGAAGGGCGGGGCGGGAACCGTCGGCGGCATTCTGAATTTCACCAACAACATGATGGGCGTGCTTGCGCCGATCGTGACCGGCATCGTCGTCGACTGGACGCAATCCTTTGCCGGCGCTTTCATGATTGCTGGCGTCGTGCTGCTGATCGGCATCTTCTTCTATGTCGTGGTGCTCGGCCGGATCGAGTCGATCCCGGATTTCGAGGAGGCATCGCCCGCCGGCGCCGTGCCTGCGACTTGAGGAGAGGGCATGTCCCAAAAGTCCAACGGCAAGGATACGCTCATCCGCGCGGCCCGCGTGATCGACGGCACCGGCGCGCCGTGGTTCGAGGCGGATTTGCGCATCAGCGGCAGCCGCATCGCGGCGATCGGCGCCGCCTTGCCTGCCGAGGACGCCGACATCGTCGACGGCCGCGGATGCTATCTCGCGCCCGGCTTCATCGACGCCCATTGCCATGACGATCTGATCTGCCTGCGCGAGCCCGACAGGCCCGAGAAGGTCTTGCAAGGCGTGACCACGCTCGTGGTCGGCAATTGCTGCTTCTCGCTCTATCCGGCAACCGAAAATTCCGCCGAGATGCTGCGCCTGCACTTCTCCGGTCTCGCCGGCGAGACCCAAGCGAACGAAGTCTTCGGCAGCTTCGACGGCTACCGGCGCGCGCTGGAAGGGCCGGGGGTCGCGCTCAACCTCGTCTCCCTGGTCGGCCATGCCGCGATCAGGCTCGCCGTGCTCGGCTACGAGCGCCGCGCGGCGACCGGCAAGGAGATCGCGGCGATGCAGGCGCTGCTCGCGCAGCAGCTCGCCCAAGGTGCCGCGGGCCTGTCGCTCGGCCTCGTCTATCCGCCGAGCGCTTTTGCCGACGCCACTGAGCTGAACGCCCTGGCCGAGACCGTGCGGGCGCACGGCAAGCTGCTCACCGCCCATATCCGCAGCTATGAAGCGGGCCTCCTGCAATCGATCGACGAGTTCATCGCGATCCTGCGCGCCTCAGGCGCGGCGGGGCTGCTGTCGCATCTGCAATCGGCGGGCAAGCCGAACTGGGGCGCCATCCCCAAGGCGCTCGACCGGCTCGAGGTGGCGCGCGCGGAGGGGATCGACATCTCCTTCGACATGTATCCCTATCCCGCCGGCAGCTCCTACATGCTGCAATTGCTGCCGCCGGCCGCGCTCGAAGGCGGCATCGATGCTTTGCGCGAACGGCTGCGCGATCCGGCGCGGCGCGAGGCGCTGCGCGCGCTCGTAGAGGAGGGCGATCCGGATCCGCATGCCGCGCAGTCCAAGATCGTGCTGATCGGCTGGCACAATGTGCGGATCTCCGGCACCGGCAATGCAGCGCTGAAGCCGCTCGAGGGCAAGTCGATGGTCGATGCCGCGCGTGAGCTCGGCATCTCGCCTTTCGACCTCATGGTTCGCTGCATCGAGGAGGATCAGGGCCAGACCGGCATCATCATGTTCCAGCTCGACGAGGCGGACTTGCGCGCCGCCTTCACCCATCGCCTGCACATGGTCGGCTCCGACGGCATTCCGCGTCCGGGCACCAAGCCGCATCCGCGCGCCTATGGCAGTTTCCCGCGCGTCGCCGGCCGGCTGACGCGCGAGCAGGGCTGGCTGACGCTGGAAGATGCGGTGCGGCGGATGACCGCGTTGCCCGCCCAGCGCTTCGGCCTGTCCGACCGCGGCATCCTGCGGCCGGGCATGATCGCCGATCTCACGCTGTTCGACGACACCATCATGGACAAGGCGACGTTCGAGAGGCCGACGGAGATGCCAGCCGGCATCCGTGCGGTGTTCGTCGCCGGCGAGGCCGTGGTCATGGACGGACGCAGCACCTTCGCGCGGCCGGGCCGTGCTCTGACTTAAACCACCAGACGCAGGACAATATGCAATGACGTTGAAACGATACGGCGCGGCCGGTGGCACCGGCACCGGCGGCCAGCACCTTCCGTTTGCCCGCGCCGTGCAAGCCGATGGCTGGCTCTACGTCTCCGGCCAGACGCCGATGGAGAACGGCGAGGTGATCGAGGGCGGCATCATCCCGCAATCGCACAAGGCAATCCGCAACATGCTCGCCATCCTCACCGAGGCCGGTTATGAGCCCAAGGATGTCGTGCGTTGCGGCGTCTGGCTCGACGACCCCCGGGACTTTCCAAGCTTCAACAAGGTCTTCGCCGAATATTTCGGCGCCAATCCCCCGGCGCGGGCCTGCGTGGTGTCGAGCATGGTGGTGGATTGCAAGGTGGAAATCGACTGCGTCGCCTATCGCAAGTGAGCTTCCCGCGTCGGGGCTCGCAGGCCCCGACGCGCGCAAGCCGGGCAGCTAAAATCGCTGCGAAACGCCGAAATAGAAGCCGCGCCGCGGGCCGTATTGCGGGGCGAACACGCCGATGCCGGAGCCGTCGCGGATCTGGTAGATCGTGTCGAACACATTGACCACGTCGAATCGCAGCGTCGTCGGCTTGTTCGGCGCGACGATGTTGAAATCGTGCGACAGGCCGAGATTCACCTGCGTATAGCCGGGCAGATGATCGGTGTTGGCAAAGCCCGAACGCAGGCCGCTGCCATAGATCATCGACACGCTGTAGCGCGTGCCCTCCCAGAGATAGGACGCGCCGGCCGATCCCGACAGCATCTGCGCGTGATCGGTATAGATGTAATGCCCCGCGATATAAGCGAGTTCGTCCGCGCCGAACAGATATTGGTTCGAGACGACGTCGGTCGCGATCTGCTTGGCCCAGGCGAGATTGGCATAGGCGCTGAAATTGCCGTTCCTGTAGGTCGATTTCAGCTCGACGCCGACATTCTCGCCGCGATCGTAGTTGAAGCCGCTCAGCACATAGGCCGCGCCGAACTGGCCGTCGTCGAGCAGGTCGCGCGCCTTCTTGTAGTAGGCGTCGGCGCCGACCTCGAGGCCGGGGATCGCATAGATCTGCTGCGTCACGCCGACATCGAACACGTGCGAGCGTTCGGGAAGCACCGGGCTGCTCTGCCCGACCGCCGGGGTCTGGGTGTTAACAGGCGCGCCGGGCGGCGTCACCAGCGCCAGATTGACGGGAGAAGCGATCACCTGCGAGGGCGGGGTGAAGTTGCGCGCATAGCCGGCGTGGAAAACGGTGCCCGCGAACGGTTTCCAGGTCAGGCTGACGCGCGGGCTGAGCTGGTTCGCATCGACAAATTGATACATCTGGTCGAAGCGCAGGCCGGCGTTCAGGGTGAGATTGTCAGTGATCTTCCATTCGTCCTGGACGTAGGTCCCGACCAGCCAGCCGGTCTTGGCGTTGGAATCGAAAACCGAGAACGGCGCGTCGATCGTCCCCCCTGCCGGATCCAGCGGCAGCACCGTGGTCCCGCTGTTGACCAGCGTTCGCTCGGCGCTCACTGACAGGCCGAAGCGCAGCGTGTGCGCATAGCCGATCCGCCAGGCGGTGTCCTGCTGGATGCCGTTGACGTCGCTCTGGCGATAGACGTCCGAGGACACGCCGTTGAAGACGAGATCGCCGATCGGATCAGGATAGAAATGCAGCAGGCTGGTCCGATTGAAATACGAAGTCTGCGTGTCGAACTCGCCGTTCGAGGTCTGGTAGGAGACGACGTTGAACTGGTTGAACTCGTTCTGGTGCTCGTTGAGCCGGGAGGAGTCGAAATTCGAGACGCCGAACGCCGTGTTAGCAGGGGTCTGGCCGGGATTGTTCGGGATCTGGAACGTCGCATTCGACACCCCGCTCATGAAGGTGAGACGGCTGGCCGGATCGATCATCGTCGACAGATAGAGAAAGCCCTTCTCCTGGTTGGTGCGGTCGTGAATCGCATTGACCGACGGCGTCGGGTTTTCGATGCCGAGATTGTTCTGCAGGAACCGTCCCGACAGGAAATACTGCGTCTGCCCGACTGTGCCGCCATATTCCACATTGGTCGAGATGGTGCCGTTGCTGCCGCCGTAAACACCGACCACGCCGGAATTGTTGAAGGCGTCGCTCTTGGTGGAGATGTCGAGCACGCCGGCCGTGCGCAGGCCGTATTGCGCCGGCAATGCGCCGGTGAGCAGGCTGAGGCTGCCGACGATGCCGGTGTCGAGGATCTGCCCGAACGCGCCGACGCCGTCTGGAAGCATGACGCCGTTGATGCGGTATTGCAGGTTCGCGTGCTCGTTGCGGACATGCAGGTCGCCGCTCGCGGCCGAATCCTGGGTGACGCCGGGGAATTGCAGCATCACCTTGTCGAGCGAGGCATTGCTCCCCTGCGGCAGCGCCTCGATGGCCTGGCGCGTGAGCGTGTGGGCGGTGGCTCCGCCGGGCGGCAGAATGCTTTGGCGCGCCGTGTCGAGCTTTTCGCTCTGGCCCTCCACGGCGGCAGGCGCCTCGGTCTGCGGCCGCGCCTGCGAGGTCGAACGCCGCCGGTCGACGGCGACACGGACCTTGGGGCGGCGCGGCGCCTGCGTCTGCTTGGGTGCATCGATTTCGACGGTGGGCAGCGTCGTGACGGGAGCCATCGTCTGCGCCATGGCGCTGCCGCCGGGATGGAATAGCGTGAGTGCGGCGAGGCTCGAGCCCGCCAGGATTGCCTTTGAAGACACCATTGTCCTGATTTCCGATCGCACGCCGCTGCGCTCGTTCAGAGCCCTTGCAGGCGGCGTGCGCCGTCGACACGCGACGGATCATGTTCGATAGCCCAGCGGAATCGGCGCGACGCGCGGCCGAGACCGAAGGCAGCTCAATCGATGGAGATCAGGAGGCGGGAGGCGCGCGCGGCTGGAACGCGTGGCTTGCCGATTCCAGATGGAGGAATTCGGCGTCGGTGGTGCGGTAGAGCAGCTCGACCGCCTCCGGCAAATGCAGCAGAGGCGGCGTCGCGAACACGACCGTGCCCGCCATCGCGACCAATGCGCAGATCGCGCAATTATCGTCGCCCGGCTGCTCGCGGTCGGGCTTTGTCGGTGATTGCTTCTGGACCGCCGCGCTGTCGGGCGACGCAATGCTCTCGGCAGTCCCCTTGGCAGTTCCCTTGGCGCTGTCGGCGAGCTGCGACTGCGCCAGCGGCGCGGCCTGCGCGAACCAGTGGCTGTGGCCGAACGTCAGCGCGAACTGCACCAGCATCGCGAACATCGCGAGCCGGGCGCCGTGCCTGATATTCGAGCGAAACCACTTCATCTTGAAACGCACCTCACACCGCGAGGCACCGCGATGTTATAATATAACATCGCAAGAGCTGGGAGCGGATGTCAACCGGGAGAGGACCCCTGCGTGCGGCCGGCCGCACAATGTGTCGTTCAGGCAACTGCAGAGATAGAGATCGAATTGAGTTCGACCAACAGAGACGCTCTCTCCGTTCCCTCCCCCCTTGTGGGGGAGGGAACGCACCGCCGTTGCGGCGCCAGGCGAGGTTCATCTCTCAGGAGTCTATCGCCCCTCGCGCACCCAGGTCGCGGCAAACGCGCCGAGCAGCAGCAGAAGCCCGATCAGGCCGGCGAAGATCGGCAGCACGCCGACGCCCTTCACGACGCTGGCGTCGCGCATGCGCACGCCCATCCAGCCGTCGCCGGCGAAGACGCTGGTCGAGCGCACCGGCACGATGCGCGGCAGCTCGACGCTGGAGCCATCCGCGATCCGCACTGAATTGCCGCCGGTCGCCTGCGTCAGCGGCTTCAACGTCTCGGTGGTGGAGGTGACTTCCGAAAACTCCTTCGGATTGGTCGGGCCGACATTGATCAGCGCCTTCAGCGTGCCGTCGGTCGCCTGCCACAGGCCGAGCTCGCTCGCCGGCAGGCTGGCGCGCCACTCGCCGGGATCGCCGGGGCTGAGCGTCAGGTCGTGCGCGACGCCGGAGGGTGAGGTCACGCTCACCGGCTGCACGCTGTCTCCCATGGTCTGGCGCACCACCACGAGGTCCTTGCCCTGCACCTGCAGGCGCAGCGCTTCCTCGTCGAGGTCCGGCTGCTTCATCAGCCAGTGCGACATCCGCCTGAGCAGATCGAGATGCGGGCCGCCGCCCTCATAGCCGCGCGCCCACAGCCAGATGTGGTCGGTCAGCAGCAAGGCGACGCGGCCTTCGCCGAAGCGCGACAGGAACAACAGCGGCTTGCCGTCCGCGCCCGTCATCACGGGCGGGTTGACCGAATTGCGGGTGTCGACGGTGCGGAAGAAGCGGCTCCAATGCGGCGGCTCGAACGCCGCGCCCTCCAGCCCGCGCGTGACGGGATGGCGTTTGCCGATGTCGGAGAGGTGCGCATAGAACGGCTTCTCGGTGACGCCGACCGGCTCGGCGGGCAGCACCGTGTCGAGCGGCGTGCGCCAGATGCTGGTGTTGGAAGCATAGTCGGGACCGGCCGAGACCAGCACGGCGCCGCCCGAGCGCACGTAGCGCGCGATGTTGTCGAAATAGGCGATCGGCAGCACGCCCTGGCGCGCGTAGCGATCGAAGATGATCAGCTGGAATTCGTTGATGTGCTGCTGGAACAGCTCGCGGGTTGGAAACGCGATCAGCGACAGCTCGTTGATCGGCGTGCCGTCCTGCTTCTCCGGCGGACGCAGAATGGTGAAATGCACGAGGTCCACGCTGGCGTCCGACTTGAGCAGGTTGCGCCAGGTACGCTCGCCGGAATGCGGCTCGCCGGAGACCAGCAGCACGCGCAGCTTGTCGCGCACCCCGTCGATGGCGACCACGGCGCGGTTGTTCACCGGGGTCAATTCTCTTTCGAGCGGCGAGGCCTCGATCTCGACGATGTTCGGGCCGGCATGTTTGATCTCGACGTCGACGCTCGCGCTCTGGCCGCTCGAAAGCGTTCGCTCGTTGATGACCTCGCCGTCGCGGCGGACCGTGACCTTGGCGCGCTCGCCGGTGACGCCCTGGTCGTCGAGCTTGTAGCTGATGGTCTGGGTCTGGCCGACGATGCCGAAGCGCGGCGCCGCGGTGATGGCGATGCGGCGATCGCGCTCGTCCTTCTGACCGGTGATCAGGGCCTGCACCGGCGCCTGGAAGCCGAGCGCGGCGGCGTTGGCCGGAATATCGTGCACGCGGCCGTCGGTGATCAGGAACGCACCGGCGACGCGGTCGACCGGCACGTCCGACAGTGCGGAGGCGAGGGCGCCGAACAGCTTGGTGCCGTCGGTCTCGCCATCGGCCTGTCCGGCTTCGACGACGCGCACCTCCAGCCCCTTGATCTTCTTCAAGGCGTCGACCAGCGCCTCCTGCGCCTTCGCGGCTTCCTGGTTGCGCTTGCCGAAATTCTGGCTCGGGCTCTTGTCGACGACGACGGCGGCCACCGAAGTGAGGGGATCGCGGTCCTCGCGCGTGAAGGAGGGATTGGCGAGCGCCAGCAGGAACAGCGCCAGCGCAGCGACGCGCACGGCCGCGCCGCGCGCCCGCGCAAGCAGCAGCACGATGGCGATGACCACGATCGCAGCGAGCGCGATCCACAGGACGATCGCAGGGACAAGCGGCGTAAAGGCGATGCCGTAGTTCATCTCGATCCTATTGCCCCAGCCGTTCGATCAGGGCCGGTGCGTGCACCTGGTCGGCCTTGTAGTTGCCGGTCAGCGTGTACATCACGATGTTGACGCCGGCGCGGTAGGCGAATTCGCGCTGCCGCGGCTCGCCGGGCGTGAGCGGCAGCATCGGCTGGCCGTCGGGACGCAGCGCCCACGCGCCCGCGAGGTCGTTGGAGGTGATGATGATCGGCGAGACGCCGTCGCCGCCGCGCGCGGGGCGTTGTGCGCTTTCGTCGTCGTCCTCGCGCGGCAGCGCCTCGACCCAGGTCTGTCCCGAGTTGAACCGGCCGGGGAAGTCGCGCAGCAGGTAAAAGGTCTTGGTCAGCACGTGCTCGCGCGGTACCGGCTCGAGCTCGGGCACGTCGAGCGAGGACAGGATCTCGCGCAGGGTCTGCATGCCCGGGGTCTGCGAGGCCCCGTTGTCGCCGGGCGGCGCCTCGATTGCATCGCGGGTGTCGAAGATCACGGTGCCGCCCTGCTTCATATAGGCGTCGATCTTGTTGATCGCGTCCTGCGGCGGTTTCGGCTGGCCCGGCACGATCGGCCAGTAGATCAGCGGGAAGAAGGCGAGCTCGTCGTGCGCTGGATCGACACCGACGGGATCGCCGGCCTCGAGCGCAGTGCGCTGCGCCAGGAACAGCGTCAGGCCGGACATGCCGGCCTTGACGATGGAATCGACGTCGGCATTGCCGGTGATGACATAGGCGAGGCGGGTCTGCGAGGTCGACTTCATCGCGAACTCGTCGGCAGCGCTGTCGGCGCGCGACGGCGTCGGCGAGAGAACCGCGACGCCTGCGAGCACGAGCCCGAGCAGGATCATCGCGGGCGCGGTGCGGCGGCGCAGCAGCGCGGCGAGACCGCCGCCGAGCAGTGCGACGATGATGGCGTCGATCAAGAACAGCGCGAGCGAGGTCGACAGCAGCCAGCCGCGCAGGTCGCGCGGCTCGGCATTTGTATAAGTCGCGTGCTTGGCGCGCAGGCTCGCGGTGTTGAGGGCTGCGATGCGGTCGGCATTGGCGAGCGTGTTCACGGCGAGCGGTCCTTCTGCCGGACCGTAGAAGCCGGGCGGATGGTCCGGCGTGGCGCGGTCGCGATAGTCAGCTGTCAGCGGCTTGGCGGTGGCGGGCGGCGGCCCGAACGCGCCGAAACCGTCCAGCATGTGCAGTGGCGCCAGCGTCTCGGTGCTGGCCTCGCCGGCAACGCCGGCGCCGGGCTTGGCGGTGTAGCCGGACATCTCGACGACACGCCTCAGCATTTCGACGAAGGTGCCGGACATCGGTAAGTCAGACCAGCGCATGTCGGCGCTGACATGGAACAGGCTGACGATGCCCTTGCCGCGATGCTCGCCGGTCACGAGCGGCGTGCCGTCCTCGAGCGAAGCCCAGCTCTTGGTGGCGAGCACCGCATCCGGCTCGGCCAGGACCTGGCGGCTCACGGTGACGTCCTTGGGGACGGCGACGCCGGCAAACGGACCGTCGGCGGCGAAGCTGGCGAGATGCTGCGGCTTCTCCCAGGTGAGGCTGCCGCCGAGCGTGCGGCCGCCCTTGCGCAGCTTGACCGGCACGAGATCGTCTTCGGCCTGCGCCAGCCGGGGACCGGCGAACCGCACCAGCACGCCGCCCTGGTCGATCCAGGCGTTGAGGCGCTCGCGCAATTCGGGCGCGACGGTGCCGACATCGGCGAGGATGATCATCGGCAGCTTCTGGTCCAGGAATTGGGTGATGCCCTGCTGCGGCGAGCCCTTGTCGGCGAGCCGCACGTCGGCAAACGGCGCCAGTGCGCGCGTGAGGTAGAAGGTCGGCGCCAGCAGTGGCTGCGCGGTTTCGCTGGTCGAGCCGGAGACGATGCCGATGGCGCGGCGGCGCCAGCGCTTGTCGAGCAGCTGCACCGCGCCGGCCGAATGCTCGCCAGAAATCTCGAGCCGGGAGATGTCGTTGCGCAGCTCGACCGGCAGGTCGAACGCCGCCTCGGTCTCCTTGTCCTGCGGTCCAAAGGTGAAGCGCGCCTCGCCGATCGGCGAGGCCTTCTGGTCGAGGGCGCGCACGGTGCCGGTGGCAATGCCGCTGTCGGTGCGCAGCACCTTCACCGTCATCTTCGCAGCCGCGTTCTCCGCCGCGACCAGCGCCAGCGGGGAGGAGGTGCCGCCTTCGAACACCGTCAAGCTGCGATCCCCCAAGGTCTTGCCGAGTCCGGCCACGAACTCTTCGCCGCGGCCGGTGTCGACGCCATCAGACAGCCAGGCGATCTCGCAATCGCCGGTTGCTTTGAGGAAACGATCGATCGCGGTGAGGGTTTCAACACGCTCGATCGAATAGGGCTTGGGCACGATCTGTCGCAGGGCAACGCGCGCCGCCCCAGCGGGCATCAGCGTGATGTCGCGGTTCGGCTCCGACAGCGGCACCAAAGCGATGGCGCGCCGGTCGTTGTCGGCGTTCGCGATCAGCTCGTCCGCCGCCCTGATCCTGGTGTCCCAGTTCGAGGCAGCGCTCCAGCCGTCGTCGAGCATGATCATCAGCGGCGCCTTGCTGGCGGCCAGGCCCGTCTGCGGATTCCAGATCGGGCCGGCGGCGGCGAAGATCACCAGCGCGGCGGCAAGCAGGCGCAATGCGGTCAGCCACCATGGCGTGCGCGACGGAGTCTCTTCCCTCGGCGCGATCTCGAACAACAGGCGCGTCGGCGGAAACTCGACGCGGCGCGGACGCGGCGGCATCACACGGAGCAGCCACCACAGCACCGGAAGGCTGACAAGGCCGATCAGCAGCAGCGGTTCGGTGAAAGCGAGCGGCAATCCCATCATGCGGCCGGCCCCGCTTTGATCGACGTGGTGCGGGCGCCCGATTTGCTCACCTGCATGCCGGCATGGAGGAACAGCAGGAGCTCGGCGGCCGAGCGGTCGGTCGCGTGCGTCGTGAACAGCCAGTCGAGCTTGTTGGTCTCGGCGCGGATCTGGTCGCGGTGCAGCGCGAGCCGCGCGGTGTAATCCTGCGCCCAGCTTTCGGCGCGGCCGGCGGTGATCACGCCAAAGCCTTCTGGCTCGACGAACTCGACGCGACCGGAATAGGGGAAGCTCTCTTCGGCGGGATCGACGATCTGCACCAGCGTGCCATGCGCGCCGGAGCCGGAGAGCCCGGCGAGCGTCGCCCTGATCTCAGATATAGGCGACCAGAAATCCGACAGCACGATGGTTTCGGCCAGCGCCGCGGGCACGAAGGAGGGCGGCAGGCTCAACCTGTCGGCATCGTCATGCAGCATCGCCTGCGCCATCTTGTCGATGACGCTGCGGCTCGCGGTCGGTGCCATCAAGCCGGGAATGCCGACGCGCTCGCCGCCCGCGACCAGCAGCTCAGCCAGCGCGAAGGCGACGATCAGCGTGCGCTCGAGCTTGGACTCGCGCGCGGTCTTCGAGGCGAAGGCCATCGAGGGCGAACGGTCGGGCCAAATCCAGACCGTGTGCGACGCCTCCCATTCAAGCTCGCGGACATAGAGATGGTCGTCGCGCGCCGACCTCCGCCAGTCGACGTTCTGCGACGGTTCGCCCGAGACGAAGCGGCGGTACTGCCAGAAATTCTCGCCGGAGCCGGCGCGGCGTCGTCCGTGCAGGCCGTGAATGACGTTGGCGGCAATGCGACGGGCCTCGAGCACAAGGCGCGGCAAGGAAGCGGCGAGCGTACGGCTTTCGCCATCGGCACGTCGGATCGCGATGATCTCCTTCGCCGTGTGCCCGTTCTCTGCTGCCATCAACCGATCCGCGTCTTCAACTGCTTGATCACGTCGGGAATCGTCCGGCCTTCGGCGCGCGCCTGGAACGTCAGCGCCATGCGGTGCTTCAGCACCGGCTCGGCGAGATCGAGCACGTCGTCGATCGAGGGCGCCAGACGTCCGTCGATCAGCGCGCGTGCGCGCACCGCAAGCATCAAGGACTGGCTGGCGCGCGGGCCGGGGCCCCAGGCGATGAACTTGCCGGCCTCGCCGGCGTCAGGTCCCGGACGCGCCGAGCGCACCAGCGACAAAATGGCTTCGACGACGGAATCGCCGACCGGCAGGCGGCGCACCAGCCGCTGCGCCGTGATGAGTGCATCCGCAGTCATCGATCCCTTCGCCAGCGTCTCCTCGGCGCCTGTCGTCTCGAACAGGATGCGGCGCTCGGCGTCGCGATCGGGATAGTCGACGTCGATCTCCATCAGGAAGCGATCGAGCTGTGCTTCGGGCAGCGGATAGGTGCCTTCCTGCTCCAGCGGGTTCTGCGTCGCCAGCACGTGGAACGGCTTCGGCAGATCGTGCCGTGCGCCGGCGACGGTGATGTGCTGCTCCTGCATCGCCTGCAGCAGCGCCGACTGCGTGCGCGGGCTGGCGCGATTGATCTCGTCGGCCATCAACAGCTGCGCGAACACGGGACCCGCGATGAAGCGGAACGAGCGCTTGCCGGCCGTGCTCTCGTCCAGCACTTCGGCGCCGAGAATGTCCGACGGCATCAGGTCGGGCGTGAACTGGATGCGCTTGGCGTCGAGCCCGAGCGTGACGCCGAGCGTTTCGACCAGTTTGGTCTTGGCGAGACCGGGCACACCGATCAGCAGCGCGTGGCCGCCGGAGAGGATGGTGACCAGCGTGTTCTCGATCACGCGATCCTGGCCGAAGATCACCGATGCGATCGCGTCCTTCGCCGCACGAATCTGACCCGATACCTGCTCGGCCGAACGAACGACGCCGTCTTCGAGTTTCTCGACACTTTCCGCCATACGCTCGCTCCTTCAGCCTGCAACGCGGTTTTCCTGCGTCGTCAAACGACCGCATCAACTTTGCATCATGGCCCTATGCTAAACTTGCAGGAACGCCATGTATTCGTTGAATTAACCTATCCCCACCTTATCGGCTTCGGGTTATGTACGGCATCACGAAGTGGAGACCTCCACACCGGACTTACCCGGGGTGGAACCGTATAGTTACGTACAACGTAGACCTGCACCAATCGTGCCAAATGACAAAGTCAGGGCAAACCATGGCGAACCAAGGGCAGAGCGCCGATCGCGGTCTTGAAGGGCTGACTGCCGCCGCCCAAAGTGCTGCCAAGGCCGAAGGCGCCAAAAAAGGCCTGCCTCCGGTCCACCTGTGGAATCCGCCGTTCTGCGGCGATCTCGACATCCGAATCGCGTCCGATGGTACTTGGTTCTACATGGGCACGCCAATCGGCCGCCACGCGCTGGTCCGCCTGTTCTCGACCATCCTCAAGCGCGAGGGCGACAAGCATTTCCTCGTCACGCCGGTGGAGAAGGTCGGCATCCGCGTCGACGACGCGCCGTTCATGGCGGTCGAGATGCTGAAGCACGGCGAGGGCAACCAGCGCGTGCTCAGCTTCCGCACCAATGTCGACGATTGGGTCACCTGCGATGCCGCGCACCGGCTGCGCTTCGAGCAGGCGGCGGACGGCGGGCTGACGCCGTACTTGCATGTGCGCGCCGACCTCTGGGCCAAGGTCACCCGCGCGCTCTATTACGATCTTGTTGACATGGGCGAGGAGCGGATGGTCGATGGCCAGCCGATGTTCGGCGTCGAATCATCGGGCGAATTCTTTCCCATGGCCGATGCGGAGCAGGTGAGGGCCGCGCTTTGAATTTGAACAAGCCTATCCTGACGAGCGAGCCGGTCGCGATGGCGGCCGCGGATTTCTTCGCCCGCTCGAAGGCGAAGCTAGGCTTCGACGTTCCGCCCGGCCTCTACGATCCCAACATCATCCCGGCGTCCGGCGATCCCGGCACCGACAAGATGCTCGAGATCGTCGCGCGCGAGCAGCCGGTGCGTCCCGCCGCGGTCCTGATCGCGGTGGTCGATCATCCCGAGCCGACCATCCTGCTGACGCAGCGCTCGGCCCATCTCAACGATCACGCCGGTCAGATCGCCTTTCCCGGCGGCAAGATCGACGCGACCGATTCCTCGCCGCTCGACGCCGCGCTGCGCGAGGCCGAGGAAGAGGTCGGGCTGTCCAGAGAGTTCGTCGAGCCGATCGGCTATCTCGATCTCTACGGCACCGCGTTCGGCTTCCGCATCCTGCCGACGGTGGCGAGGGTGCGGCCGGGTTTTCAGCTGACGATCAACCATTCCGAGGTTGATGACGCATTCGAAGTGCCGCTATCCTTCCTGATGAATCCGGTGAATCACCAGGTGCACAGCAAGGAATTCCGCGGCATGGAGCGGTTTTATTATGCCATGCCGTTTGCCGAGCGTTACATCTGGGGGGCGACGGCCGGGATGCTGCGTGTGCTGTATGAGCGGATCTATTCGTCATGATCCGGCCGGTTCTGACCGAGATCGGAATCTTCCTCATTCCCTTTGCCGTCTATGCGCTGTTCCTGGCCGCCACGCGATCCGGCCTGTTCGTGCAATCGTCCTGGCCGATCACCGTCGTCGCGCGCCTGATCCTGGTGGCGCTCGTGCTCGTCATCGCCGGCCTGATTGGCCTTGCGCATTTCTCCGGCGCCGCGCCGAACTCGACCTACATTCCCGCCCATATCGAGAACGGCAAGCTCGTGCCGGGCAGGGAAAGCTGAAAAGGACAAGGGCCGGACGATGAGCGCGGAGCCGATACTTGCTGGTGCGCCCTGGCTGACCGCAGGCGGGACGGCGCGCGTCCTGCAACTGCTCAACGCTGACGGCGAGGAGGCGCGCGTCGTCGGTGGTACCGTGCGCAACGCGCTGCTCGGCCTGCCGCCGGGCGATTTGGACATCGCGACCACGGCGCTGCCGGACGAGGTGGTGCGCCGGGCCAAGGCTGCGGGGATCAAGAGCGTGCCGACCGGCATCGACCACGGCACCGTCACGCTGGTGATCGACGGCGCGCCTTACGAAGTCACGACGCTGCGCGAGGACACCGAAACCTTCGGCCGCAAGGCCAAGGTCGCGTTCGGCCGCGACTGGGTGAAGGACGCCGAGCGGCGTGACTTCACCATGAACGGCCTGTCGGTCGATGCGAGCGGCGTGGTCTACGACTACGTCGGCGGCATCGCCGATGCCAGGGCGCGGCGCGTTCGCTTCATCGGCGATCCCGATCAGCGCATCGCCGAGGATTATTTGCGCATCCTGCGCTTCTTCCGCATCCATGCCGCCTTCGGCGCCGGCGAGCCGGATCGCGACGGCTACCTCGCCTGCATCCGCGGCCGCGCTGGCCTTGCGGCCCTTTCGGCGGAGCGCGTGCGCATGGAGATGCTGAAGCTGCTGGTGGCATCAGGCGCATCTGCCGCCGCGCTTGCGATGACTGATGCCGGCCTGCTGCAAGCCCTGATCGGCGGCGTCGCCTATACCGCGCCGCTGAGCGCGATGATCGCGATCGAGCGCGCGCTCGATCTGCCGGCTAGCCCCACGCGGCGCCTCGCCGCGTTGACCGTGGCCGTCACCGAAGACGCCAAGCGTGTTGCCACGCGCCTCAGGCTCTCCAATGCGGAAACCAAGGCGCTGGATTCGATGGGCCATCGCTGGTGGCGCTTCGCCGCCATGGACGAGGCGCGTGCACGGCGACTGCTCTACCGGCTCGGCCCCGAGCGCTATCACGATCGCGTGTTGCTGGCCTGGGCGCGGAGCGTCAACGACGCGAATTCGTCGCGCTGGCGCGCGCTCGCGGAGCTGCCGCAGCGCTGGATTGCGCCGAAATTTCCGCTGAAGGCCGCCGACTTCATCGCGCGCGGCCTGGCGGAAGGACCCGTGCTCGGACACGTGTTGACGCTTGCCGAGGACGCTTGGCTTGCGGCGGATTTTCCACTAGAGGAAGCCGCACTCGCCGCCATCGCCGATCAAGCAACCGCACGCGCCACTCGCGAGAAACATTGACGATCGTCTCAGGCTTCGCCGACATCTCGATTTTCCAGCTGCTGCTGGTCGCGATGATGGCGTTGTTTGCTTCGATCATCGGTGGTCTTGCCGGTTACGGCACCGGCGCCCTGATGCCCCTGGTGCTGGTGCCGCTGGTCGGTGCCGAGCCGGTGGTGCCGATCATCGCGATATCAGCACTGTTCACCAATTCCAGCCGCGCCGTGGCCTATCTCCGCTACGCCGATCGGCGCCGTGCGCTGATCGTGCTCGCCTGCGCCGCGCTGACGACCGCGCTCGGCGCCTATGGTTACACCCGTCTCACCAATGCCGGCGCCGCGATCGTGATCGGCACCATGCTGATCCTGAGCGTGCCGCTGCGCCGCATGCTGCGGCGGCGCGCGGTCAGGATCGGCGACGCCGGCCTTGCCGCGGGCTCGGTCGGCTACGGCGTGCTGGTCGGCGGCACCTCGGGCTCGGGCGTGATCCTGCTCTCGCTCCTGATGGCCGCGGGCCTCGAAGGCGCCGCCGTGATCGCGACCGACGCGATGATTTCGCTCGGCACCGGCCTGATCAAGATCTCGGTGTTCGGCCTCGCCGGCGCCGTCACCGCGCAGGTGCTCGCCTTCGCACTCCTGATCGGCGGCATCGCCATCCCCGGCGCGTTCCTGGCTAAGGCCTTCGTCGAGCGGATGCCGGTGCACATCCACGCCGCGATCCTCGACGTCGCCGTGATCACCGGCGGGCTGGTGATGATCTCGGCGGCGGCGAGGCAGCTGATTGCTTAGACGGCAGCGGGTGCCAGGACGCGCAGGCGATGCCCGTCCGGATCGAGCGCAACAAAGGTGTGCCCGAACGGCATCGCGGTCGGCGGCTGCGCGATCCTGACGCCGCGGGTGGTCCACGCCTCACAGGTCGCGCGCACGGCCTCCGCATCTGGCGCCGTCCACGAGATCTCGCTGCTGCCGGCCTCCGAAGCAGAAGGAGGCACGACGGCGTCCCGCTGCCACAGGCCCAGCATGGTGCCGTTCCCGAGCGGAAGAACCACGAACTTGGGAGATGATTGCGCGACGGGGCACCCCAGCAGCGTCTGATAGAAGGCGGAGCTCGCTTGCGCGTCGGCGACATAGAGCACCACGAGGTTGAAATCGGCCATTTGCATCTCCTGTTCGGCTTGACGATGGCCGACGCTTAACTGACGGTGCTGACAGTTTCTGTCAGCATGATCAGGACTCACTCATGCCTTCCTGCTGCTTCCACTCCTGCAGCAAGTCGGTGCGGCGTCGTGGGTAGCGCCGCTCCGTGAGCGTGATCGACAGGATCCGGTCGGTGCGGAAATGGCGGAAGTCGTCACGGTTCTCGCACCAGGCGGCCACCATGCGTACGGAATCGAAGAACCCGAGCGCGATCGGCCAGATCGTGCGATGGGTGCGATTGTCCCGTTCGTCGCAATAGGTGATGCGCAATTTGCGCTCCGTGCGGATCGCGGCCCTGATGACAGGCAATTCGGTATCGCCTGCCGCCGGATCACGGCGAGCGACCATCAGGCTGGAGGTTTCCAGGCTCCGCTGCAGGTCATCGGGCAGCACGGCGGCGATCTTTGCGAGTGCGTTCCTCGCCGCCTTGCCGAGCGGCTCATCCGGCTGTGCCGCAACCCATCGACCGCCCAGCACGAGCGCTTCGATCTCCTCTTCCGAGAACATCAAAGGCGGCAACATGAATCCCGGCCGCAGCACGTAGCCGATTCCGGCCTCGCCATCGATATGGGCCCCTTGGCCCTTCAGCGTCTCGATGTCCCGATAGATCGTCCGGAGCGAGACGCCGAGTTCCTCGGCCAGCCGGCCTGCCGCGACCGGCCGACGATGGCTGCGCAAGAGCTGGATCACATCAAGAAGGCGTTGAGCGCGCGACATGCCGGCTCGTATCACGCCATGCTGCCAGATCCTGTCAGCATCGGCCGCCAACTCGCCCAAACTGAAGCCGTGCAACTCGTGTTGCTGTCGCCGATGATCGGGGCCTCTTACACGTCCTGTTCCGCGAGAAGCCGCTTTATTGCCGGTCCGCCCGTGGCTAGTCTGGACTCGATGCGTTCGCTTAGTCCGGGAGGATGACAGGATGCGGGCAGTGATCATCGGCGCAGGAATGGGCGGGCTGATGACGGCATTGGCGCTGCGGCAGTCCGGCGTGTTCGCATCGGTCGATGTCTACGAGCAGACGAAGGTGCCCAGCACCGCAGGCGCCGGGTTGAACATCCCGCCCAACGGGGCGCGGATCTGTCGCTGGCTCGGCGTCGATCTCGATGGCGGCGATCCCAAGGGGCCCGATGGCGCGATCGACGGCGGCCGTGCGGCCATTCTGGAATCGACGCGGCAGTTCAACGCGGATGGCAGCGTGACCAGGCGGCCGTTCGATCATGTCACCGCCGCGGGCGACGGCGCCGGGTTTCATCACATGCACCGGCTCGATCTGTTGATGTGCCTCTACAAGCGGGTGTTCGAATTCGGTCCTGACAGCGGCGCGCGATGCCCCATCACCGTGCATATGGACAGCCGGCTGACGCAGTTGCGTCAGACTGGCGGCGAGGTGACGGCAACCTTTTCGAATGGCCAGACCGCCACGGCAGAGGTGCTCGTGGGGGCTGACGGCATCAACTCCGCCACGTTGCAGCTGGCGTGGCCCAACCCCCGCCCCAGGCGCTGGACCGAGGTGACATGCTTCCGCGGACTCATTCCGCGGGCGGTGGTCGCTGCGCTTCGCAAGGCGGACGGCAGGGCGCTGGACAACAATCCCATCGATTCCTTCAGCATGGACCGCCATCGCAACGACAAGAGCGGGGCGACGACGTATTGGGTGCGCGGCGGCGAGTTGTTGAACGTGTGGATCGCCCGCTACGAGCCCGACTCTGCCGCTTTCGAGCAGGAGGAGGGCGACTGGTTTCCAGTCGGTCGGGAGGAGATCGTTCGCGAGGTGGGCGAGGCATTCGCCGGGCACCCCAGCAGAAGTGACCTGCTGGCTCTGGCCGGCGCGATCGTTCGTCCGACGAAGTGGGGCCTCTACGATCGCGATGCGCTCGAAACCTGGGTGCAGGGCCGCATCTGTCTGCTCGGGGACGCGGCGCATCCGATGCTTCCCACCTTCGGCCAGGGCGCCGCGCAGTCCTTCGAGGACGCCGCGGCGCTCGGCTCCGCCTTCGCCCTGCACAAGACCGACGTGGCGACAGCGCTGCTGCACTACGAACGCGTGCGGCATTACCGCGCCACCCGCTTCCAGCTCGGCTCCAAATTCGCCTTCGATCACTTGCGGGCGAGGGACACCGCCGAGCAGAAGGCGCTGCTGGAGACGCTCGACGAGCGGGTGAGTCCGGCCTTCGCCCACGACAAGCGTGGCGGCGAGGACGATTCCTGGATCTATGCCTACGATGCCCGCACGATCGGCATCGAGCTGCCGCCCAAGAGATTGGGGCCCTGGGACTTCCGCCGCGCGGCCAAGGCCAGTTACGCTGCGATCACCCGCACGCTGTGGACGCCGGCGGCTCCCGCCAGGAATTCGCGCCCCGTCACGCGCGCCGAGGTCGCCCGGCACAACACCAGAGACGATTGCTGGGTCATTATCCGGGGAAGAGTCTACGACATCACCGAGTGGGCGCCGCATCATCCCGGCGGCGCCGGCATCGCCCGGATGTATGCCGGCAAGGAAGCCACCGCCGAATTCGGCGACTACCACAGTGCCGAGGCCGTCGCGCACATGGCTCATTTCTGCATCGGCGACCTCGTCGAGGCTGCAGGCGCCTTGCCATGACCGGACGGGCGAAGGCCACGCGGCGTTAGCTTGCGCTGCGCGCAAACTTCAATATCGTTGGCACTCCTCCCATCCCACGACCCATCTCCTCAGGAAGCAACCCCATGAATCCGATCTCGGCGCCGGGCGGGAGCAATCGCCCTCCAGGGAAGATCGACATCCCCTCTGCCTGGCTGGGCGCGGAGATGAAGGCCCATCCCGAGCGATGGCTGGTGTCGCTTACGGCGAGCGAGATCGCGGAGCTCGAAAATGCGGCTGAGTCCTGTCTTGGTCGGAACAAGAATATCGCCGAGATCACAAAAGAGAGCTTCCCGCTTCCGCAGCTCGGTGCGCATCTGGAAGAGCTCAAGACCAGGCTCCTGACTGGCCTCGGTTTCGAACTCATCCGCGGCCTTCCGGTAGAGAACTACAGCCAGGAGTTCGCGGCGACGATCTTTTGCGGGGTGGGCGCGCATCTGGGATCGGCGCGATCGCAAAACGCCGCGGGCCACATTCTCGGCCACGTTCGCGACACCGGTGCCGATGCGAGGGACCCGAACACACGTATCTATCAGACGTCTGAACGGCAGACGTTCCACACGGATTCGTCCGACGTGGTCGGCCTGTTATGCATTCGCGAGGCGATGGAGGGAGGGGATTCGCTCCTCGTCAGCACCTCGACCATCTACAACGAGATGCAGGCAAGACGTCCCGACCTTGCCGCTCTCCTGTTCGAGCCGATCGCGACCGACCGGCGCGGCGAGGTGCCGGAGAACGAGAAGCCCTATCTCGAAATCCCGGTGCTGAATTGGCATGCGGGCTTCCTGACCGGCTTCTATCAGCGCCAATATATCGACAGCGCGCAGCGCTTCCCCGATGCGCCGAGGCTGACGCCTGATCGCGTCGAGGCGCTCGATCTGTTCGACGCGCTCGCAAACGATCCCAATCTGCATGTCAGCATGCGGCTGCGGCCCGGTGACATGCAGTTCGTCTACAATCATGCCCTGCTGCATGACCGGACCGGATTCCGCGATTGGCCCGATGCAGGCCGGAAGCGTCATTTGCTGCGCTTGTGGCTCAGCATGGCAGGTGACCGGCCGCTGCCCGATTGCTTCAGGCAGCGCTATGGCTCGATCGAGGTCGGCAACCGCGGCGGCATCATCGTCAAAGGAACCAGCCTGAACGTTCCGCTGGACTGACGGTCGAAGTCACATGCGCTCTTCCGCAGAATATTTCCGCATCGCGCCTTCGTGAAAATGTTCGACCTCTCCGTCCAGATGCACCCAATGATGTTTCGACTGCTCGAACACCGATAACGTGGGCGCCGGGAAGTCAGGTGCGGCCAAGGCGCCGACGGCAACGCCGATCATCGATGGCAGCGCATCCGCCTTCCAGTAGACCGTCGAACCGCACGTGGGGCAAAAATAACTGCGCACCTTGCGACCGCTATCGCCGATGCGGACGAATTCCGTGGCCGCGCCGGAAATCTCGACAGTGTCGATCGCGTAGAATGCCCCGACGCCGAATGGCGCGCCGGTCCGTCTCTGGCAGGCGAAACAATGGCATGCGGCAACCAGCTTCGACTGATCTCGCGCTGTGAGCTCGAGAGCACCGCAAAGGCATTGGGCGTCGGCCATGGTGGATTCTCCGTCGAGCCGGTCAGGTGAAATTGAATTGTGGGGAGAGGCGCGGGCCGGAGCGCAATCAAAGCGACCGGCGGCATCAGCGGCGCGACCCGATCAAAGCATCAAGGGAGCGCGGGCACAAAGCACAATACGCCTCGCTACGGCCCTCGACCAGTGAAAAGATCGAACAGCACGATTTTGCTGCCGATTAGCCCTGCCATTCAGAGGCTCGAGCCTATCCGGAAACACAGCGGCAATCTATGCTTGCCGGAAGTGCGCTGCTCGCGTCCAATGCCTATGGTTGCCTTCGGGTTGACGATGTCCGCTGGTTTGCCGTCGTCGACGGAGAAGCGGACATCGGATATGCCGGAGCTGGACGCGCTGGTCTGGCCCGGATGCGACGTTAGCCGAGCCTACTCGTCGTCTTCTTCCTCTTCCTCATCATCATCATCTTCTTCCTCCTCATCGTCCTCTTCCACCTGAATGAGGGTGGCGAGTGGCAGCGTCTCGCGGAAGAGGTCGCCTTCCATGCCCATCCAGATGCAGAGCACGTCGTCGTCCTTGACCTCCGCGACCGGCAGCGGCTGGCCGCCCGATTTCAGCATGACGATATCGCCGGCTTTCAATTCCATGGATTGTCCTTTCGCGTTTGATCGGCCCGCATGCGAAGCTAGCAATTTGTCATGACAGGTCGAACACGGCCGCTCGGGCGAGGCGAGCGGACGCGTGCGCCAGCTCATCCGTCGCAAGTTACACGCCGGCCGCCATTCCGAAGCGTCCGAGCCCGGGCAGCTTGAGCGCGGGACGCCTGATGTCGACCCCGAGGACCGCGCCGAAGAAGTTGATCTCCAGTCCCTCGATCCAGCCGGCCTTGAGGCCGACAAATCCGGCAAGAGAGGCGTAGACGCCCGTGCCTGACGGCAACAGGCCGAACCATTTGCCCGTATACGGGAAGTCCTTGCCGATTGCCGTCGGGGGAAGGACGGCGCGCAGCTCGGGAACGGAATCCAGTGCAGCCTGCACGAAGGTGTTCGAGTTGGGACCCGGCCAGGCGCTGTAATCTCCATAGGCACGGAACCTGTAGGTTTCGATCACGTGCCGGATCTTGGGGATGAGCGCCTCGGCGCGCTCGCCCTCGAGCGCCACGATCGTCTCGGGCCCGGCGCCAAACCACCGCCCGTCCGGCGCGAAGCCGTTGGTGCGGATCGGGTCGCCCCACGCCGTATAGTCGTAGCGCGTGTAGGCCGACGCATTCTTCTCCTTGACCACGATCCAGCTGTGAACGGCAAAGATGCCGCGCCATCTCACCGTGCGTGCCGCAAACACCCGGATGACGGCGTCGGGATGAGCCGCCGCTGGCTGCAGCAGGCCGGCGCTGGAGCGGTCGGCCGTCTGCCAATTGCCGCGGTCATCGGCCAGCCACCAATATCTCGCGGCAGAGGCGGCGAGCGGGGCGAAGAGGAGGAACAGAAAGACGAGCAAGGGCTTCTTCAAGGGAGCGGTACGGCGGGAGGTTCGACGAACATATAGGTGGCGTGAATGCCGCCGCCATAGCCGCCTCGAAGGCCATTGGTTCCGTACGACATCATCGCCCACGCGAGCCGGTTGTTCCGTTGGCCGCACCAGGACTGGAGGACGCGCATGGATATCAAAGAGGCCTCGGCCATGACGGAAGCTTCCGGCTTGACGGATGACGACGGCAAGGTGGAGCAGGCTCGCGCTCGGAAGCCGGTCTCCGGAGACGCCGCGCTGCGCTTGGCCGACCAATTGCGCGAGCTGACGGTCAAGGCGCCCTTGAGGTCGCTCCTTGTCGCGTTTCTCCTCGGACGCTGGATCGCGCGCCGCCGCTAGTCCTGGAGCTTCCGCGCAGCTGCTTCAGAGATGGTGTTCGGCGATGATCTGGCCGCTGCCTGACGACGGGAAGTAGGGGCACAGCAGTTCGGTTTCCCCCTTGTAGCCGTCCCATCCCAGCAGCCCGAACATCATGTGCGTGTCCGCCATCAGTGCTTCGCCGTTGCACTTGGTCGAATATTCCGGAAGCATGCGGACGAATTCGGCATAGCGCCGCTCCTTCCAGAGGTCGAGAACGCGCAGGTCCATCTGCCGGTTGAATTCGCTGCCGACCTGTTCCCATTGTCCGTCGCCGACCTGCTCGTTGGATACGAGCTTGTGCGACATCGAGCCGGACGCCAGCACGGCGACCTTGCGACCGGACGCCGCGATCGCCCTGGCACAAGCGGCCCCGAATTTGCGGTTCTCCTCGACGCTGGCGAAGATCGGCGCGGCGACCGAGAGGACGCGGGCCCAGCCGCGTTCGTTCATGTAGTGCATCGGCACGATGGTGCCGTATTCGAGCGGCAAGGTCTCGACCTTGTGGGCCAGCACCTGAAGGCCGTCCCTGGCGGCCTCCGCCGCGATGGCATCGCCAAGCTCGGGATCGCCCGGATAGTCGTAACCCATGTTCTGGATCATGTGCGGCGCTTCGTGGCTGGTGTAGACCCCGCGATGACGCGCATTGGCGTTCATGTGACAGCCGAAGTTCGAGATCCAGTGCGTGTCGAACACCAGGAATGTGTCGGCGCCCCGCTCGCGCGCCCGCCTGCCGAGCTCGCGCAGCGCCGCAATCGCGGCAGCGCGCTTCCCCTTCAGAGGACCTTCCCGTTCGGAAATCATGATCGAGGGGACGTGCGCGATCTTGGCGGCCAGCACGATCTCTCCCACGGAGCTCTCCCTTCCCTGATTTATCGTTGTGGCGATCGTAGTGATCGCGATCGCGGCGACAATTGATTCAGGTCAAATCGGCGCGCCGGCGACGGCATCGCTCGCTAGGGCGTGGACTCAATACATGCGCCAATGTCGGCTTTCGGCGTCGAGCAGACATCCTATGCTTGACCAGAGCATGACGGCTTGTAGCCGATCGTTTCCGTTCGCACGTCGCAGCGAGATTTCAGCAGTCCGGGGTAAACCGAAGTGCCTGACCGCACGTCAAACGGCGCTTTTGACCCATGTGCCCTAGTTCTTTGCTTTTGACTCTGGGGCGAGCATCGACGGCTCGATTTGTGGTTTCTCTGGCGAGAATGTTTGATAAGATGCTCTTGGTAGTTGCGACAAACCTGAGGGATTAGCCATGAGGGTTTCGTTCGTCTTCGCTCTAAGCCTAGCTATCGCTGCCTCAACGATCGCGTCCGCCAATCCTTATGATCGACGAACCGCACCCAGCGGGCACAACATAGCTATCGCCAGCGGTTCCGGATGCAGTGGCGGTGTCTGGCCAGCTTTCGCGCACTGTAAGAACGTGTTCGGATACAAAACGTACTCCGATTGTCACTCGGACGCGATCAAGATGGGTTGGAGAAGCAATGATATTTGGTCGTATTGCTCTAGTCTTGGTTTGAAGGACTGATCGGGTCTGCTTTGCCCGGTAGACGAGCTGACCCAGGTGATGCTTCGTCGCTCGCAAGATGCACTCACCAAATCCTATGAGCTGCTCGCGCGGCCCATCCCCGTCGTCTGGCATCCCGCCGAAACCGTAAGGCGCCTCCTCCTATGGCGGAGAGACGGCCCTGGCTCGCAGGGGGGCTTGGGGAGTATGGCCAGGGCCGCTCCGCCAGCTCGGCGGAAAGCCAGCGAGACTCAGAAGCCGACACGAAGGCCTTTGTTCCCGCCCAATTAGCCCATCCGTAGTTGTACGTTTCACCTCCCACGTTGACCCGACCCCTTTTCGGATTAGCATTTTGTGCGCTGGGTGAGAAGGAGCGAGCTGGGTAGCCCGCGGAGACCGTCCCTAGAGCTCTTGGGACGGACGACGAGATTAGGGGGGCAAAATGCCGATCAATCGGCTTATTGTGAATGCCTGCCCGGCCGACGCCGAACGGCTAAATATGGCTTTCGTTGCCACACTGAAATCCCTGCACTTGGTGGATCGCAATGATCCGATTTGTGAGATTGTCGCGCGTAAGGTGATTGAGATTGACGCCGCCGGCACTCACGACCCGCGCGAGATAGCCCAAGAGGCCACTCGGCAGCTTGGCACTTCAAATTAAGCGTCGGGTGTTGTGAAACTGACTATTCGGCGCTGGGATGCGGCTCGCATCCGGAGTGTGTCTTCCCCGCTACAGCCAATAGTAGAAACGGCGGCTATGAATAATGCGATTGTCTCTTGGGGAAACGCGCTGTGAAAAAGATTGCAATGACGTTCTTGGCAACGACCGCCATGGTTTCTGCCGCTTCCGCCGCCGACCTTGCAGCTCGTTATAACAAAGCGCCGCCGCCATTGGCTGCCGCCGCCTACAATTGGACAGGCTTGTACATCGGCGTAAACGGCGGATGGGCCTTCAGTAGCAGCGGGACCGGAGATCTTGTCGCGTCGGATCCGCTCCTCGCTCCCGCGATTGCCGCTGGTGGAGTACCAACAAATCGCGACGCCAAGCATCAGGGCGGATTCGGAGGAGGCCAGATCGGGTACAACTGGCAAATGAATCAGTTCGTCTTTGGGTTGGAGGCCGACATCCAGGGAGCCGACATCGGTAGGACAAACGCGACCTTTTTCCCGGGCGGCGGTGGAATTGTGCCGATCAACAACACTGCCCGCGATCATATCGACTGGTTCGGTACAGCTCGCGCTCGCCTCGGTTTCGCCGCCAACACGGCTCTGTTTTATGTTACAGGCGGCGCCGCCTTCGGTGGAGTTCAGAGCAGCGTATCCAGCATTTCCGCTCCTCCCTTTCCAGGAAGCACCTTCAGCGGTTCTTCCAGCGACACGCGCTTTGGCTGGTCGGCCGGCGCCGGTGTTGAATGGGCGTTTGCACCGAATTGGACAGTTCGCGGTGAATATCTGCACGTCGATCTTGGCCGAAACGACGTGGCTATGAATGATCCCGCAGCCCCGGGTGTGACTGCGACCTACCGTTTCCATCATGAGTTTGATGCCGTTCGCGTCGGCGTAAACTACAAGTTTGGTGGCCCCGTCGTTGCGAAGTTCTGAGCTTTTTGATTCTCTCCAACTGCAGGTGCCGGCGCTACTCTGCCGGCCCTGCAGTTAGCCAGCGGCTGACAATTTCTTTCGGTGGTCCAGTTCACCGTCATTGCGATCCTTACTGCCATTCCTGCCAGCTTATTCATGTGGATTGTGCACAAGCTCAGGTTGGAGTTTCTCGTGATTTTCGCAGGATTCGGAGCGGCCCTTGGGTGGTGCGGAAACCTCATACAGACCGGAAGTGACGCGGCGCCAGTCGAGCCGCCCCTGTTGACCCACCCCGGAAGTCAGGCAATCTGTGTGTTTGCGCGGCTATCGGGGAGAACCGGACATCATTCGGCCGGCGCTTCATGAGGACATGCCCTACGTCAAAGCCGCCGACAGCTTGCGCATCGCGCGGTCGAGCACTTCGACCTCCTCGGCCGTGAGCACCGCCAGCAGCGCCGTTTCCCGCTCGCGTGCGTAGGGGACGATCTTGCGATAGAGCGCGCGGCCGGCTGATGTCAGCGAGACGATCAACTCCCGGCGGTCGTCCGGATGCTGTTTGCGGCTCGCGATGCCGCGCGTCTCCAACCCCTGCACCGCGCGGCTCACCTGCATCTTGTCGAGCGTCGTGAGCGGACCGATCTCCTTGGTCGCAATCTGCTGATGCGCGCCGAGAATTGCGAGCACGCGCCATTCCTGCCGCGTCAACGAAAAGCGCTCGGAATAGACCTCGGCCACCGCGAGCGACACCTGCTCGGCGAGGCGCGCCAGCCGATACGGAAAATATTGCTGCAGGTCGAGCTCGGATGCCGCCTGCGCCGTGGCGCGGCCTGCCGTTTCCCTGCGCCGCGCCTCGCCCGAACGTGCCATCACCATGTCCACC
This sequence comes from Bradyrhizobium sp. UFLA06-24, assembly GCF_054967145.1. Classification (NCBI taxonomy): domain Bacteria; kingdom Pseudomonadati; phylum Pseudomonadota; class Alphaproteobacteria; order Hyphomicrobiales; family Nitrobacteraceae; genus Bradyrhizobium; species Bradyrhizobium sp. UFLA06-24. The sequence continues at coordinate 118,717 of NZ_JADFUE010000017.1, forward strand.
CGCGTGTCGAAGGCTGTAAATTTCCCGCCTCCGCTTGATCCAGATCAAATCCAGCAGATAGTAACATCTGTTACGAAATTGACAATCGCGGATCCAGGGAGCGAAACGCCATGAAAATCGAGAAGATCCATCACGTCGCCTATCGCTGCGTCGATGCCAAGGCCACGGTCGAGTTCTACAAGAAGGTCATGAACATGGATCTGCTCGGCGCCATCGCCGAGGACAAGGTGCCTTCCACCAAGGCGCCGGATCCCTACATGCACATCTTCCTCGATGCTGGAAACGGCAACATCCTCGCCTTCTTCGAACTGCCGAACTCGCCGCCGATGGGCCGCGATCCCAACACGCCGGACTGGACCCAGCACATCGCCTTCCAGGTCAAGGACCTCGCCGAGCTCGAGGAAGCCAAGGCGCGGGCCGAGGCCGCCGGCCTCGACGTCGTCGGCGTCACCGATCACACCATCTTCAAGTCGATCTATTTCCGCGATCCCAGCGGCCATCGCCTGGAGATCGCGGCCTGGACGGCCACGCCGGAGCAGATCGACCGGATGAAATCGGTCGCGCATGAGATGGTCGAGGAATGGTCGCGGACCAAGCGGCCGCCGCGCCACACCGCCTGGATGCACGAGAAGGAGTTCGCGGACGCCCATTAGCTTCTAGTCAGCAGGACAGCGAACATGACGAACTACATCTATCCGAAGTTCGGCTATCTGCGCTCGAAGGAGCAGGCGGACGGCATCGTGAAGCGGCATCCGATCGTCGTGATCGGCGCAGGTCCCATCGGTCTCACCGCGGCGCTCGATTGCGCGGCGCGCGGCCAGCCCGTCGTCGTGCTCGACGACAACGACACCGTCTCGATCGGCTCGCGCGCGGTCTGCTATGCCAAGCGTCCGCTCGAGATATGGGACCGGCTCGACTGTGCGGCGCCCATGGTCGATCGCGGCGTGAGCTGGAAGGTCGGCAAGGTCTTCTTCCGCGACCAGCTGTCCTACCAGTTCGACCTGTTGCCCGAGGCCAATCACCAATGGCCGGCCATGATCAATCTGCAGCAATATCATCTTGAGGAGATCCTGGTCGCCAAGTGCAGGGCCAATCCGCTGATCGACCTGCGCTGGAAGCACCGCCTGATCAGCCTGAAGCAGCCCGGTGACCATGCGATCCTCGCGGTGGAGACGCCCGATGGCATCTTCACCATGGAGGCGGAGTGGGTGATCGCCTGCGACGGCGCCAACTCCGATACGCGCAAGATGGTCGGCGCCGAGTTCACGGGGCAGTTCTTCCAGGACCGCTTCCTGATTGCCGACGTCGCCATGAAAGCGGATTTCCCGACCGAACGCTGGTTCTGGTTCGATCCGCCGTTCCATCCCGGCCAGTCCGTGCTGCTGCACCGGCAGGCGGACAACATTTGGCGCATTGACTTCCAGCTCGGCTGGGGCGCCGATGCCGATGCGGAAAAGCAGCCGGAGCGGGTGATCCCGCGCATTCGGGCGATGCTCGGCGACGACGCGCAGTTCGCACTCGAATGGGTCTCGATCTATCAGTTTGCCTGCCGGCGCATCGACAATTTCCGCCAGGGGCGCGTGCTGTTTGCCGGAGATGCCGCCCATCAGGTCTCGCCGTTCGGCGCGCGCGGCGCCAACACCGGCGTGCAGGACATCGACAATCTCGCCTGGAAGCTCGCGATGGTGCTACGCGGCGAAGCGCCGGAAGCGCTGCTCGACAGCTATCACGAAGAGCGGGCTTATGCGGCCGACGACAACATCCTGAACTCGACCCGCGCCACCGACTTCATCACGCCGAAGACCAAGGTGAGCCGCTATTTCCGCGACGCCGTGCTGGAGCTGGCCCAGCATCACGGCTTCGCACGACCGCTGGTCAACAGCGGCCGCCTGTCGGTGCCGACGCCGTATGCGACCTCGGCGCTCAACACGCCCGACGAGGACCTCGTCATCGGCGAGATGCGGCCCGGCACCAATGCGGCCGATGCGCCGATTGCCATTGCCGACAAGCCGTCGTGGTTCCTCCGTTGCCTCGGCGATGGCTTCACGGTGGTGACCTTCGGCAACGCCACCGACAAGACCGAGATCGCGATTGGTCCTCTTGCAGCGAGGATCATCCGTGTCGGGCGCGACATCGAGGATCCGACCGGCCTGCTTGCCGCGCGCTATGGCGCATCCTCCGGGACTACCTATTTGTTCCGGCCCGACCAATATGTCGCCGCCCGCTGGAGCGGATTCGACGAGGCAAAGATCATCGACGCGATGTTGCGCGCCACCGGGCAGGACAGCGCTCAACCCGGCGCCGGCCAGAAGGAGCTTGCGGCATGATGCTCAACCTTTCACCGAACATCGCTGATCCCGACGATTTCTACGCCGAGCTGATCAACAGCCAGCGCGATCTCGATGAGGAGCAGGCGCTACGCATGAACGCCCGGCTGATCCTGCTGCTCGCCAATCACATCGGGGACCGGACAGTGCTCGCCGAGGCAATCGCCTGCGCGCGCGTGGCCGGCGGCTAAAGCGATAGCATCCCGATGATGGCATCATGCGCCTGTTTTGCCCGACGGGTCAAGAATTTTTCGTAAAATCCGCAGGCGCGGTCCGTTTTGCGGCAAGCCGTTGATTCTGCAGCGGCCGGCTACTGTGCATGGGGTTGTTTTCGGAATTTAGCCCGGCACCAGCTCGGTGAGCGAGCGGATGATGCGGTCCGGCTTGACGGTCGAGCCCTCGGGCAGGCCCTCGCCATGCGCGTCGAGCCAGATCGCATAGATGCCGAGGCGCTGCGGCGTCACGACCTCCCATTCGAGATTGTCGCCGATCATCCAGGTGTCCGCAGGCGTGACGCCGAGCGCCTCCATCGCGTGCAGATAGGCGCGCTCCTCGGGCTTGCCGAAACCGTGCTCGCCCTCGATCTGGATGTGATCGAAGCGATGGGTCAGCTCGAAGCGCTCGACCTTGGCGCGCTGCATGTCGGCGGCGCCATTGGTGACCAGCGCGAGCTTGACGCCGTGCGCCTTGAAGGCGTCGATCGCATCATGGGCGCCGGGAAAGACGAAGATCGCTTCCTCGCGGTAGGTGGTGAAGCGGTCGGCGAGGCGATCGGCGAGATCGTCGGGCAGGGCGCGATGGCCCTGCGCTGCAAGCGTGGCAAAACCGCCGCGCACCGTCAGCCGCCGCGCCTCGCCCAGCTTCATCCGCCAGGCGGCTTCTGCATTGGCCCAGAAGTTTCGCGCATAAGCCAGCACGGCGGTTGCGACTTGAGCCGGTGGCAGCGGCGCGAATTCCTCGGCGAATTCCTCCGCGATCGTGTTCCACGCAATCTCGGGCCGGCCGTAGGCCGACAGGATGGTGTCGTCCATGTCGATCAGCATGGCGCGGGGCAGCGGCTTGATCACGCTCATGGCCATTTCACCTCCGGCGGCATCGACGACAGGATCGAATCCACATTGCCGCCGGTCTTGAGTCCGAAGATGGTGCCGCGGTCGTAGAGCAGGTTGAACTCGACATAGCGGCCGCGCCGGATCAGTTGCTCCTCGCGGTCCTCCGCCGTCCAGCTCGTCGCGAAATTGCGCCTGACGATGTCAGGATAGATTTTCAGGAAGGCGCGGCCGACATCCTGCGTGAAGGCGAGGTCGGCCTCCCAATCGCCGCTGTCGTGCCAGTCGTAGAAGATGCCGCCGATGCCGCGCGCCTCTTTCCGGTGCGGCAGATAGAAATACTCGTCGCACCACTTCTTGTACTTGTCGTAGTCGGCAACGCCGCTCTTCTGCTCGCAGGCCTGCTTCATCGCCGCGTGGAAGGCGAGGGTGTCCGCATCCTCCTGCGTGCGCCTGCGGTCGAGCACCGGCGTCAAATCGGCGCCGCCGCCGAACCAGGCTTTGGTGGTGACGACGAAGCGCGTGTTCATGTGCACGGCCGGCACGTGCGGACTGCGCATGTGCGCGATCAGCGAGATGCCGGAGGCCCAGAAGTGCGGGTCTTCCGAGGCGCCCGGAATCTGGGCGCGAAACTCGGGCGCGAATTCGCCGTGCACGGTCGAGCAGTGCACACCGACCTTCTCGAACAGGCGGCCGTGCATCATCGACATCACGCCGCCGCCGCCCGCTGCGCCGCTATGGTCGGTGCGCTGCCAGGGCGCGCGGACGAAGCGGCCCGCCGCGCCGGGATAGAGGCTTTGCGGCGCCTCATCCTCGAGCCGCTCGAAGCTCGCGCAGATATCGTCGCGCAGATGCTCGAACCAGTTGCGGGCGCGGGCCTTGCGGTCTTCGATCAGGTTGGGGTCCAATGTCGATGTCATGTCGTTAGCCCTGCGGACCGTAATAGGTGCAGCTCTCGTTGCAACTGTCGCGGTGGATGCTGACGCGAGTGAGCTTGCCGATATGCGCCAGCCGCTCCCAGACGAAGCGCGACAGGTTCTCCAGCGTCGGCGTGCCGAGCGCCTCGATCTTGTTGAGGAACTTGTGGTCGAGCCCCAACCGCACCTCCTCGATCGCGCGCTGCAGCAGGCCGAGATCGACCACCATGCCGGTCGCGGGATCCGGCGTGCCGCGCACCGTCACCTCGGCGCGGAAGGAGTGGCCGTGGATCTCCTCGCTCGCCGCGCCAAAGGTCGTGCCCTTCAGCGTATGCGCCGCCTCGAAGCGGAACGATTTCGTCAATTCCCACATCTGTCCGTTCAGTCCTATCTGATGCCGAGCGATTTATGCGTCTGCACGCTCAGCCGCCATTGCGGATGGCGCAGGCAATAGTCGATCGCGCGCGCGGTGTTCTCGATGACGTCGGGGCCGTCCATCGGCTGCAGCGAGAAGCGCTCGAAGGCGAGGCCCTCGAAAGCTTCCGGTGCGGCGAGCGCCTGCGGATAGACCAGCTTCAGCTCATGCCCCTGCCGCAGCACGAGTTCGCTGCCGCCCTTGGGGCTGACGCAGATCCAGTCGAGGCCATCAGGCGCGGCCATCGTGCCGTTGGTCTCGACGCCGATCTCGAAGCCGCGTGCGCGCAGCGCCTCGACCAGTGCGGCATCGACCTGGAGCAGCGGCTCGCCACCGGTCAGCACCACGTAGCGGTTGTTGGCCTTGGCCGTCCACTGCGCCGCGATGGTATCGGCGAGTTCCACGGCCGAGGCATAGCGGCCGCCGAGCGTGCCGTCGGTGCCGACGAAATCGGTGTCGCAGAACTGACATGTCGCGCCGGCGCGGTCCACCTCGCGACCGCTCCAGAGGTTGCAGCCGGCAAAACGGCAGAACACCGACGCGCGTCCGACATGGGCGCCTTCGCCTTGCAGGGTCAGGAAGATTTCCTTGACCGCGTAGCTCACTGGTCTCTCCTCGTCATATCAATGGTGCAGGTTCCGGACCTGCCGCAGCGCTTCGCCGGCGGCCATCGCCGCGCTCATGGCGACATTGAGCGACCGCAACCCTTCGGCGATCGGGATCACCAGGCGCGCATCCGCGGCCTCGACCACCGCGTCGGTGACGCCGGCGCTCTCGCGCCCGAATAGCAGGATGTCCGACGTCTGGTAATGGAAATCGCGGTAGTCGGTGGCAGCTTTGGTGGTGAACAGCAGCAGGCGGTAGCCTTGGCCTTTGCGCCACTCCTCGAATTTCGACCAGGAATCGTGCCTGACGATGCTGACATGGTCGAGGTAATCCATTCCCGCCCGGCGGAAATGCCGGTCGGAGACCGGGAAGCCGGCCGGTTCGATGATGTGGGCGGCGATGCCAAGGCAGGCGCAGAGCCGGAGAATCGTGCCGGTGTTCTGGGGGATGTCGGGTTGGAAAAGCGCGATCTGCATGAGCGTTACGGGGGCGGTTGTAGGCCGGAAATGTCTCAATAAAACATCGCCGGCCGCGGAATTCGTGCATTGCACGCCCCCGCGCCGTTAGCGGGCTTGCGCTCGCCCTGCAAGGGTGCCAATAGAACGATTCTGGACTGCTGTTTTCGCCTTGTTTTGGCGGGGAAGCGAAGTTCTGCCGCCGCGGGGGGCCGCGGGCGCCGGCAGCACTGTTCCGGGGACCTTGGGGGCTCCTGGAGCGGTTCCACCGGTCGCATAAGAAGAAAGGGTTGGAATCGTGACGACAGCGTCTTCGGCGGACCATCCGACACGCCGTGATTTCTTATTCGTTGCAACGGGGGCGGCCGCAGCAGTAGGGGGCGCAGCCGCGCTCTGGCCCTTTATCTCCCAAATGAATCCGGACGCCTCGACCATCGCCGCCGGTGCGCCGATCGAGGTCGATCTCAGCCCGGTGGCCGAGGGACAGGACATCAAGGTGTTCTGGCGCGGCAAGCCGATCTACATCAGCCACCGCACCAAGAAGCAGATCGACGAGGCGCGCGCCGTTCCCGTGGCGAGCCTGCCCGATCCGCAGTCCGACGAGGCCCGGGTGAAGTCCGGCCATGATCAGTGGCTGGTCGTGATCGGCATCTGCACCCATCTCGGCTGCATCCCGATCGCCCATGAAGGCAATTACGACGGGTTCTTCTGCCCCTGCCATGGTTCGCAGTACGATTCGTCCGGCCGCATCCGCCAGGGGCCCGCGCCCGCGAACCTGCCGGTGCCGCCGTACACTTTCGTTTCCGACACCAAAATCCAGATCGGCTGAGCTTCGACCCGCGTCCGAAGCTTCGCGCCGTCTCGTCGTTTTATTTCCTCAGGATCGCATCATGAGCGGACCATCCGACTACCAGCCGAGCAATCCGGCCCTGCAATGGATCGAGCGGCGCCTGCCGATCTTTGGTCTCATGCACTCTTCCTTCGTCGCCTATCCCACCCCGCGCAACCTGAACTATTGGTGGACCTTCGGCGCCATCCTCTCCTTCATGCTGGGGATTCAGATCCTGACCGGCGTGATCCTGGCGATGCACTACACGCCGCATGCCGATCTCGCCTTCAAGTCGGTCGAGCTGATCGTTCGTGACGTGAACTACGGCTGGCTGCTGCGCAACATGCATGCGGTCGGCGCGTCGATGTTCTTCTTCGCGGTCTACGTCCACATGCTGCGCGGCCTCTATTACGGCTCGTACAAGGAGCCGCGCGAGGTGCTCTGGATCCTTGGTGTCATCATCTATCTGCTGATGATGGCAACGGGCTTCATGGGATACGTGCTCCCCTGGGGCCAGATGAGCTTCTGGGGCGCCACGGTCATCACCAACCTGTTCTCCGCCATTCCCTATGTCGGCGAGAGCATCGTGACGCTGTTGTGGGGCGGCTATTCGGTCGGCAATCCGACGCTGAACCGCTTCTTCTCGCTGCACTATCTGCTGCCGTTCCTGATCGCGGGCGTGGTCGTGCTGCACGTCTGGGCGCTGCACGTCGCCGGCCAGAACAATCCTGACGGCGTCGAGCCGAAGACGGAAAAGGACACCGTGCCGTTCACGCCGCACGCGACCATCAAGGACATGTTCGGCGTCGCCTGCTTCCTGCTGCTCTACGCCTGGTTCATCTTCTACATGCCGAACTATCTCGGCGACGCCGACAACTACATTCCGGCGAACCCGGGCGTGACGCCGCCGCACATCGTGCCGGAATGGTATTACCTGCCGTTCTACGCGATCCTGCGTTCGATCCCGAACAAGCTCGCCGGTGTCATCGCGATGTTCTCGGCGATCATCATCCTGTGCTTCCTGCCCTGGCTCGACAGCGCACGGACGCGTTCGTCGAAGTACCGCCCGCTGGCCAAGCAGTTCTTCTGGATCTTCGTGGTGGTCTGCATCCTGCTCGGCTATCTCGGTGCGCAGCCGCCGGAAGGCATCTATGTGATCGCCGGCCGGGTCCTGACGGTGTGCTACTTCGCCTATTTCCTGATCGTGCTGCCGCTGCTCTCGCGTATCGAGAAGCCGCGGCCGGTGCCGAACTCGATCTCGGACGCAGTGCTTGCCAAGACCGGCAGCAGGTCGACGCCGATGGTCTCGACTGCGATCGCGCTGGCCCTGGCAGGCGCGCTATTTGCCGCCTCGGCAGACAACGCCCGCGCCGAGGAAGGTGGCACCAAGCCGCCGGCCAACAGCTGGTCCTTCGCGGGTCCTTTCGGCAAGTATGACCGTGGTGCGCTCCAGCGCGGCCTGAAGGTCTACAAGGAGGTCTGCTCCAACTGCCACGGCCTGTCCTACATCGCGTTCCGCAACCTCGCGGAAGCCGGTGGACCCGGTTACTCGGTGGCGCAGGCCGCGGCCTTTGCCTCCGACTACAAGATCAAGGACGGACCGAACGACGCCGGCGATATGTTCGAGCGCCCGGGTCGGCCGGCCGACTATTTCCCCTCGCCATTCCCGAACGAGCAGGCGGCTCGCGCGGCGAACGGCGGCGCGGCGCCGCCCGATCTGTCGCTGATCACCAAGGCGCGCTCCTACGGCCGCGGCTTCCCCTGGTTCGTCTTCGACTTCTTCACCCAGTACCAGGAGCAGGGCCCGGACTATGTCGCCGCCGTGCTCCAGGGCTTCGAGGACAAGGTGCCGGAAGGCGTGACCATTCCGGAGGGCTCGTACTACAACAAGTACTTCCCGGGCCACGCGATCAAGATGCCGAAGCCCCTCAGCGACGGCCAGGTGACCTATGACGACGGTTCGCCGACGACGGTCGCGCAGTACGCCAAGGACGTCACCACGTTCCTGATGTGGACCGCCGAGCCGCACATGGAGGCGCGCAAGCGCCTCGGCCTCCAAGTGTTCGTATTCCTGATCATCTTCGCGTTCCTGATGTACTTCACCAAGAAGAAGGTCTGGGCCGACTCGCACTGAGCGGCGCGCGAAACGAGAATGAAAAAGCCTCCGTAAGGGGGCTTTTTTATTGGACACGCGCGTGTGTTGTCCGGCGCGATTGCCTATCGCGCGCGCAGCCGCCAGAATACCGCCAACCGCCCTCAGAAACTCACCCGGAGGACACCATGGGAACCGCCATCACTTTCAAGCGCCCGGACGGCAAGGATGCCTCCGGTTATCTCGCCAATGCCGCGCGCGGCAACGCGCCGGGCGTGGTCGTGATCCAGGAGTGGTGGGGCCTGTCGGACCAGATCAAGGGTCTTTGCGACCGCTTTGCGCTCGCCGGCTTCGATGCGCTGGCGCCCGATCTCTACAAGGGCAAGGTGGTGCCCTATCACGACACGGATTCCGCCAACAAGGAAATGAACTCGCTCGATTTCATGGACGCCACCACGCAGACCGTGCGCGGCGCCGTGCAATATCTGTCGCGCAACGGCGCCAAGGTCGGACTGACCGGCTTCTGTCTCGGCGGCGCCGTCACTATCATCGGCGCGGTGCATGTGCCGGAGCTGGCCGCGGGCGTCGTGTTCTACGGCATCCCGCCGGAGCAGGCCGCCAAGCCCGCCGACGTCAAGATCCCGCTCCAGGCCCATTTCGCCAACAAGGACGATTGGTGCACGCCGGAGCTGGTCAACGGCTTCGAGAAGGCCATGAAGGCTGCCGGCAAGTCGCTTGAGCTGTTCCGCTATGACGCCGAGCACGCCTTCGTCAATGAGCAGCGCCAGGCCGTGCACGACCGCGAAGCCGCCGAGCTCGCCTGGGGCCGGGCGACGGAGTTTTTCCGGAAGCATTTGGGGTAGGGCTTCATGGCGACGCGCGCGGGAGCGCCTCCCTTTCACACAATCCTAGGATGTGGTTGTGTAGCTCGTGGCTAAAAGACTGCGGAGGTGCACGATGATTGTAGATGGCCGTTTGAGGACCGTTATCGTGCGTCACGACGACTTCGAAGCGGCCAAGGACCCGAAAAAGGCCGGCTCCCTCACTGCCGCTGTGGCAAATTGCGTCGTCGAACTTCAATATTTCGGTAGCTACACGAGGAACGAGCTGCCCGAGGCGGCCATTCAGGCCTACCACGCCGATCTCTATTTAGGTCAGGTTCTCAATGGCGGCCACAGCCAGTTTATTCACAACGTGGGAATCGAGATGCTTGCGACGACAGCCGGCGATGCGCTCGCTGGACTCAAGGCCATGGGAGCGAGCGCGCAACACCAGATATTACAGGAGATGATCGATTGGGTGCAGGCTCATCCCGGCGAAGCTGTGGTTCAGAGCGGCTTCGATAATCGAGCCCCGGCGCTTGATGCGCTCGACGACCGTTTTTACGAGGCAGAAGAGGAGGAGTCCATGATCCCGCTCGCGGCCAGATGGATCGCGGGCTGGCCCGAACTGCGCGTCGTGCCGCAGGAGGAGTACGCCTCCGAGATCAAACGGCTAGCGCAACTTCATCCGCAACAGTCGCGCCGGGTTTGGAGAAGCGTTGAGGACATCCGCTTCCAGATGACTGACGATCTGCAAATCACGATCGCTGCGGCATGCGGCGCCGTGTTGCCGGAGGCTGAGTGCAAACTCGAGGTTCGCGCGGGAGGTAAGATGGTCGTGGAGGGCCAGCAGTGTATGGCCTTTGGCGTCGGCACAGATAAGGGATCGCGGCTGTGCGTCTTTGAAGAAGCGGGTGGCCGGCTCTATGAATTCGTCGCGCGCAGCCCCACTTCGCCGGTTGAGCCGGCGAAGTCGGAGACCTCGACCAATCTGCGGCGGCTGTCCGTCGTCGGAGCCGACGCGATCCGGAACTTCTCGACGATTGCCGAGCAAAATTTGGCGGCCGAGGCCATCGACCTGTTGCTGAGAAAGTCGGATCTCGATCCGGTGGCGATGATTACGGCGTTGAGGGTGAGCGACGAAGGGGCAGTATGGTATGCCGTCTCCGGAGAGACCTGCATCACGGTCGCGACCTTGAGGGACCGGGCTGATCTCGTCGGATCTGACGGCAAAGCCATTCTCTCGGTGACGCGGGCCGAAATCGAGCGCCATGCCGCCGAGGCGGCCGCTGGTGGCGCGAGTATGCGGGCCCAAGCGTGACGTGCCCCTTTCGGCGATCTCGGACGATTCGGTTGCCCTTGACGTCGCCCCCGCGCCATGGTGAGTATCCGCCTATGAGCACCGCAGCCCGCCCATCCCGTCGTTGGTGGCGCACCTCCTAAGAGGTGGCCGGTGCGATTTCGTTTCCCAAAATCGTCTGAGGTCGCCAGCACAGCGCGGCGGCCTGATCGTTTGTCCTGTGTGGCGTTCCCTCGGCAAGTTTCGTAAGAGGACCCCATGA
>NZ_JADFUE010000180.1:0-1521 GCF_054967145.1 Bradyrhizobium sp. UFLA06-24
GTGCCGAGACCGCCCGACGTCATCCAGCGATGCGGCTCCTCGAAGCCATAGAACTGCGCCGCCCACATCTGATGCTGACCGACCTCGGTCGTGATGTAGGTGTCCTTGCCGCGCGTCGCCTCGAACAGGCTCTGGATCGCGTGCTGCGGCAGGATGATGTCGTTGCTCTTCTTGTAATAGAGCGAGTTGCGGGCGCGCCACTGCGCGATCTGCTGCCACCACGCCTTGATGTCGGGCTTCTTCGCCTCCGCCTTGAACACCTGGAGGATGTCGCCGAGGATGTTGCCGCAATCGCCGATGATCGGCACGTCGACGCGGATGTTCTTGTTGATCGAGGACGGGTCGATGTCGATGTGGATCTTCTTGGAGCCCGGCGAGAACGCATCGACACGGCCGGTGATGCGATCGTCGAAGCGTGCGCCGACGCACAACATGACGTCGCAATCATGCATGGTCATGTTGGCCTCGTAGGTGCCGTGCATGCCGAGCATGCCGAGCCAGTTCTTGCCCGACGCCGGATATGCACCGAGGCCCATCAGCGTGGAGGTGATCGGGAATCCGGTGATTTCGACCAGTTCACGCAGCAGCCTGGTGGCCTCGGGGCCGGAATTGATCACGCCTCCGCCGCTGTAGATCACGGGACGCTTGGCACTGGCGAGCAGCGAGACGGCCTTGCGGATCTGCGTCGCATCGCCCTTGACGCGCGGCGCGTAGGAGCGATGAACGTCGGATTTGCGCGGCGGATGATAGGTGCCGATCGCAAACTGCACGTCCTTGGGAACGTCGACCAGCACCGGGCCCGGACGGCCCGTGGTCGCGACGTAGAAGGCTTCGTGCAGGACCTTTGCGAGATCATTGACGTCGCGCACCAGCCAGTTGTGCTTGGTGCAGGGACGCGTGATGCCGACGGTGTCGCATTCCTGGAATGCATCGTTGCCGATCAGATGCGTCGGCACTTGGCCGGAGATGCAAACCAGCGGGATCGAGTCCATCAGCGCATCGGTCAGCGGCGTCACCATGTTGGTCGCCCCCGGACCTGAGGTCACCAGCGCGACGCCGGGCTTGCCGGTCGAGCGGGCATAGCCTTCGGCGGCGTGACCGGCGCCCTGCTCGTGGCGGACCAGGATGTGCTGGACTTCGCTCTGCTGGAAGATCTCGTCATAGATGGGAAGCACCGCGCCGCCGGGATAGCCGAAAATGTCGGTCACGCCATGATCGATGAGCGCGCGGACGATCATTGCGGCGCCGGTCATCTGGTTCGGATCGTGGCTCTTGTCGGTCATTGGCTTGCTCCGGATGCGCTGACGTCAGCGGCTTCGTTCGTGTCGGTTTCGGGAAATAAAAAAGGCCCCGAAGAGGGACCCTGCACACCGCCTGTCATGTGGATGGCAGCTAGCCACCCCCGGCGGTGTGCCTGGGTACGACGGCGATAAGGAGTTTGGTAATAATGTTACGCATGGCAGGCGCTCGGCTTCCCAAAGGTTGCGCGAAACATAGCGGCCAAAGCCTGGATGTCAAGGC
>NZ_JADFUE010000181.1:0-1466 GCF_054967145.1 Bradyrhizobium sp. UFLA06-24
AGCGCCGCGATCAGACCGGGACGGTCGAACTTGGCGACGTAGTCGTGGAAGCCGGCCTGACGGCCGCGCTCGATCGCCGCCGGCGACACCAGCGCCGAGAGGCCGATGATCGGCATCGAGCCCAGATTGCTGTCCGAGCGGATGGTTTCGGCGAACTCGAACCCGTTCATGTCGGGCATCTCGATGTCGGTCAGCACCACGTCGAAGTTCTGCGCGCGCAGGGCGGCGAGGCCCTCCTGCGCGGTCGGCGCGGTGCGGACGCGATAGCCAGCGGCCTTGAGCACCGGAGCCAGCATGTTGCGGAAGAAGGCCGAGTCGTCGACCAGCAGCACCGACTGCGAGTGCATCGACGGCTTCATCTCCTTGCGGGTGAACCAGTCGGCGAACGCCATCGGCAGGAAGTGGCCGACGTCGATCACTTCGGTGGCCTGGCCCTTGATCACGGCCGAGCCGAGGATGCCGGAAGCCGAGCCGCCGACCTCGATGTTGAGGCGTTCCTCGACGATGTCGATGATCTCGTCGACGACGAGGCCCATGGAGCGGCCGTCGTCGGCGAACACCAGGATCGGCTGGGCGCCCTGGCTGGCAATGGTGACGCCTTCCATGGCGACCAGCGGCATCAGCTGCTCGCGGTACTGCACCATGTAGCGGCCGTTCGAGAACTCGATCTTGTCGGCCGGGAGCTCTTCCAGGCGCGTGACGAGGCCAAGCGGGACCGCCTTGGGCTGGGCCGAGCCGGCGCGGAACACCAAGAGCGAGGTGGTCTGCTCGCCCGAGCCGATGTGGTGCGCGGCATTGTCGTCGGCCATGTCATGGGCCGAGGAGCCGGCGGCGCCGAGCGCCTTGGCAATGCCGTTGGGGTCGATGATCATGATCACGGCGCCGTCGCCCAGAATGGTGTTGCCGGAGAACATGTCGATGTGACGGAGCTTGGTCGACATCGGCTTGACGACGATTTCTTCGGTGTGGAACACGCCGTCGACGACGATGCCGAAGGTCTGGCTGCCGACCTGCGTCACCACGATGAAGCCGTTCTCGGGATCGGATGCCGCACCGTCGTCGATCTTGAGCAGCTTCTTCAGATGGATCAACGGCAGCAGCTTGTTGCGCAACCGAAGCACCGCGGTATCCTTGATGCGCTCGATGCGGTGCTCGGAGTTGGCACGGGCACGGACCAGCTCGACCACCGAGAGCTGGGGAATCGCGAAGCGGTCACCGGCAGCTTCCACGATCAGCGCCGAGACGATCGCCAGGGTCAGCGGGATCTTGATGGTGACGGAGGAGCCCTCGCCGGCCACCGACTTGATGTCGATGGTGCCGCCGATCTGGTCGATATTGGTGCGGACCACGTCCATGCCGACGCCGCGGCCGGAGACCGAGGTGATGGCGGCCGCGGTCGAGAAGCCCGGCGCGAAGATGAACTTGTGGATCTGGGCTTCGCTCATCTTCTCGAGCTCGGCCTCGGT
>NZ_JADFUE010000182.1:0-1455 GCF_054967145.1 Bradyrhizobium sp. UFLA06-24
CTAGCACTACTTTGGCAGATTTTTGATTTTGTCGCGTTTTATAGGATTCCCGAATCAATTTTTCAATGATTCATGGATGGTCGGCTCTTGGAGGGCTGACCATGCCGGGATGGGAAGACGAACTTGAACGCTGGCTGATGCCGTTCTTGGACCGGCTGGGTCATAAGACCCGGCAGCGGATGTGCCCTCTGTATGTTGCGGGACTGATAGGTCCTGGCGATCGCAAGAGCGTTCAGCCGATGGCGGAACGCCTTGCCATGAGCAACTACGACCAGTTGCACCATTTCATTGCGGACGGTGTCTGGGACGCGACGCCGCTGGAGACAGAGCTGCTCAACCAGGCGGACCGACTTGTCGGCGGCAGCGATGCGGTGCTGGTTATTGATGACACCTCACTGCCGAAGAAGGGTGAGCGCTCGGTCGGTGTTGCGGCTCAATACGCGTCGGCTCTCGGTAAAACGGCAAATTGCCAAACGCTGGTGTCTTTAACGCTTGCGCGCGGCGAAGTGCCAGTAATGGTCGCGTTACGTCTCTTTCTGCCTGACAGTTGGACAAGCGACATGTCTCGTTTGAAGCGCGCTCGCGTGCCAGTCGAACACCGAACGCCACGGTCCAAGCCGGAGATTGCTTTGGCCGAGATTGACCGCGCGATGGCAGCCAACGTGCGCTTTGGATGTGTGCTGGCGGATGCAGGATACGGCCTCAGCGCACCGTTTCGACAAGGGCTAACAGAGCGCGGGCTGGCCTGGGCTGTCGGCATCCCTCGGCACCTGAAAGTATATCCGGTCGATGTGAAGCTCATTTGGCCGATTACCAAAGTCCGCGGGAAACCACGAAAGCACCACGTGCCCGATATCTTATCGATTGCGGCAGAACAAATGTTGGCCAGCGCCAAATGGAAAACCGTGAGTTGGCGTAGCGGGACGAAAGGTCGGCTCAAAGCCCGATTTGCTGCTCTCCGTGTCCGGACCGCCGACGGCCCTCCGCAGCGGATATGGGATAAAGGTCAGCAGCATCTCCCAGGCGACGAAGCCTGGCTCATTGGCGAGCAACGCGCCTCGGGAGAGAAGAAATACTATCTCGCCAATCTTCCGGCGATGACGGATCTGCGCACGCTGGCAGCCACCATCAAGGCACGGTGGATTTGTGAGCAAGCGCATCAGCAGTTGAAGGAGGAGCTCGGACTTGATCACTTCGAAGGGCGATCATGGCGGGGTCTTCATCGCCACGCCCTGATGACAATGATCGCCTACGCCTTCCTGCAACATCGTCGCCTCGCACACGCGGGGCGGAAAAAAAAGAATCAACGGGCCTCCGCCCCAGCCAACCATGCCCGCCGTACGTCACGCCATCGTCGATCTCATCCTTCGGCCGCCGTCTCAGCAATGCCCATATTGCCGAAAGCAAATTCTTGAAAAACAGCGGCCAAAACACATTCTGCCAAAGTAGTGCTAG
>NZ_JADFUE010000183.1:0-1435 GCF_054967145.1 Bradyrhizobium sp. UFLA06-24
ACCTTCTTGCCGGTCGACAGACGCGACTGGGTGGTGGCGAGGAGGTCGGCGGTGGACTGGAGGGAGAGCAGGTTCTGACGAACCGACGCAGAGAGAACGATACCGGACATAACAACTTACCCTTCTGGTTTACGCGTCTTCGTTCGATCGCTTCAGATCGAGTGACATGCGCAGCCTGCGGGGACATGGCTAACAAATGGTGAAACGAGCATCGTCCACATAAGCGTCGGTTCACCATAGACCGGTGAGCGGCGCGGCGCGCTCGGACAATCAGACTGAAATCATTGGCGATTGTCTGCGCTTACGCTCCATTAACCATAACCGACGGTTACTTTTCGGGGCTTTGTCGCGGGCCCATCGAAACCGAACACCCGACAAAAAAACGGCGGGGCCGAAGCCCCGCCGCCATGACTTGATTGCGATGTCGTCAGCTTTAGCGGAGCAGCTGAAGCACGCTCTGCTGCGACTGGTTGGCCAGCGACAGCGCGGAGACCGCGATCGACTGGCGGGTCGAGAGCGCCTGGCTGTTGGCCGCTTCCTCGTTGGTGTCGGCCAGCGTCAGGTTGGACGAGCCGGTCTGCAGCACGTTGATCAGGTTCTTGTTGAAGTCCTGACGCACCTGCACCACCGAGAGGTTCGAGCCCAGCGTCGAGGCTTCCGAACGCAGCGTGCTCGACGCGGTGTTCAGCTTGGCCAGCACCTTGTTGCTCGCAGCGTTGTCGATGAAGTCGGTACCCTGCGTCAGCGCGGCGAGGCCCAGACCCTTCGAGTTGAAGGTCACGCCAGTGATGTTGAGGCTCGACTTGCCGGTCTCGTCGAACACCAGCTTGAGCTGGTCGCCATTGAGCAGGTTCACGCCGTTGAACGACGCGTCCAGCGAGGTCGTGTCGATCTGCGACATGATGTTGTTGTACTGATTGACCAGGTTCGAACGGGTCGCCTGGGCAACAGCATCAGCAACGGGCGCGGTCGGGTTCGACCAGGTCAAGGCCGAGGTGACCGTGCCCCCGATCGTGCCGCCGGCCGCAGCCGAACCGATCGTGGAGGACGCATAGTCGTTGGTCGCCGAGACCGTGAGCAGGCCGTTGGCGTCGATCGTGGCCGACAGGTTGTTGGCCTGAAGCTGCGTGTTGAGCTGATCGAGCGTCTTGACCGTGCCGCCGGTGCCGTCGCCGAACGTGACGTTGACCGCCGTGCCGCCATTGAAGGAGGTGAAGGTCAGGGTCTTGCCGGAGATACCGCCGGAGGCCGCAGCGCGGCTCGCGGTGAACGAGGTGCCGGTGCCGGTCGCGCCAGTCAGACCAAGCGTCGAGAGCGCATTGCCTGTACCAGTGATCGACAGATCCGAGCTTGCACCCGTCGAGATGTGCAGCGCGCCGGCGACGATCGAGGACGCGGTCTGGCCGCTGGCGGTGCCGGGCGTCGCAGCTCCCGA
>NZ_JADFUE010000184.1:0-1348 GCF_054967145.1 Bradyrhizobium sp. UFLA06-24
CGTCTGGACCAAGAAAAAGGTCCGTCAACGCCGTTTCAAAGGCCGCCGTATCACTCAGCTCTGATTCCGGGGACTAGGCTGGTGTTTTTGTACTTCGTGAGCGTGCTTGCGGCCTTGCTTTTGCTGGTGGTGAGCAACCGCGGAGCCATGGCAAAACGCTCCGGCTATCGGAGTGATTGTGCCGGGATGCTGATTGTTTCTTCCATCCTACTTGTTGATAATTTTCAGTCGGAATGCCAAGCCCTCCATCTTTTCAGTGACAACCAGCCCATACGAGGGGAGCTCTTTGAGCGGGGTGCGGATCTGTTCAGCTTCAATGGGGCTAATGCGGGTGCACCGTGCAACGCTGTATTGGCTCCTGTGATTCTTCCAGCGCCCTCGCGTCTGCGCTATCGATCGATGACGCTGAGCAGTGACGAGCCGTCAAATTATCCCGACGAAGACGTTCTAAAGAGGAGAGCAGACAAAGGGCCTCGAGTGGCGTCGTTCGCTCCTGCAAGATCGTTCCGGCAGAATGGTCCGGCTCTCCGTGCGGAGGCGCCTGTCGGTTCGATGCTGATGCAGAGGCTAGTTTCTTTGGCATCTCATAGTTTTACGACCTCGGCCGGGGTCAAAATTAGCTTCACGTTGATTATGGCGTCAAACCCGAGCGGTACTGCTTTTGGTCCACAGGTCTTAATGGATGCCGACAGTAAAGCTTTGGTCTGCGAGATCTCGCCCATGGATGCGGAAAGCATCTCTGCGTTTCGGCACTCGCTGGCGCAAGCCTTTGTTCAACAAGCGGCGAATCCCGGTGGGGGGCTCCCGAGCAAGGATGTCGATGATTTGTTTGCGAACAACTGGGCTGCTAATGCAACAAATGGCATTATGGGCGGTTGCCTGCTCGGGAATAATAATGAAAGCGGAAGGATAGTGTAGCGCAGCACATGGGTTGTCACGAACTCCACGAACGAGTCCGGGCCGCCAGATCCGGAATGTCCCTCTTCAACTCCTGTAACAGGAGGGCGTAATTCGCCCGATATGCTCGTCGCCCAGCCATTCCATGTCGTCGAGCACCGCCCGCTGGCCGTGGAGCGAGCCGAATTGAAAAGTGCAGTGCCTGCCGTCGCTTGATAATCGTGTGGACGCGTCGGGTTGCGGGCCATTAGCGCACAACTGGCAGGCAGCTCTTCATAGCTTAGGCGTCGGCGATCGACCATCTGGTCCGTCCCATCGAACACAGGCGGCGCGCCCTCATCAATTGCCATCTGGGCTGACGAGCGCTTGCGCGCACTAGGGTCTGTACCTAAATAGCGCCACGTGATTCTCTTGCCTACGTGTTGATTCGGGGGCGAGAGAATGCGCGCTG
>NZ_JADFUE010000185.1:0-1259 GCF_054967145.1 Bradyrhizobium sp. UFLA06-24
GTTCGTCGGCAGCGTCAGATGTGTATAAGAGACAGGGCGATACGGGAGGCGAGGGGTTTTGTCATGGAAGGGACTCTAACAAATCGTCGTCCCTGCGAAAGCAGGGACCCATACGCCGCGGCGGGTTTTGAGAAACGGGACTCGTCGTCCCAGCATCGCGTAACAATTTGCATTTGTGGTTATGGGTCCCTGTGTCTTGGAAGTGTGTCAGGATGAGGGTGGGCGGGAAGCCGTTGGGTCCTTGGCGCTTGACGCCGTGAGCCGGCTCGGTCTCCCGCCCGTTCCATCTATCAACCTGAACAGTTGCACGAGGCTGCACCAACAGACCTCGCATCACAGGGACAGGCACCGTGATCATAGCTCTTCGTTACGTCGGAATCGACATCTCCAAGAAACACCTCGATATCTTTGATGAGGCTGACGGCGTGCCGAGGCGCATTGCCAACGCGGCACAGGCCATCACACAGCAGGTGGCGCGTTGGCAATGCGATGCGCTGGTGGTCTTCGAGGCGACGGGTATCTATGACCTCGCGCTTCGCGAGGCGCTGCGTCAGGCCGGGATCCAGTTCGCACGGATCAACCCGGCCCGTGCCCGCGACTTTGCACGGGCCAGCGGCCTACTCGCCAAGACCGATCCGATCGATGCGCGGATGCTGGCGGCCTTTGCGCGGGCCATGCAGCCCGCCCCCGAGCAGGTCGCCGATCCTGCACGGGGCGCCTTGGCGAGGCTTGCAAAACGGCGGGATCAGCTGGTCCTCATGCGCGCCCAGGAGAAGAACCGGCGCAGCGAGGCCGACGATCGCGCCATGGCCGAACGCATCGGCCGCCTCATCGAGGTCCTCGACAGCGAGATCGCCGAGATCGAGGCCGACATCAGCGCGTTGATTAAAGCCGAAGCGCAGCTCGCGGACGATGCGAAGTTAATGCGTTCGCTGCCCGGCGTGGGTCCCGTGGCCTGCATGCAGCTCATCGCGCAGATGCCGGAACTCGGGCGGGTCGGACCGAAACAACTCGCAGCGCTCGCTGGCCTTGCTCCCTTCAACGTCGACAGCGGCACCTTCCGCGGCAAGCGCAAGATTGCGGGCGGCCGAAAGCGCGTTCGTGACGCCCTTTATATGGCGGCCCTCAACGCAGTTCGCAGAGCTGATCCGTTCAAGGCCTTCTATGCACGACTGCGACAGGCCGGAAAACCAGCCAAGCTCGCCCTCATCGCCGTCGCCAGGAAGCTGCTCACGGTCCTCACTGCCATGATGCGAGAC
>NZ_JADFUE010000186.1:0-1266 GCF_054967145.1 Bradyrhizobium sp. UFLA06-24
TTGGGACGAGGAGAACGGAACGTCCTCCTCGCCATTCCCCATTCTTTACTTCGCTAGCCAAGCGGTGAAGCGCTGGCCCAACTCATCAAGCCTGTCGGCCCAGAAGCGGGCGTTGTACTCCACAGGATTATTGGCTGCCGTGGGCATGTCAGACAGGACCGCCAGATCTAGAAGCGCCATCGCGTCGTGATTGCCGGGAACGAACCGAATCAACCGCGCCATATCGGCCTGCACCTGCGGTGAAGAGGCGAAGGTGATGAACTTGTAGGCGTCGTCCAATCGCGGATCACCCTTGGGAATGACCCAGTAGGACACACTCAGAAACGCAGCGTCCCACAAGATACCAACATGCTTTCCGGCCTTATTGATAGCATCGGCAGTTATTGAGGGCTGCCAATCCGCGGTCATGACAACTTGGCCGTCGGCCACTAGCTGCCTTGACTGGGCGCCGGACGCCCACCAGACGACGTCCTTCTTGATGGTGTCGAGCTTTTTGAAGGCGCGATCCACGCCTTCAGGCGTACCAAGGACCTTATAGACGTCTTTGGCGGGCACACCGTCGGCAACCAGTGCCCACTCGAGATTCGTTTTGGGACTTTTCCACAGGCCGCGCTTACCGGGGAATTTTCGCAGGTCGAATAGATCGGCGATCGTCTTAGGGCCGTTGGGCAGCTTGCCCTTGTCATAGATGACGCCCTGGGCATTGTGGTTTAACGGCACGCCGCAATCAGTTTGTTCGCCAGCCTCACCAAATTTGGCCCTATCGACGCCTAGCCTCTTCCATTCGATTGTCTCAAGGAGGCCCTCGGCGCACATGGCCCCGGCCGAGTTGCCAGCGTTTACCACATCCCAGCTCACGGTCTTGGACTCGACCATCGCGCGGATCTTGGCGCTCTCGCCGTTCCACTCGTCTTCAGTGATCTTGATCCCGGTCGCCTTTGTGAAGGGCTCGAAATAGGCCTTGCGGTAGCCCTCCTGACTCGCCCCACCAAAGGCAGTGACCGTCAAATGATCGCCCGCAAAAGCGAGGTTTCCTGGCGCAAGCAAGCCCACTGCTAAGACAACGGCCAAGACCTCGGTAACCATCTTCCTCATCATCTGCGTCTCCTTTATGCAATGCCTATGGGGTCGGGTCGAAAACTGGACCACCGAAGTTCACGGCGTAGCCGCCGCCTATCGTCACGTCGCATCGAGCGCCAGACAATCTTCAGTTTTCCAGCCGATGGTGATCGGTGTGCCCGGCTCGAGCTGCACCACGCCTTCCGA
>NZ_JADFUE010000187.1:0-1257 GCF_054967145.1 Bradyrhizobium sp. UFLA06-24
CTGGTCTACCGCGACCAGCTGTTCCCCCGGGAAGCTTACCGCCGAGCCTTCGACGTCTTGCGCAAACGCTTACCGGACAAGAAGGCCTGCCGGATCATGGTCGATCTCCTCGCACTCGCCCATGAGCGCGGTTGCGAGGCCGAACTCGCCAATCAGCTCACGGCTGACCTGAACGACGGCCGGCTGCCCGACCTCAACCGGCTACGTACTCACTTCGCCCCGGATCCCGCCCAGGTGCCGAACGTCGTGGTACGCCTCGCACCGCTCGCCACCTATGAATGCCTCATCGGTACCGCCGAGATCGGAGGCGCCGCATGAGCACAACCAACGTAGTCGACACCGCGCGCCTCAATCTGTTGCTCAACGAGCTGCGGCTGCCCGCCATCAAGGCGCTGTGGCCGCAATTTGCCGAGCAATCCGATATAGAAGGCTGGCCGGCGGCGCGCTTCCTCGCCACCATTGCCGAGCACGAGATCGCTGAGCGCGGCCGCCGCCGCATCGAGCGCCATCTCGTCGAGGCGCGGCTGCCTACCGGAAAGACCTTTGACAGCTTCGACTTCGAGGCCGTGCCGATGATCTCCAAGGCGCAAATGACCGCACTCGCCGCCGGCGACGGCTGGCTCGGCAAGGGCGCCAATCTGCTGCTGTTTGGTCCGCCCGGTGGAGGCAAGAGCCACTTGGCGGCAGCAATCGGCTTGGCCCTCATCGAGAACGGATGGCGCGTCCTGTTCACCCGCACCACCGATCTCGTGCAGAAGCTCCAGGTGGCTCGCCGCGAGCTCAACCTCGAGGGCGCCATCAACCGCCTCGATCGCTTCGATCTCGTCATCTTGGACGATCTTGCCTATGTCACCAAGGACCAGGCCGAGACCAGTGTGCTGTTCGAGCTCATCAGCGCACGCTACGAGCGACGCTCTTTGCTGATCACCGCCAATCAGCCCTTTGGAGAATGGAACAAGGTCTTTCCGGACCCAGCTATGACCCTCGCGGCGATCGATCGCCTTGTTCACCACGCCACCATCGTCGAGATGAACGTCGAGAGCTATCGCAGGCGGACTGCCCTCGAGCGAAAGCGTGGTCCAGGGCGGCCACCGGAGCACGCGACACAAAAAACGCTCGCTTGATTGACGCTCCGCGACAATCAAAGCAAACAAAACTCTTGCGCGCGACAATCATCGCGGCGATCATCATCGCGCCGCGACACTGACTCGCCATCCTGATCGCCGCGCTCTTCCGACCCAGATCGTCGCGCTATAC
>NZ_JADFUE010000188.1:0-1238 GCF_054967145.1 Bradyrhizobium sp. UFLA06-24
TGTAGAAGTTTCGACTTAATCTGACGGCAAGGTTTGAACTGGCAGGGATTGGAGCTGCTGGCGAGCAGGAGCGCTCACCCAAAGGGCGCTCCCGCGCAGCCCGCAGCGTCTCACAAGAGACGTTACCATGACCCAGGAACAGAAGGTCATTCGCGCGAAAGTCGGAATGCTGGAATTGGCCAAGCAGCTCGGCAATGTCAGCCAGGCTTGCCGGATGATGGGCTATAGCCGCGACAGCTTCTACCGGTTCAAGGAACTGTACGACAACGGCGGTGAGCTGGCGCTGATTGAGATCAGCCGCAAGAAACCGGTCCTGAAGAACCGTGTCGCGCCGGAGGTCGAGGCGGCCGTCGTTGAGCTGGCGATCGACCAGCCGGCCTGGGGCCAGGTGCGAGTCAGCAATGAGCTCAGGAGCCGCGGCCTGTCGATCTGCCCGTTCGGCGTGCGGGCGGTGTGGCTGCGTCACGATCTCGCCAACGTCAAGAAGCGGCTGACGGCGCTGGAGGCCAAGATGGCCCAGGACGGCCTGGTGCTGACTGAGGCCCAACTCGTTGCGTTGGAAAAGGCCAAGTCCGAGAAGGAGGCGCACGGCGAGTTCGAGAGCGAGTGCCCCGGCTATTGCGGTGCGCAGGACAGCTTCTATGTCGGCAACATGAAGGGGGTGGGGCGGATCTATCAGCAGACCTTCATTGACACCTATAGCAAGGTGGCGTTCGCCAAGCTGTATGATCGCAAGACGCCGATCACGGCGGCCGAACTGTTGAATGATCGCGTGGTGCCGTTCTTCGATGCGCGGGGCATCCCACTGAACCGGATCCTGACCGACCGCGGCACCGAGTATTGCGGCAATCCGGAGCATCACGAATAGGAGCTCTACCTCGCCGTCGAAGACATCGATCCCACCCGCACCAAGACGAGGAGCCGACAGACCAACGGCATTGTTGAGCGCTTCCACCGCACCGTGCTTGAGGAGTTCTATCGCGTCGTGTTCCGCAAGAAGATTTATCCGAGCATCACTGCGTTGCAGAGCGATCTCGATGAGTGGATCGCTGCCTACAATGAGGTGCGCCCGCATCAGGGGCGCTGGTGCTACGGCAAGACGCCGATGCAAACTTGCTTGAGCAAGTGCTCTGTCGAGAGAGAAATTGTTGCCGGCTGCGTGAGGTCGGACATGAAATCTTTGTCGGACACCTGCCGCGACAAAGCACCCACTGTTAGCTCAAGTCGCTTCTTTTACA
>NZ_JADFUE010000189.1:0-1215 GCF_054967145.1 Bradyrhizobium sp. UFLA06-24
TGTGCAGGTTTTTGGACGCCGGCAACGAAGGAGGCTGCGCACGCTCAACTGACCGGCGTCCAAAAAGCGCCAAGGCACGAAGTCGCGGGAAGTTGGGCACCGGCTAAGTAGCAAGCGCTATGGGGATTTGATGGCGGCGCCGACCTCGATGGTGGACGCGACGGAGGCGGGATGTGACCTGCGGATAGGGTCTCGGGCGGGGTCGGGAGCATGCAATAGGCATCTGGGCGGCTGCTCGGAGTGCATCAACAGGCTCTCACCGTATTGATGACCGTGATTGGACCGAGAGCGGGCGCTGCCGGCGTGGAACCAGCGCCATCGGAGCGGGAAGCTGCGAGGTCGACGGGAGGCTTGGGTCATGAGGTGTCGATCCTATCCGGCGTAGGACGCCACCTCGGTTGACAGCCGCGCGCGAACACCTCGATCACGATCATGCGGGCGCCGCAGCAAGGGCATGAACAAGGCAGCACGCGTGGCCCATCCGTCGCGCTATCCGGCTGCTCTTGCGGGTCAGTGGCGGGCGGGGTGACATTGAGGAGTGCGCGGGCGGTCGCGATGTTCTCGGCGCGGTTGGCGTTGGCAAAGAGCCCGTAGTGGCGAATGCGGTGGAAGCCCTTGGGCAGCACATGCGTCAGGAAGCGGCGGATGAACTCGTGCGGGTGAAGCCGCATGGTCATCCAGCGGCCGGCGCCGTTGATGCGGTAGTCTTTCCAGCGGAACGTAATGGCGCCGTCGTCGGCCGCAACGAGGCGGCGATTCGAGATGGCGACCCGATGGGTGTAACGGGAGAGATAGCGCAACACCTGCTCGGGCCCTGCGAACGGCGCCTTGCAGTAGACCACCCACTTGATGCGCCGCAGCGGCGCGATGAAGCGCTTGAACGTCCTTTTGTCGACGAGCCCGGCATGGGTGTTGAAGAACGTCAGCTGTTTGGCGTCGTGCGCATCCATGAGCATCGCCAGCATCTTGCCGCGGAACAGGCGCGCCAACACGTTGACGTGAACGAGGAAGTTGGTGCGCGAGGCGACCCATCGTGCGCCGTCGAACGAGAGCCCTCCGCCCGGCACGATCATGTGTACGTGTGGATGATGGGTGAGCGCCGAGCCCCAGGTGTGCAGCACGGACGTGACACCGATCCGTGCGCCGAGGCGCTTGGGATCAGCGGCGATGGCGAGCGTTGTCTCGGCCGCCGCCTTCATCAGCAGGTCATAGACC
>NZ_JADFUE010000018.1:0-128228 GCF_054967145.1 Bradyrhizobium sp. UFLA06-24
CGACGTCCTCGCGCGCGAAGCGACGGCCGGCCCATCCCAGTCCCCATCCGGGCGCGAGGCTCACACGGTCCCGTTCCGCGCCGCAAGATGAAAGTCTCGACAGTGTCCGCACAAAAAATGTACAGCGCGTCCGGTTTTCACTTGATTCATTGTCTCGTCATGGAGACAAGTCGGCGCATGGACAACGCCACACGCTCCGAACGATCCCGCAATGCTGCGCTCGAAGCAGCCATCGCGATCATCGCGCGCGATGGACCCGGCCGGCTGACGCTCGATGCGATTGCGCGTGAGAGCGGTCTGAGCAAGGGCGGCGTGATGCACCAGTTCCGCACCAAGGAGGCGGTGCTGAAAGCGCTGCTCGAGCGGCAGATGGCGCATTTCGAGGAGTTCTCCTCGGCCTATATGGCGAAGGTGAGCGCGACCTCGCCCAATCCAAATCTGGCAACCCAGCTCGCGACCGTGCGGGAAGCGGCAACTTCGCCGAATTCCGCTGCACTGGCGCTGGTTGCGGCCATAGTCGAGAATCCCGGCCTGATGGCGTTGCCGCGCGAGCGCGAGATGAAGAGGATGGCCGCGATCAGGGAAGAGGCCGCCGATCCTGATCTCGCGATGCTGCGCTGGGCTGGGGCAATCGGATTACTGTTGAGCTCATTGTTCGGAATGTCGCCGCTCAACAGAGATGAGCAGCAGCGGCTTTTCGCGCGCCTGGCCGACGACGCGCAATGGCACGGTCTTGAACAGTCTCGGGCGAAGCGTCCCGCCAAATCCGGCGCCGCATCGACCGCGAGAGCTGCAAGCCGGCGCAAGCGCGCCTGAATCGTTAACGAAGTCCTGCCGATCCCTGCCCAAAGTCGCGCCTGCGACCAAATGGCATCGGTTCATTTCCTTATTTACAAACCAACTGGTCGGTTTATAAGTGAAGTCACTGAGACGGCCCTGAGCGTCCGACATGGCCCCGGACGACGCCTTGGGTCGGCAAAGGTGAGCGTCGCAGCCGCGTCTGGTCCCGCACGCGGCTGCGGTCGCGCCTCGCCTGTCGAGAAGCTGAAAGAGGAGTTTAAAAATGGATCGCTCGATCGCCCTGCGCGGTCTGGGAACGCTGGTGCTTGGCACGGTCCTGGCCGGCTGCGCCTCGGTCGCACCCGTACGTTATTCAGAGTTGGCTTCATCGGCCTACCTTGCGGATGATCGTTCGGATGCCTCCGGTCGCGTACCCTACCGCTACTCCACGTCGGTCGACTGGCGCTCCTATCGTAAAGTGATCCTCGAACCGGTCGTCGTGTATCGTGGCAAGGATCACCAGTTCGGCGACATGTCCGACCAGGACAAGGCGACGCTTGCCGCCACCATGCAGACCCGCTTCGCCGAGCGGCTGCGCAGCCGCTTCGCGCAGGTGCGCGAGCGGGGGCCGGAGACCCTGCGGATCACGTTGACGCTGACCGGCGCGGTCACCAACACGCCGGTGCTCGGCACACTTTCCCGCTTCGACATGGCGGGCGCGGTTTACAACGGGGTGCAGGCCGCGCGCGACGCCGAGGGCATGCTGACCGGCTTGGTGATCTACAGCGTCGAGATTTTCGACGCTTCGACCACGCGTCTGCTCTCCGCCTACGTCACCAGGCAATATCCCGGCGCCTACGACATCAAGGCCAGCGTCGGCGCGCTGGCGGCCGCCAATGCCGGTATCGACAAGGGCGCCGATGCGCTGATGGCGCAACTGAACTGACGTCGCGATCGATCCTACAAAAGGTGCTGCTGATGAACATCCTCCTTCGTTTCGTGCTGCGTGTCGCCGTCACCATCGCGATGATGGCCTTTGACGGCCGCGCCGGCGCCGCCACGCCCGTCGACCCCAGCGGCACCTGGCTGGTCGAGGACGGCCGCGCCCGCATCAGGCTCGAGCGTTGCGGTCCGTCGCGCGACCGCATCTGCGGCTTCATCGTCTGGATGAAGGAGCCGGCCGACAAGCGCGGACAACCCTATCGCGACAAGGAAAACCCCGATGCCGACAAGCGCGCCCGCGCGCTGCTCGGCCACCAGCTGATCATGGGCTTGCAGGCGACGCCTGACGGCCGCTTCGCCGGCGAGATCTACAATGCCGAGGACGGCAAGACCTATGCAGTCTCGCTCTGGCGCGAATCCGCCGATCGCCTCAAGCTCAGGGGGTGCTTAATCAAGTTCCTGTGCCAGACTCAGGCCTGGCAGCAGACGCTCGACGTCCAGCCCGGCCAGCTGATCGGCCTCACCGGCGATCTCAACGGCCCCCGCGCCGACAAGGAATGGGCGCACGTGCCGCCGCCGAAGCCGACCCAGGTCAAAGCCAAATAAGGCTCAGCAGGTTTTCAGCGCCTCTTGCAATTCACGCAGCGCGCTGGCGAGCAGCTCGCGATGGGCGATGTCGTCCTTTGGAATCGCAGCGACGCTGCCTGCGAGCTCGCGCAAGATGCCGGCGAGCAGGCCGAAGTTGATGTGCAGGTGCACCGACTTGCGCACGTCCTCGGTCCCGGGACGCTCGAGCACGAGTGCCACGCCGTTGCCGTCGAGATGTGCCTCGAATCGCGATGAATGCTCGAAGGTGCCGACATAGAATTTGTCGGGATATTCGAGCGCGATTTCTGCCTTGTCGGGAACCGGCTTCGTCATGGGGGCCTCTTCGATTCCACAACATCTTGGCTGGGAATAAACCGACCTGCCTTGCGATAGGTCAGAGGCCGGCCCGGATTTGATCCGGATCAAAGCCAAGCCGTCCCTTTTGCGATCCGATGTCAACTGGCGCACGGGGAAGCCGCGCCCTGTCCGTTTTCGCGGGAGGCAAGACGACCGATGGACATCCAGGCCACCAACAATCCTGCGGGCGGGGAGGATGCCGTCGAGCCAGGCCTGCTCTCGGACGATGGGGCCAAGCATTGCCTGCAAATGCTGAGCGATGCCGGCCTGCGCCCGACCCGCCAGCGTCTTGCGCTCGGCAAACTGCTGTTCCTGCGCGGCCATCGCCATGTCACGGCGGAGAGCCTCTACGCCGAGGCGGTGGCGGCAAACGCCTATCTGTCGCTAGCGACCGTCTACAACACGCTGAACCAGTTCACCGAGGCGGGCCTGCTGCGCCGGATCGCGGCCGACGGAATCAAATCGTTCTTCGACACCGACACGTCAGTCCATCCGCACTTCTATCTGGAGGGCGAGGATCTGCTGGTCGACGTCGCCGGCGGCCTTGCCTTCAGCAAGATGCCGGTTGCGCTTCCCGGCCACGAGATCGCGCGGCTCGACGTCATCATCCATCTGCGCCGGAAGCGGATGTAATGGCGGCGCTGGTGACGAGCGCCTGCTCGGAGCCCCGGAGCTGCGCAAGGTCCCTGTTCTCGGCGGCATGGATCTGCGGCTCGATCGCCGCGACGATCCGCGCGGTGATCTCGTCCTGCACGGCGAAGACGTCGGTGAGCTCGCGGTCATAGCGCTCGGCCCAGAGGTGGCCGCCGGTGGTGGCGTCGTTGAGCTGCGCGGTGATGCGCACGCGGTTGTCAACCTTGCGCACGCTGCCCTCGACGATGTAGCGCGCGCCGAGCTCTTCGGCGATCTGCTTGATGTGGACCGCGCGCCCCTTGTAAGTGAAGGACGAATTGCGGGCGATCACGATGAACCAGCGCTGCTTCGACAACGCGGTGAGGATGTCCTCGCTGATCCCGTCGCCGAAATAGTCCTGGGCGGGATCGCCGCTCATGTTCTCGAAGGCGAGCACGGCAATGCCTGGACGGTCCGTCGCGGCACGCGCCGAGCTCGGCGCGGCTTCGGCCTGCGCACGCCTTCTTGCGACTTCTTCACGGGCCTCGCCGACGAAGCGAAAACCTTTCCGCGGGATCGTCCTGATCAGCCGCTGCGTCGTGCCGTCGTCGCCGAGCGCCTTGCGCGCGGCATTGATCCGGCTGTTCAGCGCCGAATCCGAGACGATGCGGTCGCTCCAGATCTGGCTGATCAGGTCATTCTTGCTGACGACGCGGCCGCGCTCCGCGACGAGGTAAAGCAGCAGGTCGAATACCTGCGGCTGCAGCGGCACGGCCGTCCCGGCGCAGGTCAGCTCGCGCAGATCGCCGTCGAGCACATTGTTCTCAAAAAGAAATCGCACGTTTCTGTCTCAAGCAAAAATCATAGCCGTGTCAGGCGAAAATCAACCGTCCGCGAAAGTCTTCAGCCATTCGCGCAGGCATGGTGCAGCGACCCATGAGGTGCCGACGCTTCGGCGCAACGGAGCTGCCTATGACTCAAATTGATCATCAGATTCATTCCCTGCGTCCCGACGCGTCGGGCTCAAAAGCTTTCAAGATCATCGCGTTCCTCTACGGCATTGCCGCCTATCTCGTGTTTTTCGTCACCATTCTCTACGCCATCGGCTTCGTGACGGGGCTGGTGGTGCCGAAGACCATCGACATGGGAACCGACACACCGGCGGCTGAAGCCTTGATCGTCGATCTGCTGTTGATGACGCTATTCGCCGTTCAACATAGCGTGATGGCGCGCCAGGGCTTCAAGGCGTGGTGGACGCAGTTCGTCCCCAAGCCGATCGAGCGTTCGACCTATGTGCTGTTCGCGAGCCTGTCATTGCTTCTCCTGTTCTGGCAGTGGCGTCCGCTGCCGCCGCTCGTATGGGACGTCGCCAATCCGGGTCTTGCCGTGACGCTGATCACGCTGTCGTTCGCGGGCTGGCTGCTGGTGTTCACCTCGACTTTCATCATCAATCATTTCGAACTGTTCGGATTGCATCAGGTCGCCAACCATCTTGCCGGCAAGCGGGCCGAGCCGCCGCGGTTCAAGACGCCGCTGCTCTATAAATTCGTCCGTCATCCGATCTATCTCGGCTTCATCATCGCTTTTTGGGCGGCGCCGACCATGACCGCAGGCCATCTGCTGTTCGCGGCCGTGACCACGGCCTACATCTTCGTGGGCATCGCGCTGGAGGAGCACGATCTCGTCGCTCTCTTTGGCGACGAATACCGGCAGTACAAACAACGGGTGTCGATGCTTATTCCCTGGCGAAAGTCGGTGTAACATTCGCGCGCCTCCGCCGCGTCCGTCGAAAGGAGGATGCGGCACCGAGGCACAGAGGAAACGGCCAATTCAAAAAGACTCATAAACGGAGATCACGATGACACATGTCGGGAGTTGTTTCTGCGGCGCGGTCGCGCTCGAGGTCACGGGGGAACCCGAGGCGATGGGATATTGCCATTGCCGGTCCTGCCGCTCCTGGTCAGGCGGCCCCGTGAACGCGTTCAGCCTGTGGAAGCCCGAGGCGGTGCGCGTTACCCAAGGTGCGGAGCATATTGGGACCTATGCCAAGACACCGCTCAGCCAGCGTCAATTCTGCAAGAAGTGTGGTGGTCATCTCATGACCAATCATCCGCCGCTCGGGATGATCGACGTCTTCACCGCCACGATTCCGACGCTCAAATTCGCACCCGGCGTTCACGTCAATTATAGCGAGACGGTGCTGCCGATACGGGACGGCCTGCCCAAGCTGAAGGATTTCCCCGCCGAGTTCGGCGGCAGCGGCGAGATGATGCAGGAGTAGAGGGCGCGAGGCTGACGCCCCAACGCAAATCCACCCTGTCCCGTGAGGGAGCAGGGTGGATGCAGATTCAAGAGAACTCGATCACGTGCTCAAGCCGCCGTTCGTCGGCATGGCTTGTCTCGCTATGGGCAAGGATGGCGCCTGCCATCCTTGCCGAGGTACAGGCCCGTATTCGGGTTGTAGGATCGGTAGCGCTGCATGCAGTATTGGATGTCGCCTTCCGGCGGCGGTCCGTAGGCAGCGGGCGGCGGCGGATAGCCCGGTTCATAATAATAAGGCGAGCCATAATAATAGGGCGCCGCAACCGCGCCGCCGATGATCGCGCCGGCCGCAAGTCCGCCGACGAAGGCGCCGCCGCCCCAGCCCCAGCCGCGATGTCCGTACCAGCGCACCTGCTCGAACCGGCCGGGCGCCGATTGTGCCATCGCGAGCGGCTGTCCGATCGGCGCAGCCGACGCCGAAGTCAATGTCGCAGCCGACAGGCCTGCCAGCAGGCAAGCTCCAGCGACCAGGCGAAACGATTTCAACATTGTGGTCTCCTCGTCATGCGGCGGCATTTGCGCCGCCTGACGAGTGATAATGTAGTGGAGCGGTGTACTGAATTAGAATTTGGACAGGATGGTGGGTGCCTCATGCGCGCGCCTTGTACGCCGTCGTTCGAGGAGCGAACGCGGAAGCCATCCGACCGCCCTTTGTGAAGACAGTCCTCACCGAAAAATGACCTCGGTCCCGGGCCCGCCAACGCTGGCTGGACACCGGAATCGGCAACGCGTTGAAAACCAAACCGGGTGAAACTGCGTATCTTTCACGGTTCGCAAGACGCTCGCGCACTTGTGTCCCGTGATGCTAGACTTAAATTGAATGAGAGATTTCGACAGAGGGCCTCGCATGACCGATCAACGCAATTCCAACACGTCCATCGATCCCGTGAAGCTCGACCGGCTGGCCGAGGTGGCGGTGAAGGTGGGGCTGGGCTTGCGGCCGGGACAGGACCTTCTCCTGACGGCGCCCGCGATCGCATTGCCGCTGGTGCGCCGGATCGCCGTGCACGCCTACAAGGCCGGCGCGGGCATCGTCACGCCGATCCTCTCCGACGAGGAGATGACGCTGGCGCGCTACCGCTACGGCCAGGACAACAGCTTCGATCGCGCCGCCAACTGGCTTTACGAGGGCATGGCGAAGGCGTTCTCGGACAACACGGCGCGTCTTGCCATCGTCGGCGACAATCCGATGCTGCTCTCGGGCGAGGATCCGTCCAAGGTGGCGCGCGCCAGCAAGGCCAATTCCATGGCCTACCAGCCTGCGCTGGAGAAGATCGTCAATTTCGACACCAACTGGAACATCATCGCCTATCCGAGCCCGTCCTGGGCAAAGCAGGTCTTCCCGAACGATTCGGAAGATGTCGCCATCGGCAAGCTGGCGGATGCAATCTTCGCGGCGTCCCGCGTCGACCGCGAGGATGCGATTTCGAATTGGGCGAGCCACAATGCCGTGCTGCGCGAGCGCACCAACTGGCTCAACGGCCAGCGCTTCCGCGCGCTGCAATATTCGGGTCCCGGCACCGACCTCACCATCGGGCTTGCCGACGGTCATGAATGGGAAGGTGGCGCCTCGTCCGCCAAGAACGGCATCAGCTGCAACGCCAACATCCCCACCGAAGAGGTCTTCACCACGCCGCATTGCCGGCGGGTCTACGGCCATGTCGTGAGCTCGAAGCCGCTGTCTTATCAGGGCACGCTGATCGACAACATCGCGGTGCGCTTCGAGGACGGCAGGATCGTCGACGCCAAGGCCTCGCGCGGCGCCGAGGTGCTGAACAAGGTGCTCGACACCGACGAGGGCGCGCGCCGGCTCGGCGAGGTGGCGCTGGTGCCGCATTCCTCGCCGATCTCGCAGAGCGGGCTGTTGTTCTACAACACGCTGTTCGACGAGAACGCAGCCTCGCACATCGCGCTCGGCCAGTGCTACTCGAAGTGCTTCGTCAACGGCGCGCAGCTCACGCCGCAGCAGATCGCCGCGCAAGGCGGCAACCAGAGCCTGATCCATATCGACTGGATGATCGGCTCGGCCGAGACCGACATCGACGGCATCCTGGCCGACGGCAGCAAGGTGCCGGTGTTCCGCAAGGGCGAGTGGGCGAAGTAGCGTCCTTCACCTCTCCCCGGTGGGGAGAGGTCACATCTCACGCGGCCGCGTTGCGCAGCATCGGGTTGTTGTCGATGCTGAAGCGGTTGAACAATGTGGTGAAAGGGCTGCCGTCGGTGGCGCGCACGATGGCGTCGGAAGCCGCGACCGCCTCGTAGAGCCCACCGATCGGGTCGTCTGCCTCGGGGAGGCCGAGGCGTTCGCGGATTCCCTCTCGCGCCGCGTTGACGTCGTCCTCGTCCTCGCGTGTCGCCTCAAGCGCATCTGCCGCCCGCCGCATCTCCGCGAGGTCGCCGCCGGCGGAGAATTTGAGGATGTCGAGCCAATAGGGGCGGGCGACGACGAGTTGGACAAACGCCTCGAAACTTTCGGCCATAATGCCTGCGCCCCTCCGACGAGACGTACAGCACTTTTTGCGACGGCAGCAGCACGAAGGCGCCGCCCGAGCCGTCGATGCCGATTTGCCGGGGACTTTCGACGCCATCGATCGTGAACCAGGGCTCCTCGTCCGGCGCGAACGAGACCTCGAGGCGGCCGAGCCAGGCTACGACCTTGCTGTCGGCTGTCAGCAGCTCTGGGGTCAGGGGCATCGATCAGGCTCCTTATGGTCGCTTTCGCGCACTTTGTCGCACCCGGGAAAAGAAGGGTTCATGTGCGCGAATTTGCAGGGAAAATCTCCACGTTAACCGCTTCACATCTGCAACTTGCGGCTGATTGTTGGGGCCTGCGTAAGAAAGAATTAAAAGCCGGCTACTAGCGTTCCGACATCTTTCGAAACAATCCGGGGCGAGACCCGGCCATATATATTATATCCCCTGGGGAAGCAGATGTCGCGCTCGTTGATTGAAATTGGTAGTTGCAACGTGGATCTGGAGCTGCGGCCGATCGAGCCGGCCTGGATCATCGAGGGCAATCCGGTCTCGCGTTCGCACATCCTTTCGACCAGCTCCGACGGCACCGCCTCGACCATCATCTGGTCCTGCACCGAGGGCCGCTTCAACTGGTATTATGATTTCGACGAGACGATCATGATCCTGGAAGGATCGATCGTGCTCGAAAGCGACGGGTTGCCCCCGAAGCGCTATGGCGTCGGCGACGTCGTCTTCTTCCGCGACGGCGCGCACGCCAAATGGCATGTCGAAGGCCACGTCAAGAAGATCGCCTTCTGCCGCAAGACCAATCCGGCCGTGATCGGCTTCATGGTCCGCGTCGTCAACAAGTTGAAGCGGATGTTCGTCTCGCCCGGCGAGCGCCGTCCCGCGACTCTCATGGGTGCCGGCTAACTCCATTCAAGGACGCTTCCCAGCGGCCACGACGGAAGAGGGGGCGGGATCAACATCCCGGCCCCTCTTTCACATTGTGCCTGGCGGTCGCTTCCTGGCGATCTCGTCAGCTTGTGCGCCGCATCGCCCTCACATCCACCGCCAGCCGCCAATCGCTTGCCGTGGCAGGCTTGACCTCGCCGAACCAGTGAAAGGCATCGTCGGCGATTTCCGTAAAGCTCCAGCGCGTGAGATCACCTCCGTCGGTCGTGCCCTCCTGTACGATGTCCTCGCCGTGCGGGCGACCGATCTGCTGGCGGAATACGCAGCGTCCCGGATCGAACCATGAAATCCGCCACGCCGAGATGGAGGGATCGTAGACGCGCAGTGTCGTGCCGTACCAATTGCCGGCGATGGGAAAGGCGGGGCTGCCCGCAGGGCGCGGAATGATCCAGACGTCCTGGACGGCGCGGCCCTCCAGCACCCAGCCGAAATGGATTTCGCCCGGCGCGATGTGCTTCGTTCCATCAGCGCCGTGGGCGGTGATCTCGGCATCCCAATCGCCGACGAAGCGGCCGTAAAGCCGAAGCGCCGCCGCGTGCTCGGGATGGGGTCCGTTCGCGTGTAGCCATCTTGCAAATTCGGTCATGTCGATCTCCCGTTGCCACGGAGATCAGCACAGTCGGCCGACGACCGACTTGGAGAAAATTGCGTCAGACCCCATCGAGGATGATCACGGTCGGCGTCGTCGGCAGCGTATCCCGCGACATCCGCAAGGAGCGCTCGGTACGGCGGTCGATCTCGAATTGCTGGCCGATACGGTGCATGAACTCGTCGAGCGGGGTGGCGAAGCGGTGCATCGGCAGCACCACGGAGGCGCGTAGGCGCTTGGTGATCTCCGAGATGCCGTCGAGCGACATGGTGTAGGTGCCGTCGATTGGCACCATCACGATGTCGAGCCGACCGATCTGGGCGAAGTGGCTGTCGTCGAGCTTGTGGTGCAAATGGCCGAGATGGCCGATGCAGAGACCCGCGACCTCGAAGATGAAGATTGAATTGCCGTCGCGGATCATGTCCGCGCCGGAATCGTCACCGAAATAGCGGCGGATGTCGGTTGTGACGTTGCGGATGAAGGTGTCGCCGACCCGCTCCGACACCACAGCCGGTTTGCCGTCCTCGCCCCAGCCATGCAGCACATGCGGAATGCGCTTGTCGGGATTGAGAGAATAATGGGTGCTGTGGGCCCGGTTCATGGTCACGACGTCAGGCAGCCGGCCGACTTGATAGGCGCCGCTGTAATCGGTCGCGATGCGCACCCCGCCGGGCGTGTCGATGAAATAGGTGGAATGGCCGGCATAGGTGATCTCGACCTCGGCCGCTGCGGCCGCCTGCCGGAAGGCGACCGGCATGACGCGGGGCGCGGCGTTCGCCATCGCCAGACATTCGCTACGCTGAGGCGGCTGCTGGGCGAAGGCTGGTGAGAGACATGCGCTCAACAGTGCAAATGCCGCCGAAATGAATTGCCGCATGAATCCATCCCCAATGACTTCAGGAAAAGTCTACCGTGCTAAGCAGCGTGCCGCCAACAGGACGCGATCAACAGCGCGTCACTGTCGCACTCTTGCTACTCCCGCCTCGGGCTGAACTTCCACGTCATCGCAACCAGGCCCGCCGTAATCAGTCCGCTGACGATGCCGGCAGTCGGCAGCGTGAGCAGCAGTGCGGCGGTGGCAGCCCAGCCAATCGAGGAGAAGGCTTCGGCGAAGGTGGCGAGCCGTGACGAGGTCTGGCGGCGGCGGAATTGGCTGCGTCGGGCCTGGACGCGGAACCAGAGCTGGATCGCGGTGGCGGAAGCCGCGCCGACGATGATCATGGCGGCCGTGATGACAGCCTGGAACAGCGAGGCGAAAACCAGCGCCGCAACCAGTGGGCAAAAGATGGCGGCGATCGCGATCAGCACCACCTCGATCTTGGCGCGGGTCACGCTGGACGATGTCAGCGGCGCGGTCGCGACCAGATCGGGTGCGTCCTCGCCCGAGATCGTCAACCAGGCCAGCCCGCCGGCGAGCTGACCCGCGGCCATCACGATCACAGGTGTGATCAGCGTCAGCGCCACGGAGCTGTCGCCAAAGCTGCGCCACAGCAGCAGCGTGGGCGGGACCAGATAGAGCAGCTGCATCAGGGTTTGCGAGATCAGCCAGGGATCGCGCCAGAGCAGCACGAATTCCTTGCGCCGCAGCGCCTGCTGCCGCGAACCGCCGCGGAACGCACGCTCCCTCGCGCGCTTGCGGCTGGATGTGCCATAGGCGGCTGCGTCGATCGCGGTGTCGGCGAAGCGGCCCGAGAAGATCGCCATCACGCATCCGAGCAGCACCAGCCCGAGCGCCAGCAGAAGCAGCAGCGCCGCGCTGTCGCCCATGGTCGCCCGCGCCGGCCACCACCAGATGCTGTCGACCTCTGGCGCGTGGGCGGCCAGGGTGCCGGAGGTGAGGATGGTGAAGCGCGACAGCGTGCCATAGGAGATGATCGCCGCCACCTGCAGCGCGATCACGAAGCCGGCGCCGATGATCGCGGCCAGGATCTGGGCGACGAAACGCGTCCGCGCCGGGCCGATCAGGCGAAACAGCAGGATGGTGACGGCAATCGCGACCGCCGCGGCCGACAGTCCCATCGCAATGACGACGCCGAAGGCGCTGAGCCAGCGCGGCCCGCCGCCGATCACCAGCACGTCGATGAAGGGCGTCGAGAACAGCAGTGCCATCAGCGTGACGCTGAGCGCGATCGCGGCGATGCGCACCGAGAACAGATTCGCCAGCGTCGCCGGCGAAGACATGATCAGGTCGAGATCGGCGCGGGCGTAAAACACCCGCGTCACCGATTCGATCGCCTGCGATAGCATCAAGGTCCAGGCCAGCAGGATGGTCGCCGAGATCACGACCAGCGAGGATTTGTCGAGCGGCAGCTGCAGATCGGCGAAGCGGCCGATCACGGCCCAGGCCGGCAGGTGCAGCAGCGCGGCGAAGAATATCAGCCCGACCACCGCGGCGCGGGCACGCCGGCGACGGCCGCCCGTCATCATGGCGAACCATTCGCGCCAGGCGAGCCTGAGTTCGTGACGGGCAAACCAGGAGAGCGCGGTCGCCGAGCTCATGCCGCGTCCTGCAGCGTCACCAATGCGATGAAGAGATCTTCCAGGCTGGTGTCAGCATGGCCGTTCTGCTGACGCAGCTCCGTGAGTGTGCCCTCGGCAACGAGACGTCCCGCCGCGATCACGCCGATGCGGTCGGCCATCCGCTCGGCGACCTCGAGGATATGCGTCGTCATGATGACGGTGCAGCCGGCGCGGACGCGGTCGCCGAGCAGTCCCTTCACATGGCGGGCCGAAACGGCGTCGAGCCCTGTCAGCGGTTCGTCGAGGATGATGAGGCGGGGGTCGTGCACCAGCGCGCCGGCGAGAGCGACCTTCTGGCGCATGCCCTTGGAAAAGCCCTCGCAGCGCTCGTGCCGGTGCGGTTCGAGCCCGAGCGAGTTCAGGAGCTCCTCGGCGACCGGTTTCGAGACCGAGGGTGCGATGCCCCAGAGGCCGGCGACGAATTCGAGATATTCGAGCGGGGTGAGCTTGTCATAGATCATGGGTTCGTCGGAGACCCACGCCATCACCTGCTTGGCCGCGACGGGATTGGCGAGCGCGTCGATCCCGAAGATCGAGACTGCGCCGTCGTCGGGCCTGAGCAGGCCGGCAACCATGCGCAAAGTGGTGGTCTTGCCGGCCCCGTTGGGGCCGACCAGCGCGTAGAATTCGCCGGCACGAACGGTGAGATCGAGGCTGTCGACCGCCAAACGGTCAAAACGCTTCGTTAACCCTCGGAGTTCGAGCGCCGAGCTGTCCGGCTTCATGACGGCCACACTAACAGGTTTTGCATCGGTCGCGACCATGACCTGAAGATGTTTCGACCCCGTGAATCGCGCGGCCGCAAATTCCGGTCTCCATGTTGGACTAAAGGCAGGACACTCCAGAAGTCACCGTTTGTTGACAGCGCTTTGCGGTTCAGGCTGAATTGGCGCCGGGACAAATAGCGCTCACGCAGCGAGACGACTGCGTAGCGGCTGGACACAAGATGCGGCGATGCGGTCGTCAAGAACCGCAGGTTGCATCGGGAGGACGCGGCGATGCTGGATTTCGTTCAGCAGCTGGTCAGCGGTGTTGCGCTCGGCTGTGTTTACGGCCTGATCGCACTCGGCTTCGTGCTCGTCTACAAGGCCACCGAGGTCGTCAATTTCGCCCAGGGCGATCTGATGATGCTGGGCGGCTTCTTCGCCTTCACCTTCATCGGCATGATGGGCCTGAACTACTGGGTCGGCTTTGCCGGTGCGGTGGCGGCGATGGCGCTGTTCGGCATGCTGGCGGAGCGGATCGTGGTGCGGCCGATTCTCGGCTATCCGCAATTCTCCATCATCATGGCCACCATTGGCCTCGGCTATTTCCTCCGTTCGGTCGCCGGCATGATCTGGGGCACCGACGATTTCAAGATCGACACGCCGTTCAGCCAGGGCGTCTTGCGGATCGGCTCTCTGGTGCTAGCCTATGACAAGCTGTCGGTGATCGCGGCGACGATGATCCTGTGCACGCTGCTCTGGCTGTTCTTCAACAAGACCACGCTCGGCACCGCGATGCGTGCCAGCTCCGAGAACATGCTCGCGGCATATTACATGGGCATCCCGGTCAAGCGCGTGGTGTCGATCGTCTGGGCGATCAGCGCGGCGGTCGCGACCTGCGCCGGCGTGCTGCTGGCGCCGATCACCTTCATTCATTCCAATGTCGGTCTCGTGCTCGGGCTGAAGGCGTTTCCGGCCGCGGTGCTCGGCGGCTTCGGCTCGATCCCCGGCGCGGTCGTCGGCGGCGTGCTGATCGGTGTGATCGAGAGCATGGCCGGGTTCTATCTGCCGGAGGGCTGGAAGGACGTCGCGCCCTATATCGTGCTGCTCGCCGTGCTGCTGCTCAAGCCCGAAGGCCTGTTCGGCCTTCACGCCCGCAAGAAGGTCTGAACGCATGCGCTTCCTGTTCAAGACCGATTATGAAGACGACATCAGGTTGTTCCCGCATTCGGGCTACGTCGTTTCCTACAGCCTGCTGTTCGCGGTGCTGCTGATCGCGCCTTACGTGCTCTCCAGCTATCTGATGAGCCAGCTCGTCTTCGTCTGCATCTACGCCACTGTCGGCGTGGCGCTGCTGATCCTGACCGGCTTTACCGGCCAGGCCTCGCTCGGGCACGCTGCGTTCCTGGCGATCGGCGCCTACACGGCCGCTTACCTGCAAAAATACAATGTGCCGTTCCCGGTCTATTTCCTCGCCGCGGGCGTCCTGACCGGCTGCATCGGCGCGCTGGTCGGCTTTCCCGCGCTGCGGCTTCAGGGTATCTATCTCGTCATCGCCACCATCTCCTTCGCCTTCATCGTCGAGGAGATCCTGGCGCGCTGGGAAAGCGTCACCAACGGCAATGAGGGGCTGCGGGTCAAGGCACTGTCGCTGCTCGGTGTGACAGTCTCGCGCGACAGTCCGACCTTCTATTTCCTCTGCCTTGCGGTGCTGGTGCTGACCATCGTCGGCACGCTCAACCTGTTGCGCTCGCCGACCGGGCGCGCCTTTGTCGCGATCCGCGACAGCGAGACCGCGGCGCGCAGCATGGGCGTCAACGTCGCGCTGTACAAGGTCAAGTCCTTCGCGATCTCGGCGGCGATCACCGGCTTTGCCGGCGTGCTGTTCGCGCACAAGCTCTCCTTCATCTCGCCGGAGATGTTCACGCTCCAGCTCTCGATCGAATTCATCATCGTGATCCTGATCGGCGGCACCTTCAGCCTGCACGGCGCGGTGCTGGGCGCGATCTTCATCGTGATGATCGATCCGTTTCTGACTTACCTCAAGGACGACATGCCCGGAATCATCGGCGGCATCGCCGCGGCCTTTGGCGCAGGCACGGCGACCGCAGGCAACATCCAGTCGAAGGTCGCGGCGTTCGCCTCGCTCAACGGTCTCAAGGGCGCGATCTACGGCGTCATCATCATGCTGTTCGTGCTGTTCGAGCCGCTCGGCCTCTACGGCCGCTGGCTCAAGATCAAGCTCTTCTTCCAGCTATTCCCGCTCTACAAGCGCGCCACCTTCAAGCGACAGAAGATCTACGTGAAGTCGGAGCGGAACCGATGAGCTATTTCCGCGCCGAGAACCTGTCGCTGCATTTCGGGGGCCTCAAGGCCGTCGATGCGGTGTCGTTCGCGGTCGAGAGGGGCGAGATCCTGTCGATCATCGGGCCGAACGGCGCGGGCAAGAGCTCGATCTTCAATCTGATCTCGCGGATCTACCGGCCGACCTCGGGCCGCATCTTCTTCGAGGACCAGGACATCACCGAACAGCCGCCTTATGACATCGCCAGGCTCGGCATCGCCCGCACGTTCCAGAACATCGAGCTATTCGAGAACGCCACGGTGCTGTCGAATCTGCTGGTCGGGCGCCACCGGCACTCCACCACGCAGCTCTGGCAGGAGCTGCTGTTCCTGCCGAGCGTGCGCGCCAACGAGAAGCTGCATCGCCGCCGGGTCGAGCAGGTGATCGAATTCCTCGACCTCGAGCCCTATCGTGACAAGCTGATCTCGGGCCTTCCCTACGGCGTGCGCAAGGTGATCGAGCTCGCGCGCGCGCTTTGCTCCGAGCCGAAACTGATCCTGCTCGACGAGCCATCGTCCGGTCTCAATGTCGAGGAGACCGATGACATGTCGTTCTGGATCCGCGACATGAAGAGCGAGCTCGGGGTCACCGTGCTGATGGTCGAGCACGACATGTCGCTGGTCAACCGCGTCTCGGACCGCGTGATCGCACTGAATTACGGCCGCGTGCTGGCGATGGGCTCGCCGTCCGAGGTGCAGCAGCACCCGGACGTCGTCGCCGCCTATCTGGGAGCCTGACGCGATGGATGCGACCGTGACCCCGGACATCATCTTGAGGCTCTCCAACATCGAGAGCTATTACGGGCCGATCATGGCGATCCGCGGCATCTCGCTGGAAGTGCCGCGCGGCCGCATTGTGACGCTGCTGGGCGCCAACGGCGCCGGCAAGACCACGGTGCTGAAGACCATCTCGGGCATTCTCGATCCGCAGAAAGGATCGATCGAGTTCATGGGCAAGCCGATCCAGCGCATGGAGGCGGACCGCATCGTCCGCCTCGGCCTCAGTCATGTGCCAGAAGGACGCGAAGTGTTTCCGTTTCTCTCGGTGCGCGAGAACCTGATGATGGGCGCCTATCCGCGCAAGGACCGGGACGGCGTGTCGGAGGATCTGGAGCGGGTCTACGGCTATTTCCCGCGCCTGAAGGAGCGCGTCAACCAGCCGGCCGGCCAGCTCTCCGGCGGCGAGCAGCAGATGCTGGCGATCGGACGCGCGCTGATGAACCGGCCGACGCTGCTGCTGCTGGATGAGCCCTCGCTCGGCCTGTCGCCGATCCTGGTGAAGGAGATCTTCACCATCATCCGCCGCGTCAACGAGGAGCAGGGCATGTCGATCCTGCTGGTCGAGCAGAACGCGCGCGTGGCGCTGGAGACGGCGCATTACGGCTATGTGCTGGAGATCGGTCGCGTCGTGATGAACGACAGCTGCGACCGCTTGATGCATTCGCAGGACATTCAGGAGTTCTACCTTGGCGCCAAGGAAGCCGGCGCGCGAGGTGAGCGGCGATGGAAAAAGAAGAAGACCTGGAGATGAAGGTTCTACGGTGAAGACTCGGCGATGAAAGCTTAACGGCGGCAAGAGGAGACGTGCATGGCCCGACCGGCGGTGCTGACGGTCGCTGATACGATCGCAAGGAGCTTTCTGCGCGCGGCAGAGGTGCGCGGCGACCGGCCCGCGATCCGCGAGAAGAAATTCGGCATCTGGCAGCCGACGAGCTGGCGCGAATGGCTGCAGATCTCGAAGGAAATCGCCTACGGACTTCGCGCCATCGGCTTTATGCCCGGCGACGTCGCCTCCATCATCGCCAACGCCGTCCCCGAATGGATCTACGCCGACATGGGCATCCTCTGCGCCGGCGGTGTCTCCTCGGGCATCTATCCGACGGATTCATCGGCGCAGGTCGAATACCTCGTCAATGATTCCACCACGCGGGTGATCTTCGCCGAGGATGAGGAGCAGCTCGACAAGATCCTTGCCTGCCGTATCCGCTGTCCCAGCCTGCAACGGATCGTGGTATTCGACATGGAGGGCCTCAGCGGCTTCTCCGACGACATGGTGATGTCGTTCGAGGAGTTTCGCGCGCTTGGCCGCAACCATATGGTCGGCCGCGAGGCGCTGTGGCAGGAGATGATCGACAGCCGCGGTGCTGATGATCTCGCCGTGCTCGTCTACACGTCAGGTACGACGGGCCCGCCCAAGGGCGCGATGCACGCCAACCGCAGCGTCACGCACCAGATGCGCCACGCCAACGATTTCATCCCCGCGCGGGAGGACGAGGACCGGCTGATCTTCCTGCCGCTCTGTCACGTCGCCGAGCGGGTCGGCGGCTATTACATCTCGGTCGCGCTCGGCTCGGTGATGAACTTTGCCGAGAGCCCGGAGACCGTGCCGGACAATCTGCGCGAGGTGCAGCCGACGGTGTTCCTCGCGGTGCCGCGGATCTGGGAGAAATTCTACTCCGCGATCACCATTGCGCTGAAGGATGCGACGCCGCTGCAGCAATGGGTCTACCGCCGGGCCATCAAAATCGGTTATCGCATGGTCGATTGCCGCCTCGAGGGCAGGACACCGCCGCTAGGCCTGCGTATCGCCAACGCCATC
Source organism: Bradyrhizobium sp. UFLA06-24 (assembly GCF_054967145.1). Taxonomy (NCBI): domain Bacteria; kingdom Pseudomonadati; phylum Pseudomonadota; class Alphaproteobacteria; order Hyphomicrobiales; family Nitrobacteraceae; genus Bradyrhizobium; species Bradyrhizobium sp. UFLA06-24. The sequence continues at coordinate 17,786 of NZ_JADFUE010000018.1, forward strand.
GCCTACCGGGTCGCGTTCCGCAATATCCGCCGCATGATCGGGCTCGATCGTTGCCGCATTGCCTTCACGGGTGCGGCGCCGATCGCGCCGGACCTGATCCGCTGGTACCTCGCGCTCGGCATCGACATGCACGAGGTCTACGGCCAGACCGAGAATTGCGGGGTCGCGACCATGATGCCGGGCGAGCGCATCAAGCTCGGCTCGGTCGGCACCGCGGTGCCCTGGGGCGAGGTCGCGCTCTCGCCCGACGGCGAGATCCTGATCAAGGGCGACTTCCTGTTCATGGGCTATTTGAACCAGCCGGAGAAGACGGCGGAGACCATCGATGCCAGGGGTTGGCTGCATACCGGCGATGTCGGCCTCATCGACAACGAGGGGTTTGTCCGCGTCACCGACCGGATGAAGGACATCATCATCACCTCGGGCGGCAAAAACATCACGCCATCGGAAATCGAGAACCAGCTCAAATTCTCGCCCTACATCTCGGACGCCGTGGTGATCGGCGACAAGCGGCCGTATCTCACCTGCCTCGTCATGATCGACCAGGAGAATGTCGAGAAGTTCGCCCAGGACCACGACATCCCCTTCACCAATTATGCCAGCCTGTGCCGGGCCAGCGAGATCCAGGATCTGATCTGGCGCGAAATCGAAGCCGTCAACGCGAACTTCGCCCGCGTCGAGACCGTCAAGAAATTCTACCTGATCGAACGCCAGCTCACGCCGGAGGACGAAGAGCTGACGCCGACCATGAAGTTGAAGCGCAATTTCGTGAACAAGCGCTATGCCGCCGAAATCGACGCGATGTATCGCCAGCGCGCAGTGGCGTAAGCGTGCACGCGCAGGAACGAAACAGCGAAGCGGTGATGGCCCCGCCCTTCGCATCGAACGGGCCCCAAGGAGAGGAGACGTCAATGTCGAAATCGTTGAAAGCGTTCGGCCTTGCTGTGGGTGCGGTGGCGCTCACCTGTCTGCCGGCTGCGGCGCAAACCAAGGTCACCAATGAAGGCATCTCGGCGAACGAGATCGTCATCGGCACCCATCAGGATCTCTCGGGCCCGATCAAGGTCTGGGGCGTGCCTGTGTCCAACGGCATGAAGATGGCGGTCGAGGAGATCAACGCGGCCGGCGGCATCCAGGGCCGCAAGCTCAAGATGATCCTGGAGGACAATGGCTACGATCCGAAGAAGGCGGTGCTGGCCTCGCAGAAGATGGTCGAGCGCGACAAGATCTTCGCGATGATCGGCCCGATGGGCTCGCCCACGGTGCTCGCCGCGCAGGACATCCTGTTCGATGCCGGCGTGCTTCAGCTGTTTCCGCTGACGGCCGCCGAGTTCACCTTCAAGTTCGATCCGGCCAAGCCGCAGGAGCGGCTGAAGTTCAACAATCTGCTGCCCTATGTCGAGAGCACGCGGGCGGCCTTGAAATACATGATGGAGTGGAAGAACTTCAAAAAGCCCTGCATCATGCATCAGGACGACGAGTACGGAAAGAACGTGCTCGACGGCTTCAATCAGCAGCTGACCGCGATGAAGATCCCGGCGGCTTCGGTGACGAGCTACAAGCGCGGCGCCTCCGATTTCAGCGCGCAGGTCGCCAAGATGAAGTCCGACGGCTGCGATCTCGTCGTGCTCGGCACCGTGATCCGCGAGACCATCGGCGCGATGACCGAGGCGAAGAAGCTCGGCTGGGACGTCACCTTCCTCGGCGCGACGCCGACCAACGTGCTGGAGGTGCCGACGCTGGGCAAGGATGCGGTCGAAGGGCTCTACGCGGCGAGCGGTTTCGAGATTCCCTATGAGGACACTGCCAAGGGCAAGGTCCACGACTGGCTGATCAACTACAAGAAGATGTTCGGCACCGATGCCAACACGCAGGCGATCATCGGCTACAACGCGGTGATGACGTTCGCGTTCTACGCGGACAAGGCGGGCAAGGATCTGACCGGGCAGAAGATGCTCGATTCACTGGAGTCGGGCGAAAAGTTCCTCGACATTTTCAACTCGCCGCCGACCAAGTTCTCCAAGACCGACCACCTCGCCAACACCATCACCCAGGTGCAGCAGGTCAAGGCCGGCCGCTGGGTTCTGGTGAAGGACAATCTGATGTTTTGATGCGGCGTTGTCGCCGCACAAGCCGTGCACCCTCTCCCCTTGCGGGAGAGGGTGGCTTCGCTGAAAGCGAAGCCGGGTGAGGGGTCTCCATCCTTACGAGCAGTGGGGCGAGCGGAAAGAACCCCTCATCCGGCGCTTCGCGCCACCTTCTCCCACAAGGCGAGAAGGAAGAAAGAACTACGATCCCCCGCTCGCCGTCCCCGAATTGACCGGCGCCAGTTCGTCTTCGCGGCAACGCCAACCGTCGCCAGCTTTGACGAAGGCAAAGGTCCGCTGTATCCGCAGGCGGCGCGTGACGTTGAAGGCGGCTGCGGCGCGCTCCTTATTGGCGGCGCCCGGTTGCGGACGGCCGGTAGCCGCGTCCCAGCAGGTGCCGGTGCAGGCCGAGGCGACCTTGCTGCAGGTGGTGAACGGCGCCAGCACCACCATCTCGATCTCGCCGGTGACCTGCGCCTCCTGATCAGTGACCTGGCTGTCGAGGGCGTAGACGCGATTGATGCGGAGGAAATTGCCGCACGAATTGGCGGCGTGGATGCGCGCCGCGCAGAAATCGACCGCGTCGGTGTCGGGCTCCCGGGCCGCGACCTGCCGGCCGAACACCTTCTTCGGATCGCCTTTGGCGGCCGCGATCTCGTCGGCCTTGCGCTTGAGGGAATCGGCGAGACAATCTTCCGCGGAGCCGAGCTCCTCGAGCGGCACGTTCTCCTTGCCGACCAGATTGCACTTGCGATCACGCTCGCGCGTCCAGCGGCCGTATTCGGCGAAGGCGAAGCGTGCCGCAGTCGGGTCCAGCTTCCCGATCAGGCCGAGCACCTGGCTGTTGAGCTCGGTCTCGGTCAGCGCCAGCGCCGGGTCCGCGCAGATCAGCGCGCCGGCCGCGGTGTTGGCGGCAAGACAGTCGAAATCTGGATCGCGCACGATCGTCGCGCGATCCTCGGTTACCTTGAGCAGGCACGCCTTCACCCGCTCGAAATCCTCGGTGCGAACCGCGGTCTGGCCGACGATGCCGCAGCCGAGATTGCGCTGGCGATTCCAGACCGCATTCTCCTCGATCGCGGGCAGGCGATCGGGCAGGCGGGCGAGCCGCGCCTCGATCGCCGTGCCCAGCTTCTCGGCGGCCGCGGACAGCTCCGCGTCACCGCAGAACAATTGATTGCCGGGGTCACGGATCTGCTGACAGTTATTCCTGGAAAACAGCGGCAGCTTGTCCGCGATGGAGGGAGCGGATTGCGCGAAGCCAGACGCCGCCGGCCAGGCCAGCAATGCGAGCACAATCGCAACGATCAACCGCATTCCAGCCGCCCCCGCATCAAGGACGCCATGCTAGCGTCCTGGATCGAGCCGCGAAACGGGTTTGTGATGGGCTACAAGCGAGATTAGCGGGCGTCGGACAACTGCACGGGCTCGCCGACATATTTCAGCACCGCCGCCTGGTAGAGCACGAACAGCGGCTGGTAGGTCCGCGCGTTCTCGTCCTCGACCATGGCCATGCGGCGGTTGTCCAGCATCAGCCAGCTGCCGTCGAGCCTTGCGGCGGCGACCGCATGCGCTTCGCCGGCCCTGACGTCGCGTACCACGACGATGCGGAGGTCTTCCACCGCGACGCCGGCAAGCCGCAGTGCGGCGAGCTTGGCGATGGCATAGTCCTCGCAGTCGCCGGCGCCGCGCGCGAAGGTCGCGAGCGGCGAGCTCCAGACGTCGTCAGTGCCGTCATTGGCGGCGCGGATGGCGAGATTGATGGCGCGATTGGTCTCGCCGAGCCGGGCGCGACCGTCGCGGGCCCTAGCCTGGTCGACGATGGCGAGCAGCTTCAGCGCTGCGGGCGAGGCGCAATGGTCGCGATCGCCGTCGCACAGCGCAAGCTGCACCATGTCGTCGTCGAACTTCTGCTTCAGCGCGAACCATTTCTGCCGCAGGCTGCCGTCGGAGATGGCGAAGGCGAACACGCCGAACGGCTCGGCGGATTTGCGCACGAGCATGCCTGCGCCCGGCGAGAGCAATGTGCCGGCACGAAGGTCGGCGGCTGAGCCCAGCAGCATCAATCCGCAGACAGCAATGATGACGCGCCAGGCGCGCCGGTGAGCGGCGGTCTCCATCTGACATCCCCTTCCGGCTTCGCTTTGGTCCCTCGACCTCGACGTGCCGGCTTGTTGCTTTCGCGGAGATAGTGCGAGACGGGCCGTATTGTTCGGTTTAACGCGCGGCGGACGGGGTGCCAAAACTGCGGAGCAGGCTGAAGCCGGTCTGCACGAATTGCGTAAAACTTTACGAATCGGGGGCTAGGAAAGGGGCCCGCTGCCGCGAAACGGGACCAGTTGCAGGTACAAGTTGTGGGGCGGTCGATTCCGGGCCTTATGGCTAACGACCCGCTATTTCACGGTTTCTGTTAGTTGGCTCACAGATTTAGCTCCGTATTTGTCCCAGTATGCCGCGGGGGACTACGGGCAAAAGACGAGCTAGGTATCCGTTGTCGAATTTATACATCAGAATACTCGGGGGTTCGGAAAATGTGCCCGGATAAGCCAAGCTATACTTCCAATAGGTCGGGCGATTACTTCAGGCTCTCCACCGATGTCGCCGTAAGCATAGTCGCTCCCTGCCAAGTCACGCGAAATCACACAAGCAATGGATGGTTTCGCTAAGGACTTGGTAATGATATGCAAGCTTAGGCAATCGATACTTACATAAATATTAACCTCTTTTTGGTGCCCGGTTGAATTACGCTGGCAAATTTGACGCCGCGCTTTCTTTGGATGGCCAGGGTTCCCTCTCGCCCGCCTCCAGCCATGTCGATTCGTTTACCGCCAAGGCCCACGGTCATGTGCCCGATGGCGCGGTCGTCATTGCCGACCCCAACCTCATCTTCCACGGCGAGTTCAAGCGCACCGGTCTCGATCTCGTGCTGTCCCACGACGGCCACGACCTCGTCGTTCACGATTATTTCAGGGGCGACAAGCGCGCGGCGATTGCCTCGCCCGACGGCGCCCATCTCACCGGCGACATCGTCAGCGCGCTTACCGGCTACGTTCAGGTCGCGCAGGCCGCGCCCGGTGCCGCCGCGGCGCAGGTCATCGGTCACGTCACCAAGCTGACCGGAAGCGCAACCGCGATCCGCAACGGCGTCTCGGTCGTCCTGAACAACGGCGATAACGTCGAGAAGGGCGACGTCGTCTCGACCGGCTCGGAATCGACGCTCGGCATCACCTTCGTCGACGGCACCGTGTTCGGCCTGTCCTCCAACGCGCGGATGGTGCTGAACGAGATGGTCTACGACCCCAACGGGTCGAACAACTCCTCGCTGCTCAGCCTGGTTGCGGGCACCATCACCTTCGTCGCCGGCGAGACCGCCAAGCATGGCGACATGAAGATCGACACGCCGGTCGCCACCATGGGCATCCGCGGCACGGCGGTGCTGACCGAGATTAACTTCGTCGTCCCCGCAGGCGGCGGCGATCCGCAGCCGCAGGCGAATTTCCAGGTGCTGGTCGAGCCGAACGGCACCACCGGCTCCTACATCCTGTTCGACAAGCTGACGCTGCTGCCGATCGCGACGGTCAACCAGGCCGGCCAGATGATCCAGATCAGTGGTGGCAACGTCTCGGTTACCAATGCGCTGCTGTCGCCCGATGTTCAGAAGCTGATCACGGACGTGTTCACGCTGAAGTTCACGGACAACAACACCAACACCAAGCTCACCACGAATTTCACCGATACGATCACGCAGAACGGCAACATTGTCTTCATCAAGACGGACACCGGTGCCACCGCGACCGCGACTTTCAACAATGCCGTGAACACTGGTGGTGGTTCGGGACAAGGTGGCGCGGACAAGGCAGCCGAGCGTTTTCCCGGCCCGCCGCAGGCGCGCAGCCTTGATGCCAACGGCAACGTGACATCGTCGTTCAAGCTCACCGAGCACACGAAGGCGACCGCCGATCACTCGGATGCGACCGGCGACACCATCGGGCCCGATACCGTGTCCGGCCGGATCACGTTCGTCGATCAAAACCTGGGCGACCGGCCGACGGTGGCGGTGGATCTCGCTGCTGCGCCGAACTATGTCTACAAGGACGCCGGCCAGCACGATGTCACCGGCTCGCTCACCGCTCTGCAGAAGCAGGACATCGCCGCGACGCAGATCCAGCTCAGCGTCGTTCCTGACGGCGGCAACACCAATAACGGTTCGGCCGTCTGGACCTACACGATCCCCGACCACGTCTTCGACTTCCTGGCGGCCGGTGAAACGCTGACGCTGACCTACATGGTCCGCGTCGACGACAATTTCGCAGTCCAGCCTGAAACCACGTTCATCCCGATCACGATTACGATCACGGGCACCAACGACAAGCCTGTGATCACCAGCAGCGCTCCCGTCATCACGTTCTCGGGCGGCACCAGCGTTCCGGGCGGTCCGCTTACCAGTGATGTGCCGACATCGGGTACGCTGGACTTCACCGACGTTGACCTCACGGACAAGCACACGATTTCGGTGGCGCTGACCAGCGCGACCCTGCCTGATCATGGCACCGTTCCGCCGGGTCCTCTCGCGGCGTTCCAGAGCGCGCTGTCGGTCGCGATCGCCGCCGATAGCACCGGCGACGGCACCGGCACCATCAACTGGTCGCTGGCCGATCTGCCGGTCTATCTCGCCGACTTCATCCCGAAGGGCGAGGTGCTGACGCTGGTCTACACCGTGACTCTCACGGACTCGCAAGGGGCCACCGCGCAGCAGACCATCACGGTCGAGATCACCGGTACCGACGCTCCCGCCGTGGTGTGGATTGCGACCGCGAAGCCCGACGTGCCTCCCGGCGGTTTCTGGGAAAACCCCACGAACTGGGCGACCGGTACGGTCCCGACCATCGACGACGACGTCATCGTCATCACTGACCAGCTGCACGGCCTGACGCCGTCCTTTCCGGCGACGATCGATGCGGCTGCCTTTGCCAGATCGGTGACGATGAACGATTTCGGCGGTCCGCCGCCGGAGCTGCTCAATTTGAGCTCGCTGACGATATCGGGCTCGCTTGACATGAGCGCCGATTCGATTCTCACCAACACCGCGACCGGTACGATCTCGGTGGGCGGGCTGGCTGAGATCCTGGACACCAGCGTGCTCACCAATGCCGGCACTCTAAAGCTGGCCGTCGGCGGGGATTTTGCTGTCGATGCCGTGATCACCAATTCAGGTACGCTCGAATTGCTCGGCGGCACCCTGAAGACGCTCGCCGAGATCCACAATACCGGCGGCATGTTGAAGGCCGATGCCGGCGCGACGTTGATCGTCGACGGCGCCACCGTCGATGGCGGCACCGTCACCATTTTGGGCACGCTGGAGCTCGATGGCACCAGCCTGATCGAGAACGGCACGCTGAACAATTCCGGCATGGTCGACGTCAAGGGTGCGGTTGAACTCCTGCACGAGACCGTCGTCAATTCATCCCTCGGCACGGTGAAAGTCGAGGGCAGCCACACGCTGACGCTGTCGAGCACGGAGATCTCGGGCGGCGCCGTCAACGGCACCGGCACGATCGACGTCGCGCGCGCGAGCAAGATCGATGGTGGCGCGACCCTGAGCACGAGCGTGGTCAGCGCCGATGCCAAGCTGACGCTCGACGGTGTCACCGTGTCCGGTTCGGTCATCACCGACAATTCCAGCATCGAGCTCGACAACACCGTTCAGCTCAAGGGCGGTGCCAGGATCCAGGGCGGCCCGGTCCTCAATACCGGCACGCTGGAGATCACCGGCGCCGCGACGCTGTTCAACGACGTCGTGACCAATACCGGCACGGTGAAGGTCGACGGCGGTCAGACGCTGACGCTGTCGGGCACCGAGATCACCGGCGGCATTGTCAACGGCACCGGCACGATCGATGTCATCGGCGCCAGCAAGATCGACGGTGGCGCGACGCTGAGCACGAGCGCGGTCATCGCCGACGCCAAGCTGACGCTGGATGGCGTCACCGTGTCCGGTTCGGTGATTACCGTTCAGTCCGGCGTCGAGCTCGACGACACGGTCCAGCTCAAGGGCGGAGCCAGGATCCAGGGCGGTCCGGTCACGAATAAGGACACGTTGGAGATCGCGGGCGCTGCGACGCTCCTCAATGATATCGTGACCAACAATGGCACGGTAACCGTCGATGGCAGCCAGACGCTGACGCTGTCCGGCACGGAGATTTCGGGCGGCACTATCAACGGCAGCGGCACGATCGACATCACCGGCGCCAGCAGGATCAACGGTGGGGCGACGCTGAGCACGAGCGAGATCATCGCCGATGCCGCGCTGACGCTCGACGGTATCACCGTGTCCGGTTCGGTCATCACCGACCATTCCGGCATCACGCTAGACAACACGGTTCAGCTCAAGGGCGATGCCACGATCCAGGGTGGCGCGGTGACCAATACCGGCGCGCTGCAGGTCGCCGGCGCCGCGACGCTGCTCAACGACGTCGTGACCAACAATGGGGCGGTAACGGTCAATGACAGCCAGACGCTGACGCTGTCCGGCACGGAGATTTCGGGCGGCACGATCGACGGTAGTGGCACCATCGACGTCACCGGCACCAGCAAGATCGACGGCGGTGCGACGCTAAGCACGCGCGCGGTCATCGCGAGCGCCGAGCTGACGCTCGACGGCGCCACCGTGTCAGGCACGGTCATCACCGACAATGGCGGCATCGCGTTCGACAACACCGTCAAGCTCAAGGACGGGGCGCGGGTTCAGGGTGGCGCGGTCACCAACACCGGCACGCTGGAGATCGCCGGCGCCGCGACGCTGCTCAACGACGTTGTGACAAATACCGGAACGGTGACGGTCGACGGCGGACAGACGCTGACGCTGTCGGGCACGGAGATCTCGGGCGGCAGCGTCAACGGCAGCGGCACGATCGACGTCACCGGAGCCGGCAAGATCGATGGCAACGCCAGCCTGAGCACCGGCGCCGTCACGGTCGAGAGCGGCGTGACGCTGACGCTCGGCGACGCGGCCGTGACCGGGACCGCGATCGCCAATCACGGCATCGTCAAGGTCGATGCGAGCAGGACGCTGACGCTGTCGGATGCGAATCTGACTGGCGGCAAGCTCACCGTCCTGGGTACGCTGGATTCGTCGGGTGCGACAACGATCGCCGATGCGTGCATCACCAACAACGGCCTGACCGAAGCGGTCGGCGGCCTGCTGACGCTTGTCGCCACGACCTCGGCCACCATCGCCAATGCCGGCACACTTCGGGCCAACGGGGCCGAACTCGACATCGACCACGAGGCCGTCACCAACACCAGCACGCTAGCTGCGATCAACGGCGGCACGCTGAAATTGATCTCGACGACGGTGACCAACACCGCAGGTGCGGTTTCGGTCGCGTCTGGCTCTACGCTCGGTCTCGTCGGAGCAACCATCGACGGCGGAACGCTGATGATCGCGGGCATGCTGGTATCGACCGATACCAGTGCCATCAACGACGCAAGTATTACCAACACGGGCACGATCACCGTCACCGGCGGCACGCTGACAATCGATCCGGCCACGCTCCACGCCATCGTCAATCACAATCTGATCCAGGCAAGCGGAGGCGAGCTCGACATCTCCGGTGAGGACATCTCCAACACCGCCAATCTCAAGGCGGTCAACCACGGCACGCTGAAGCTCGCAAATCTGACGATCAGCAATAGCGTCACCGGCGCGGTGACGGTCGATAGCCAATCGGAGCTCTATCTTTCCGGAGCCTCGATCAATGGCGGCAGCCTCAGCAATGCCGGCAATCTCTACGGCGTCACCGGCCTCAACACGGTCACGGGTGGCGTCAGCAACACCGGCGCCATCGAGGTGCAGAGCGGGACCTTGAACCTCTCCGGCGGTCTGACCGGTGTCGGTGCGCTGATCGTCGACGACGGCGCAACACTTGAACTTGGCGGCGCCACCGCCCAGACCGTCACCTTCGCCGGTGGGGTGGATACGCTGCAGCTCGACAAGGTGTCGGGCCAGAATTTCACCGGGACCATTACGGTGCTCGCCTCGCAGGCCGGCACCTTCATCGTTACCGGCGATGCCGGCATCACGACCTCGAGCGGCGACGCGCTGGATGTCACGTCGACCGGTGGCGCCAGCGGCCAGCCCGCCGCGATCATACTGACGCTGACCGGCAATCTGACCGGAGCGGCGAATGGCGTTGCGGTCACCCAGAACGGCGTGGGCAACGTGTCGCTGAAAGCGACCGGCGACATCAAGGGAACGACCGGCCATGGCATCTGGCTGAGTTTCGGCGCCGATGGCGGCGGCGGGATCACCGTCAACGACCTCAGCGGCATGGCGACCGGCACCGGCGCGAATTCGGCAGGCGTTCTCGCCGAGAACCTGAACGCCGCCAATGCCGGCGACATCTTGATCACCCAGCTCGGCGGCGCGGCCGGCGGTGCCTTTGGCATCGATGCGACGACCTGGGGCAATGGCAACGTGACGATCGACGCCGGTGGAAATATCGCCGGCAGTTCGGTCTACGGCGTCCGCGCGCGCAGCTATGGCAGCGGGGACGTCGTCGTCACCACGGAGGCCGGCAGTGTCGTAACGTCGGGCAGCTCCGGGATCGTCGCAGTCAACCGGGCGACCTCAATCGGCGCGTCCGAGGATAGCACGATCATTGTCAACGCCTACGGCACCATCAATTCCGGGAGCAGCCTCAACCTCAGCGGCAATACACCGGCCGGCATCCAGGCCGGCTACACCGGCGCCACGAACGGCAGCAGCGTCAACGCTGACGTCAACGGCTCGGTCGTGGTCAACAACCATGCCAGCATCACCGCCGCGGCGGGATACGGCATCCACGCCTACAATTACGGAAATGGCGACGTCACCGTGAACGACGCGGCCGGCACCACGATCGTTGGCGCGGAGGAGGGCATCAGGGCCCAGGCGCTCAGCGGTGGCACCGGCGACGTTACCGTCACGCTCGGGGCCGGCGCGTCGGTGAAGGGCGCGACGAGCTACGGCATTCTCGCCTACACCATCGACCAGGGCGATATCGACGTCATCCTGGCGGCGGGCGATATCGTCGCGTCGGGGAGCTCCGGCATCGTGGCCGTCAACTACGCCGCCGCGATCGCGGACGGTGCCGGCAGCACGATCTCCGTCAAGGCCCATGGCATCATCCACTCCGGCTCCGCGCTGAACAACGACGGCGCCACGCCCGGCGCCATCATCGCCGGCTACAAGCCGGGCGGAAACGCCACCTTCTCGAATGCCGTCAACGGCGACGTCACCGTCATCAGCGACGCGACCATCACCGCGGATGCCGGCTACGGCATCGATGCTTTCACCTGGGGCATCGGAAAGATCACGGTCACGACAGGTGCCTCGTCGTCGATCACCTCCGCTGGCATCGCGATCGGAGCTTTCGACCACGGCGGCGGTGATGTGAGCGTCACAAACGAGGGGGCGGCCACGGGTTCGGTCGCTCTGGGAGTCGTGGCGGTTGGCCAAGACAGTGTCACCATTCTCAATGATGGCACGCTCACCGCCACCGGAACGGCCGGTGTCGTCGTCACCCAGAACGACACGGGCGAGACCGGCAACCCGGTCGCCACCGGCTCGACCCATATCATCAACAACGGCTCGGTCGTGGGCGCGAGCGGCCACTATGCGATCTTCGTTCAGGAGAACATGACCGGCACGGCGCTGATCGACAATGCGGGCACGATCGGGCCGGCAGATGCCGGCAGCGTGACGTCGACGACCTATGCCATCGCCGAGTCCGGCGGCGCCGTCACCATCAACAACACCGGCCACATCAACGGCAACATCTCGGTCGCCACCGCCACCTTCAACAACGAGGCGGGCGGAATCTGGACGGTATCCGGAACAAGCGTGTTCGGCACGTTGTCCTCGATCGTCAATGCCGGCGAAATCGATCTGCTCAATGGCGCATCGGCTGTCGTGAATGGGCCGGGCATCACCAATGGGGGCGAGATCGGCAGCTGGGGCACGGCGTCGATCACGGGCACAATCACCAACAACCACCTCATCGAGGTCCACACCGGGACGCTGACGCTGTTCGGATCACTGTCCGGCTCCGGCTCGGTTACGATCGACGCCGGCGCGTCGCTCGATATCAAGGACGTGGTGTCGCAGACCGTCACCTTCGGCGGCGCCGGCGCCGAGCTCGAGATCGACACCGCGACCTTCGGCGGTGCGATCGCCGGCTTTGCCGCCAATGAGAAGATCGATCTGTCGACTATCGTCTGGGACAGCGGAACGACGGCGGTCTACGACGACGAAACTGGCAAGCTCGTCGTGAGCGATACGCACAGTGACAGCATCTCGCTCACGCTCATCGGCGACTACAGCGACGTGCATTTCCTCACGAGCAGCGACGGCGCCGGTGGCACCATCGTCGAACTCGCCCCAGTCGACCACTGGATCAACACGGCCGGTGGCAGCTGGAACACTGCGTCGAACTGGAGCGTGGGGGTGCCCAGTGCGAGCTACGACGTCAAGCTCGATGCTGCCGGGACCTACATGATCGACAGCACGACCAGCGTCACGATCCACGACCTCACCGTCATCTCGGGGGTGACGTTGCTGACCGAGCCCGGCACCGTGTTCACGGTGAGCGGCGACCTGCTCGACAATGGCCTGATCGAGGCGGGCCCTTTCTCCAACAACAACATCTCGACTGTCGACATCAAGGGCAATGTCAGCGGCACCGGAGCCATCGAGATCTCCAACAAGGCCGTCGTCGAGATCGAGGGCGCCGCTTCGGGGATCGTCGTCTATTACGACAACGGCCTGGGAACCCTGGTCCTGGACGATTCCAAGGATTTCCGAGGCTTCATCTCGGGGTCTCCGGCCGGGGCTCCGCTGTCGTCCGGCAACGAGATCGACATGAAGGACCTAGCCTGGACGGCGACGATGTCGGCGCAGGCCCACTACAATTCGGACACGAAGATCACGACCGTCGATTTCTACAACGGCGCGACCACGATTACCCTGTCCTTCCTCGGCAAAGACATCAATTGGAATCTGCAGAGCGATGGCCATGGCGGCACCACGGTGTCTGATCCGCTCGCCGACACGTCGATGACGATCGGCAGCGGCACGGTGCTGGATCTCAACGAGGCCTCCGCACAGGACGTGACCTTCACCAACGAATCCGGAACCACCGGCACGCTCGTGATCGAGCACGCCGCCGATTACACCGGCGTAATCAACGGCTTTGCCGGTGACGGCACCGTCACCAATTCGGACCTGCTCGATCTCAAGGACATCGACTTCTCGCACCTTACCGGGGTGACTTATACCCAGAACGCCGATCAGCTGGGCGGTACGCTGACGCTGAGCGACCGGACCGACACGGCGATCATCAAGTTTTCGGGGAGCTACACCGTCGACAGCTTCAATTTCGTGAGCGATGGTGCCGGCGGCACGCTGGTCGTCGACCCACCGACAGGACCCATTCTCGTCGGGACCGTCGGGCAGGACCAGTTCACGTTTGCAAATTCGACGCTTCCGGTTCAGAGCACCATCGTTAATTTCGACTCGGGTCAGGACAAGATCGACCTGCAGCAGTTTGCCAACATCCATTCCTTCAGCGATATCGCCGTTACGCAGCAGGGAAGCGACACGTTGGTCACGCTCGATGACCATCAGTCGATCCTGCTGAAGAACCTCGTGGCGAGCAGCATGCATGCCAGCGACTTCATCCTGGCGAACCACGCCTGACGGACGCTCCCCCGGCTCCATTGCGATGACGCGGGCCGCGGTGACCCGATATCGCAGTGATTCCGGTATCAAACGCTCGGGCGATTGCGTATTGTGGTCCGGACATCTGACGAAGGCGGATTGCGGGAATTTCGGGCGAGATGAAACGTCTCAAAACCTGGCGCCGGTGGTTCACGAAGAAGTTCGGGTTCGCGCGGCTGGTGTGCCTTGGGTTGCTGATCGGATTTGCAGCCTTGCGCGTCTGGGATCCGCCGCCGGTCCAGGAGGTGCGGCTGCGTACCTTCGACATGTTCCAGCTGCTCGACCCGCGTCACAAGACGGTGCGGCCCGTCACCATCGTCGATATCGACGACAAGAGCCTTGCCAGGCTCGGCCAGTGGCCGTGGTCGCGCACGCGGATCGCCGATTTGATCATCAATCTCACCAATCTCGGCGCGGTGGCGGTCGGGTTCGACGTCGTGTTTTCGGAAGCGGACCGGCTCAATCCGGATCTGGTGGCCGATCAGATGCGCTATCTCGACGACGTCACCCGTGCCCGCCTGCGCGAATTGCCGAGCAACGACCAGATCCTCTCCGACGCGATCAAGCGCTCGCGCGTGGTGCTGGGCGAGACCGGTCAGCCAGCGGTCGGGTCCGCGCTCGACAACACACTTCCCTTCACTGGCGTCGCGACCGTCGGCGAAGAGAATGCCGAAAACTTCCTGTTCGAATTCCCTGGCCTGCTGCGCAACGTGCCGGTCATCGAGAAGGTCGCGGCCGGCCGTGGCCTGTTCACGATCAAGACCGAGCGCGACGGCCTGATCCGCCGCGTGCCGATGATAATGCGCGCCCAGGGCAACATCATGCCCTCGCTCAGCCTCGAGATCCTGCGGGTCGTCACGGGGACGCCGACGCTGCTGGTTCGCACCGACAAGACCGGCATCCGCGCCATCCGCCTCAAGGGCATCGAGATTCCGACCGACAAGAACGGCCAGCTCTGGGTGCACTATGCCCGGCAGGATCCCTCGATCTATGTCTCGGCGGCCGACGTGCTCGACAACAACGTGCCGCCGGACAAGATCAGGGGCAAGCTGGTGCTGATCGGCACTTCGGCGGTCGGGCTGAACGACCTCAAGACCACGCCGGTTTCGGCCAACATGCCGGGGGTCGAGATCCACGCGCAGGTGCTCGAAAGCGTGCTGAGCGGCGCGGTGATCTCGCAGCCGAACTACGCGCTCGGCGTTGAATTGCTCGCTGCAATGATCATCGGCATCCTCGTGATCATCTTCACGCCGAATCTCGGCCCCGTCCGGCTGGTGCTCGCCGGCGCGACGTTCGCCGCCATCCTGATCGGCACGTCCTGGTTCTTCTACGCGCGGTATCGGTATCTTATCGACTTCACCTATCCCCTGCTGTCGACCACCGCGATCTATCTGACCTTCATCTTTGCGAGCTTCGTGCGCGAGCAGCGACAGCGCGTGCAGATCCGCGGCATGTTCGCGCAATACATGTCGCCGGAGCTGGTCGAGCAACTCGCGCAATCGCCGGAAAAGCTCAAGCTCGGCGGCGAGGAGCGCGAGATGACGATCATGTTCTCCGACGTGCGCGGCTTCACCTCGATCTCGGAAACCTACAAGCACGATCCGCAAGGTCTGATCACCTTGATGAACCGCTTCCTGACGCCGCTCACCAACGTAATCCGAGAGCACAGGGGCACGATCGACAAATACATGGGCGATGCCATCATGGCATTCTGGAACGCCCCGCTTGATGACAAGGCGCACGAGATCAACGCCTGCGAGGCGGCGGTCGGCATGCTCGAGAAGATCGACGAGGTCAACCGGGAGCGCGAGCGCGAGGCCGCCGACGGCGGCCATGCCTACATCCCGCTCAACGTCGGCATCGGTCTCAACACCGGCATCGGCGTGGTCGGCAACATGGGGTCCGACAAGAAGTTCAACTATTCGGTGCTCGGCGACAGTGTGAACCTGGCCTCGCGCTTGGAGGGCCAGACCAAGGAATACGGCTTCCCGATCATCGTGGGCTCCCGGACCGCGCTCGCGGTCAAGGACAGGTTCGCCATCCTCGAGCTCGACTTCATCATGGTCAAGGGCAAGAGCGAGCCGGAGGTGATCTACGCCATCGCCGGCCGCGAGGATGTGATGCACTCGGCCGCGTTCCAGCGCCTGCGCAACATCACCATCGAGATGCTCGGCTGCTACCGCGGCCGCGACTGGCAGGGCGCGCTCGACGCCATCGAGCGCGGCCGCCGCAGCGAGGACGCCGACACGCTGGAAAAGCTGTTCAGGCTGTATGAAGCGCGCATCAAGGATTATCAGGCCAATCCGCCGCCGCAGGATTGGAGCGGAGCGTATGCGCTGCTGACGAAGTAGGTCTTGTAGGGTGGGTTAGCTCGGCGGATGCGGAGCGCAGTCCGTCGAGCGTAACCCACGGACGCCGGTCGGCGTTTGCTGCAGCATGGTGGGTTATGCCTTCGGCTAACCCACCCTACGGCAGCTGGGCGTGCCCCCTCACTCCACCCCGATCGTCGTCAGATCCTGGAACCAGTGTTGCGCCTGCACGAACTGCCTGATCTTCGGCGACAGCGCGTGCGGGTTGGTGTCGTGGACGACCCAGACCAGCACGGCATCGTCGACGATCAATGCGTGCGCCTGCGCGATCAGCTCGTCCTGCTTGGCGGTGTCGAAGGTCTGCTTGGCCTCGTTGATCAGGGCATCGACCTTCGGGTTCTTGTAGCCGCCCCAGTTGACGCCGACAGGCGCGATCTGGTCGGAGGCGAAGAAGCGGACGATGGCGTAGAGCGGGTCGGACGTGACGTAGGCGATGTTGTTGGCGGTGATGCCGGCGTTGATCTCGTCGGCGGCGCCCTTGCGCCAATGCGTGTAGAGCGTCTCGAGCTCGACCACCTTGAAGTCGATGTCGATGCCGATCTCCTTGAAGCTCTGCTGCAGGAACTCGTTCATCGGCAGCGACAGCATCTGGCCGGTGCCGCCCTGCGCGATGATGAAGGTGGTCTTCAGCGGCTTTGCTTTTGAATAGCCGGCCTCCTCGACCAGTTTCTTCGCCGCCGCGAGATCGTACTTCAATTCGAAGCTCGGCTTGCCGAACCACGGGCTCGACGGGTCGACCTGGCCCTTGGCCGGTTTGGCGAGCCCGTTCATCAGGCCGACGACCTCGTCGCGGTTGATCGCAAGGTTGAGCGCCTTGCGCAGGCGGATGTCGGTCCAGGGCGAGCCCGGCAGCACGCTGAGGTGATAATTCCAGACATGCGGCGTGACGTTGTCGACGATCTTCATGCCGGCGGCCTTCAGCTGCGGCACGGCATCGGGCGCCGGGGTCTCGATCAGATCGACCTGTCCTGCGAGCAGCGCATTGGTGCGCGTCAGCGCCTCCGGCATCGGCACCAGCACGATCTTGTCGACCTTGGGAATGCGCTTGGCGTTCCAGTAGTCCGGGTTCTTGCTGAGCTCGGCAAGCTCGCGCGGCACGAGCTTGGTCAGCTTGAACGGCCCGGTGCCGGAGGGCTGGCTGGCGAACTTGTCCCAATCCCGGCCGAGCTTTTCATATTGCGCCGGGCTCGAGATCAGGAACCACAGCATCTGATAGGGGAAGAAGGAGTCCACCGTCTTGGTGGTGATCTCGACGGTGAAATCGTCGATCTTGGCGTAGCCGGCGACCGAGGGCAGGCGGGTCTTCACCTGCGCGCTCTGCCGCTTGTCGAATTGCGGCGCCTTGTCGTTGAGCACCTTGTCGAGATTCCAGACCACCGCATCGGCGTTGAAGTCGCTGCCGTCGTGAAACTTCACGCCCTTGCGCAGAGTAAACCGCCACTTGGTCTTGTCGGCGTCATCGACCTTCCACTCGGTGGCGAGCCCCGGCACCAGCTTGCCGGGCCGATCTGCGACGTCCATCTCCCAGGCAACCAGGGGATCGTAGATCGTGTAGGCCGTGAACTGATAGGCGCCGGCGCCGCGATCGGGCTGGCCGGTCGTCAGCGGAATATCCGCCATCGAGATGCCGTAGCGCACCACCGTTTCAGCGCGCGCTGAGATTGCGGATAGGCCCAGCGCAAGCACGGCGAGACAGGTCGATAATCGGATACGCATGGCCCAAAGCTCCCAGAGAAGTTTCGGAGCCAAACTTGCAATCTTGATGCCAGAATAGGCAGCGCGGCGCCCATGCACACGCGCGATCACAAGGACTTGTCGTCGCAGGGCCAATTTGCAGAATAAGTTTCCCCATTGGCATAGCCATTGCATACGTTTGCATCAAAATTAATCAGCGAAAGCCGAAGAAGGACTGACGTCATGCTTATAAGGATAACGACACGCGCCGCGTTGATTGCGGCGCTGGCCCTGACGACTGCGGCGGCATGGCCGCGCGTCGCCAGCGCGGAAACCGTGTTGCGCATCGGCATGACGGCTGCCGATATTCCGCGCACCCTCGGTCAGCCCGATCAAGGCTTTGAGGGCAACCGTTTTACCGGCGTCACCATGTATGACGCGCTCACCGGCTGGGACCTGTCCTCGGCCGACAAGGCCAGCGTCGTCATCCCCGGCCTTGCGACCGAGTGGAAGGTCGATGACGCAGACAAGACCAAATGGATGTTCAAGCTGCGCCCCGGCGTGACCTTCCATGACGGCACGCCTTTCAACGCCGATGCCGTGGTGTGGAACGTCGAGAAGGTGCTGAAGCAGGACGCGCCGCAGTTCGATGCCAGCCAGGTCGGCGTCACCGCCTCCCGTATGCCGACGCTGGCTTCTGCCAGGAAGATCGACGACATGACGGTCGAGCTCACCACCAAGGAGCCCGACAGCTTCCTGCCGATCAACCTCACCAACCTCTTCATGGCGAGCCCGGCGAAGTGGCAGCATTTCTATGACAAGGCTGAAGGCGCCGACGCCAAGGCAAAGTCGCAGGCCGCCTGGGCCGCGTTTGCCAAGGACGCGGCGGGCACCGGCCCGTGGAAGATGGCGAGTTTCACCCCGCGCGAGCGGCTCGAGCTGGTCAAGAACGCGGATTATTGGGACAAGGCCCGCGTGCCTAAGATCGACAAGATGGTGCTCTTGCCGATGCCGGAAGCCAATGCACGCACCGCAGCGCTGCTTTCCGGACAGGTCGACTGGATCGAGGCGCCGGCGCCGGATGCGCTGCCCGAGCTCAAGCAGCGCGGCTTCAAACTCTACGCCAACGAGCAGCCGCATGTCTGGCCGTGGCAGTTCTCGCGCATCGAAGGCTCGCCCTGGAACGACATCCGCGTGCGCAAGGCCGCCAATCTCTGCATCGATCGCGAAGGTCTCAAGGACGGATTGCTCGCGGGCCTGATGGTGCCCGCCACCGGCACCTTCGAGCCCGGCCATCCCTGGCGGGGAAAACCGAGCTTCGAGATCAAGTACGACAAGCCGGCTGCGCAGAAGCTGATGCAGGAGGCCGGCTTCGGCCCGAACAAGAAGCTGACGGTGAAGGTCCAGACGTCTGCTTCAGGTTCGGGTCAGATGCAGCCGCTGCCGATGAACGAATATCTGCAGCAGGCGCTCGCCGAATGTTATTTCGACGTGCAGCTCGACGTCATCGAGTGGAATACGCTGTTCACCAACTGGCGCCGCGGCGCCAAGGACCCCAGCGCCAATGGCTCGAACGCGACCAATGTCACCTATGCGGCGATGGATCCGTTCTTTGCGCTGGTGCGCTTCCTGCAATCGGGCATGGCGCCGCCGGTCTCGAACAATTGGGGTTTCATCAACAATCCCAAGTTCGACGAGCTGGTGAAGAAGGCCCGGCAGACCTTTGATCCTGCCGCGCGCGACGCCGCTCTCGCCGAGCTGCACGCCGCTTCGGTCGACGACGCTGCCTTCCTCTACGTCGCCCACGACGTCGGCCCGCGCGCCATGAGCCCGAAGGTGATAGGCGTGATCCAGCCGAAGAGCTGGTTCATCGACTTCTCGCCGATCTCGATACAGTGAGGTGAGCACCCTGGTAGGGCTCCCCTCCCCCTTGTGGGGAGGGGTTGGGGAAGGGGGCCCACACGCGCAGTCTCTCTGTGGCCACCCCTCTCCCTAACCCTCCCCACAAGGGGGGAGGGAACCCTCCCATTGTGCGTCCCTCACTGAAGCCCACGCAATCTTGCGATACCACGTCAGGTCAATCAGTGCTCGCCTATACCGCCAGACGCATCGTCTATGTCATCCCGATCGTGATCAGCGTGGCGCTGGTGTGCTTTCTGCTCGTGCACATCACGCCGGGCGATCCGCTGGTCGCTGTGTTGCCGGCCGACGCTTCGCAGGAGCTCGCCGCGCAGCTGCGCGCCGCCTATGGCTTCGACCGGCCGCTGCCGGTGCAGTTCGGGCTCTGGCTGCTCCGCGCGCTGCACGGCGATCTCGGCAATTCCATCGCCACCGGCCGCCCCGTGCTCGCCGAGGTCATGCGCGCGGTCGGCAACACGGTCACGCTCGCAATCGCTGCCGCGATCATCGGCTTCACGATGGGCATTCTGCTCGGCCTGATCGCCGGCTATTTTCGCGAAACCTGGATCGACAAGGTCGCGACCTCCTTTGCCATCGCCGGCGTTGCGGTGCCGCATTACTGGCTCGGCATGCTGCTCGTCATCATCTTCTCGGTCGAGCTGAACTGGCTGCCGGCCGTCGGCGCCGGACCCAACGGCTCCAATTCCTGGGCCTGGGACTGGGCGCACCTGAAATATCTGGTGCTGCCGGCGATCACGACCTCGGTGATCCCGATGGGTATCGTCACCCGCACGGTCCGCGCGCTGTCCGGCGACATCCTCTCGCAGGATTTCGTCGAGGCGCTGCGCGCAAAAGGCCTGCATGAGCGCGGCGTATTCCGTCACGTCGTCAAGAACGCCGCGCCGACCGCGCTCGCCGTGATGGGGCTTCAGCTCGGCTACATGCTCGGCGGCTCGATCCTGATTGAGACCGTGTTCTCCTGGCCGGGCTCGGGCTTCCTGCTCAACTCCGCGATCTTCCAGCGCGACCTGCCGCTGCTGCAGGGCACGATCCTGGTGCTGGCGCTGTTCTTCGTCTTTCTCAATCTCCTGGTCGACATCGCGCAGGCCGCGATCGATCCGCGCATCAAGCGGGGCTAGTGGGATGAGCCGAGCTGTAGCCGCGCAAAAGGTCCGCCCCCTCTCCCGCTTGCGGGGAAGGGCCGGGGTGGGGGTCTCTCCACGCGCGAGGAACCCCAAGAGGAGAAAACCCTTACCCGCGCCTTCGGCGCGACCTCTCCCGCAGGCGGGCGAGGTACACCACCTGCTTGGCTCGCGTCGATCGTCTCAACTTTCGGAAGCGACCCGATGACCGAGCTTCCATTGTCCGCCCCCAGCGACGCCGCACTGCAGGCCGCCCCTGCCACCAAGGCGCGCGGTTATTGGGCAACCGTGGGCCGCCGTATCCTGCGCGACAAGGTCAGCATGGCCTGCGCGATCGTGCTGTTGCTGGTCTTCGTCTCCGCGATCCTGGCACCATGGCTGGGACTGGAAGATCCGTACAAGGGCTCGATGATCCGCCGCCTCCGCCACATCGGGACCCCAGGCTATCCGCTCGGCACCGACGAGCTCGGCCGCGACATGCTGGCGCGGCTGATCTATGGCGGGCGGTTGTCGCTGGTCATCGGCATTCTGCCTGTCATCCTCGCTTTCGGCATCGGGACCTCGGTCGGCATCATTGCCGGCTATGTCGGCGGCAGGCTCAATACCGCGATCATGCGCACGGTCGACGTGTTCTACGCCTTCCCTTCCGTGCTGCTCGCGATTGCGATCTCCGGCGCACTGGGCGCCGGCATCCTCAACTCCATCGTGGCGCTGACCATCGTGTTCGTGCCGCAGATCACCCGCGTCGCCGAAAGCGTCACCACAGGCGTGCGCAACATGGATTTCGTCGAGGCCGCGCGCGCCTCCGGCGCCGGGCCGTTCACCATCATGCGCGTGCACATTCTCGGCAACGTGTTGGGGGCGATCTTCGTCTATGCCACCAGCCTCATTTCGGTCTCGATGATCCTGGCCGCCGGTCTCTCCTTCCTCGGCCTCGGCACCAAGCCGCCCGAGCCGGAATGGGGCCTGATGCTGAACACCTTGCGGACCGCGATCTACGTCAACCCCTGGGTCGCGGCATTGCCGGGTGCGATGATCTTTGCAGTCTCGATCTGCTTCAACCTGCTCTCGGACGGCCTGCGCAGCGCCATGGATATCAGGAACTGAGATGATGGGATCGACACAGACTGCCACAGCGGCGGTGCCCCACCTCTCCCACAGGGAGAGGTCGGATCGCATCGCAAGGTGCGGTCCGGGTGAGGGGTTACGCTCCACCGAGTTTGCCGCGCCCCCTCACCCGGCGCTGCGCGCCGACCTCTCCCCGACGGGGAGAGGTGGGAGACCGCGGCCATGAGCGAGAGCAACAATTCCGTTGAAATGCTGGAGCCCGTCGAGGATGTCGGCGGGGTCGCGCAGCCGTTGCTTCAGGTCAACGGGCTGACCAAGCATTTCCCGGTGCGCGGCGGGCTGTTCGCCGCGAAGCGGACCGTGCGCGCCGTCGACAACGTCTCCTTCTCCGTAGCCAAAGGCGAGACCGTCGGCATCGTCGGCGAATCCGGCTGCGGCAAGTCCACCACCGCGCGCCTCTTGATGCATTTGATGCCGCGCGACACCGGCGACATCATCTATGACGGCATGACCGTGGGCCCGTCGCTGAGCTTGCGCGCGCTGCGCCGCGGCATGCAGATGGTGTTCCAGGATTCCTATGCTTCGCTCAATCCGCGCCTGACGATCGAGGAATCCATCGCTTTCGGCCCGAAGGTCCACGGCATGGCCGATGGTGCGGCGCGGGCGTTGGCGCGCGAGCTGCTCGGCAAGGTCGGTCTGGTACCTGCAAATTTCGCGAGCCGCTATCCGCACGAGATCTCCGGCGGCCAGCGCCAGCGCGTCAACATCGCACGTGCGCTGGCGCTCTCACCGCGGCTGGTGATCCTGGACGAAGCCGTCTCCGCGCTCGACAAATCCGTCGAGGCGCAGGTGCTCAACCTGCTCGCCGACCTCAAGCGCGAATTCGGCCTGACCTATCTCTTTATCAGCCATGACCTCAACGTCGTCCGCTACATCAGCGACCGCGTGCTTGTCATGTATCTCGGCGAGGTCGTCGAGCTCGGTCCGGTCGATCAGGTCTGGGACAGCCCGGCGCATCCCTATACGCGTGCCTTGCTGGCGGCGATGCCGTCCTCCGATCCTGACAGGCGCACCGAGAAGCCGCCGATCTCGGGCGACCCGCCCAATCCAATCGACCCGCCCGCGGGCTGCCGCTTCCATACCCGTTGTCCGTTTGCGGAGCCGCTCTGCGCAAATGCGTCACCAAAGCTTACGGCGCTGGATAATATGGGCCACGAGGCTGCGTGCTACATGGCCATTCCGGGATCGGGCCATAGCCTCGCGCCGAGGGAGACGAATTCATGACCAGACCGACACCGAAAGAGATCAAGCCTATCGCGCAACTTGCCGGCATCTCCGTGGATGACGAGATCGCGACCCGCATCTCAAATTCCATCGGGCCGGCCTTCGAAGGTTTTGCGGCCATCGCCGGCACGCTGCCGTTCGACCTCGAGCCCGCGCACTATCCTCTCGCGCAGACCCAGAAGGTGTCGAAGTGAGCCTCGAACCCGCCTTGATGACGCTCACCGAGGTCGCGCGTGCGATCGCGATGAAGCAGCTGTCTTCGCATGAGGTGACGCGCGCGCTGCTGCACCGCATTGCGCAGTGGCAGCCGCATCTCAACGCCTTCATGTCGATTGAATCGGAGGCCGCGCTCAAAGCGGCCGGTGTCGCCGACGCGGAGTTTGCCAAAGGCGAGGCGCGCGGCCCATTGCACGGCGTGCCGCTCGCCCACAAGGACATGTATTACGATGCCGGCCACGTCGCGACCTGTGGCTCGCTGATCCGCCGCGATTTCGTGCCGACGGTGACGTCCACGGCTTTGCAACGTCTGAAGGACGCCGGTCAGATCAGGCTCGGCACGCTGCATTTGGCCGAATTCGCCTATGGCCCGACCGGGCACAACGCCCATTACGGCCCGGTGCGCAATCCCTGGAACCTCGCGCATATCACGGGCGGTTCGTCCTCTGGCTCCGGCTCGTCGGTCGCCGCGCGCCTGACCTATGCGGCGCTGGGCTCGGACACCGGCGGCTCGATCCGCATGCCCGCGCATTTCTGCGGCGTCACGGGGCTGAAGACCACCGTTGGTCGTGTCAGCCGCGCCGGCGCGATGCCGCTGTCGCAATCGCTCGACACCGTCGGCCCGCTCGCGCGCACCGCGGAGGATTGCGCGCTGCTGCTGGCGCTGATCGCCGGCCCCGATCCTGAAGACTCGACCGCAAGCCATGAGCCGCTGTCGGACTACGTCGCGGCGACCAAGAGTTCGCTGAAAGGTTTGAAGATAGGAGTGCCCGCGTCCTTCTATGTCGACGATCTCGACAGCGAGGTCGCGCGCGTGCTGGACGAAACCATCGCCGTGCTCAAGCGCGAGGGCGCCGATATCGTCAAGGTCGAGCTGCCCGACCAGCGGCAATTGTCGTCGGCGAGCCAGCTCGTGCTGGCCGCCGAAGCGGCCGCCTTCCACAAGCGCTGGATGATCGAGCGGCCGCAGGATTATGGCGCGCAGACCTTGATGCGGCTGCAGAACGGGCTCGCCATTCCCGCCATTACTTATCTCGAGGCGATGCGCTGGCGCGGCCCGGCACTCGCCGCGCACAATGCGGCAGCTGCAGGCGTTGATGCGATCGTCGCTCCGGCCTCGCCGATCCCGGCGCCGACGATCGAGGAGAGCGATGTCGGCGGCGGACCCAACGCGCCGGCTTTGCTGCAGCGGCTGACGCTGTTCACGCGTCCCGTGAACTTCCTGGGCCTGCCGTCGCTCACGGTGCCCTCGGGCTTCACCAGGAGCGGCCTGCCTGTCGGCATGCAGCTGATCGGCCGGTCCTTCGATGAAGCGACGCTGCTCACCATCGGCGCCGCGTTCCAGCGCGTCACCGACTATCACGACCGGGTACCCAAGCTGCCGTCATGACCAAGCTCGTCGAGATCTCAGACCTCAACATCCGCTTCACCGGCGAGCGCACGGTCCATGCCGTGAACGATCTCGGTGTCTCGCTCGGCGATAGTGAGGTGCTGGGCCTGCTCGGCGAGTCCGGTTCGGGCAAGAGCGTGACGCTGCGCGCATTGATGCGGCTGTTGCCGAAGAAGCGCACGCAGATCACGGGCACGGTCAAGGTGATGGGCCGAGACGTGCTCGCGATGAACGATGAGGAATTGTCGTCGTTCCGCGGCCAGACGGTGTCGATGATCTTCCAGGAACCCGCGCTGGCGCTCGATCCCGTCTACACCATCGGTGCGCAGATCGCCGAAAGCGTCGTGCGCCACGAAGGCAGGAGCTATGCCGAGGGCAGGGCGCGGGCGCTTGAGATGCTCGATGTCGTGCGCATCCCCTCCGCAAGACGCCGGCTGGACGCCTATCCGCACGAGATGTCCGGCGGCATGCGCCAGCGCGCGATGATTGCGCTCGCGCTGGCTTGCCGGCCCAAAATCCTGCTGGCGGACGAGCCGACCACCGCCCTCGATGCCACCGTGCAGATCCAGATCCTGCTCCTGCTTCGCGAGTTGCAGCGCGAGTTCGGCATGTCCGTCATCTTCGTGACCCACGACATCGGCGTCGCCATCGAGATCTGCGACCGCATCGCGGTGATGTATGCCGGCCAGGTCGTGGAGCAGGGGAGCCTTCGCGAGATCGTCCGCTCGCCGGTCCACCCCTATGCCAAGGGCCTGCTTGCCTCGACCATTCATGGCGCGAGGCGCGGCCAGCGCTTGGAGACCATCCCCGGCACCCCGCCGTCGCTGGCCGAAAAGCCGAACTGCTGCTCCTTCGCCCCCCGCTGCAAGCTCGTCGAACCGCGCTGCCTGGAGCAGCTGCCCGAAAGCACCGAGATCGGGCCCGGGCGGGCGGCGC
Source organism: Bradyrhizobium sp. UFLA06-24 (assembly GCF_054967145.1). Taxonomy (NCBI): domain Bacteria; kingdom Pseudomonadati; phylum Pseudomonadota; class Alphaproteobacteria; order Hyphomicrobiales; family Nitrobacteraceae; genus Bradyrhizobium; species Bradyrhizobium sp. UFLA06-24. Next base: position 43,609 of record NZ_JADFUE010000018.1, read on the forward strand.
GATGCGTGCTGGCCGGGCCGGTGGTTGCGACGTAATCGGCGCGCTCCGGCCGCGCGCCTCCGAACGCCGAAATTCCCTGCGCCAACATGCCCTTGTCGCGATCCACCGCGTCCGCTCCGCTTGCGCGATGTCTACTGTGCATGGGGTTGTTTTCGCGATTCATGTTTGAGTGGTTCCCTTCGGAGACCAGCATTCAGACCCCATTCATCCCGGTTCCGGTTCCATGGCCTCGTTCACGGAGAGGGACTTCAGCTTATGTACATTTCTGGCCAAAGCCTCATCATCATCCTGTTCGTCGGCCTGGTCGCCGGCTGGCTCGCCGGCAAGGTCGTGCGGGGGAGCGGGTTCGGCATCGTCGGCGACATCGTGATCGGCATCGCCGGCGCGTTCGTCGCGAGCTTCCTGTTCCCCAGGCTCGGCATCCATCTCGGCCTCGGGTTGGTCTCGGAGATCATCTATTCCGCGATCGGCGCCGTCATCCTGCTGCTGGTGGTCCGGCTGGTGCGCGGCGGCGGCCGGCTTTAGCGGGTTAGCGGCTCAATCAACCTTCCGCCTCTCCGTGGCCTGGGGAGAGGCGCCGTCCTTGCCGGAAAAAGCCGCAAAGCCTGTGAAATACCGGACTTGCGCATCGGGCTATCCGGGGTAGATGTGGCCGAGGCCGGATTAATTCGATTGCGTTGCCCGCGGGAAGAACGCGATATTAATCCGGGCGAGGTAAGCCTCGATTTACCCAGGAAATCAGGGGCTTTGCCCCTCACCCGAAAGAGAGATCAGACTGATGGCAGCCGTTCCCGGCCTTCGCCGTTCAGAGCTCGGTGACGCGCTGCGTGCCTGCCGCACGGCGTTCGTCGGCGTCGGCTTCATGAGCTGCATGATCAACCTGCTCTATCTGACCGGGTCGATCTTCATGCTGGAGGTCTACGACCGGGTGCTGCCGAGCCGCAGCATTCCGACGCTGGTCGGGCTGATTGTCCTCGCCGGCGGTCTTTACGCGGCGCAAGGCGTGCTCGATATGATCCGCAGCCGCATCCTGGGACGGGTCGGCACCGCGCTCGACGAGGCGCTGAACAAGCGGGTGTTCGATACCATCGTGCGCCTGCCGCTGCTGGTCGGCAGCCGCAACGAGGGGCTTCAGCCGCTGCGCGACCTCGATAATGTCCGCTCCTTCCTCGGCGGCATGGGCCCGAGCGCGTTCTTCGACCTGCCCTGGCTGCCGCTCTATCTCGCCATCTGTTTCGCTTTCCACGTCATGATCGGCGTGACCGCCCTGGTCGGCGCCGTCATCCTGGTCGGGCTGACGCTGGTCACCGAGTTCCTGTCCCGCCAGCCTGCGAAGGAAGCGATGGGCCTTGCCGCCCGGCGCAACGACCTCGCCCAATCCAGCCGCCGCAATGCCGAGGTGCTGGTGGCGATGGGCATGGCCGGCCGGCTCAACCAGCGCTGGAGCGAGGCCAATGAAAAATATCTCTCCGGCAATCAGCGTGCGAGCGACGTCGCCGGCGGCCTCGGTGCGATCGCAAAAGTGCTGCGCATGATGCTGCAATCGGCGGTGCTCGCGGTCGGTGCCTATCTCGTCATCCACCAGGAGGCGACCGCCGGCATCATCATCGCGGGCTCGATCCTCTCGGCCCGCGCGCTGGCGCCGGTCGATCTTGCGATCGCGCACTGGAAATCCTTCGTCGCGGCCCGCCAGAGCTGGCACCGTCTCAGCCGCCTGTTGGAACAGATGCCGGCGCAGGCGTTGCCGACCCAGTTGCAGGCGCCCACCAAGCGGCTCTCGGTCGAAGGCGTCGCCATGGTGGCGCCGGGCGACCAGCGACTGATCGTCCAGGACGTGACGTTTGCGCTCGAGGCCGGCAACGGGCTCGGCGTGATCGGGCCGAGCGGCTCCGGCAAATCCTCGCTGATCCGCGCGCTGGTCGGCGTCTGGCATCCGGTGCGCGGCAAGGTCCGGCTCGACGGTGCGGCGCTCGACCAATGGTCGAGCGACGTGCTCGGCAGCCATATCGGTTATCTGCCGCAGGACGTCGAGCTGTTCGGCGGCAGCATCGCGCAGAACATCAGCCGCTTCGATCCCGAGGCGACCTCCGACGGCATCATCGCCGCGGCCAAGGAAGCCGGCGTGCACGAGATGATCATCAAGATGCGCGAGGGCTACAATACGCAGGTCGGCGAGCAGGGCACTTCGCTGTCCGCAGGCCAGGCCCAGCGCGTGGCGCTGGCGCGCGCGCTCTACGGCAATCCGTTCCTGATCGTGCTGGACGAGCCCAATTCCAATCTCGACACCGAAGGCGACGAGGCGTTGACCCGCGCGATCCGCAACGCGCGCGAACGCGGTGCGATCGTCATCGTCGTGGCGCATCGCCCGATCGGGGTCGAGGCAGTCGATCAGATCCTGGTGCTCCGTGATGGCCGCATGCAGGCGTTCGGACCGAAGGAGCAGGTGCTCGCCCAGGTGCTCCAGCCCCGCGTCGCGCCGCCGGCGCCGATCAAGGTCGTCAGCGAGGGCGGAGTGGCCAAAGCATGAGCACGGTGACGGTTGGCGGCACAAAGCCCGCCGCGCCCAAGACTGTCCGGGAGTCGATCCGGTTTCACCTGATCCTCGGGATTTCGATTGTGCTGCTGCTGGCCGTCGGCCTCGGCGGCTGGGCTTCGACCGTGCTGATCTCAGGCGCGCTGATCGCGCCGGGTCAGATCGTGGTCGAATCCAACGTCAAGAAGGTGCAGCATCCGACCGGCGGCGTGGTCGGCGAGGTGCGCGCCCGCGACGGCGACGTGGTCAAGGCCGGCGACATCGTGGTGCGGCTCGACGACACCGTCACCAAGGCGAACCTCGCCATCGTGGTCAAGAATCTCGACGCCGCCCAGGCGCGTGCGGCGCGGCTCCAGGCCGAGCAGCGCGGACTCGACAAGATCGAGTTTCCGCAATCGCTGCGCGATCGCATCAGCGATCCCGACGTCAAGACGCTGATCGACAGCGAAAGCAAGCTGTTCGACGTTCGCGTCAACGGCCGCGCCGGCCAGAAGGCGCAGCTCCGCGAACGCATCCAGCAGCTCAACGAGGAGATCGAGGGTCTCCAGGCGCAGGAGACAGCCAAGGACAAGGAGATCAGCCTGGTGCAGCAGGAGCTCACCGGGGTGCGCGATCTCTACGACAAGCATCTGGTGCAGATTTCGCGCCTGACCACGCTGGAGCGCGACAGCGCCCGCCTCAACGGCGAGCGGGCGCAATACATCGCCTCGCGGGCGCAGGCCAAGGGCAAGATCACCGAGACCGAGCTCCAGATCATCCAGGTCGACAAGGACATGGTCAGCGAGGTCTCCAAGGATCTGCGCGAGACCAACGACAAGATCGGCGAGCTGATCGAGCGCAAGGTCGCCGCCGAGGACCAGCTCCGCCGCGTCGACATTCGCGCTCCGCAGGACGGCATGGTGCTGCAATCGACGGTGCACACCGTCGGCGGCGTCGTCACCGCCGGCGATACGCTGATGTTGATCGTGCCGCAGAGCGACGATCTCCAGGTCGAGGCCAAGGTCAACCCGGTCGATATCGACAAGCTGCAGATCGGCCAGAAGACGCTGCTGCGTCTCTCCGCCTTCAACCAGCGCACCACGCCCGAACTCAACGGCGTCGTCAGCCGCGTCTCTCCTGACGTCACCACCGACCAGCGCACCGGCCAGAGCTACTATACGATCCGCGTGTCGATGTCCGCCGAGGAGGTCGCCCGGCTCGGCGATTCCAAGCTGATTCCCGGCATGCCGGTGGAGGCCTTCGTCCAGACCGGCGACCGCACCATGCTGTCGTATCTCTTGAAGCCGCTGCACGACCAGTTCATGCGAGCCTTTCGCGAGAAGTGACGCGCGGCAATCTCGGTTGCGTAGGGTAGGTCAGGCGAAGCCGTAACCCACCACTTCTCCAGCCGTGAAGCAGAAGTGGTGGGTGACGCTGCGCTAACCCACCCTACGAGACCTCTTTCTTTGCTATAGTTCGACTCGAAGCCCCAACAACCCGGCGCTCGAACGATGCAATCTCCACCCTCTATCGCCACCGAATCCTTCTCCGATGCCTCCGCGGCCGTTGCCCGCCTCGAAGAAATCTACGAGCGCAACACCAAGTTCCTGCGCGACCGGTTCGAGGCCTATGTCTCAGGCGAGGCGATCGCGGCGCGGGTGCGGGCCTATTATCCTTTCGTGCGCCTCACCACCGCCACGCATGCGCGGCTGGATTCGCGTCTGTCCTACGGTTTCGTCGCAGGCCCCGGCGTGCACGAGACCAGCGTGACGCGGCCGGATTTGTTTCGCAGCTATTTGACCGAGCAGATCGGCCTGCTGATCCAGAACCACGGCGTTCCCGTCGAAATCGGCGAGTGCAATGAGCCGATCCCGATTCACTTCGCCTATCGCCGCGACATCAACATCGAGGCGGCCATCACCACCAGCGAGAATTCGTCCGTCGCACGATCGCTGCGCGATGCGTTCGACGTGCCGGATCTCGCCACCATGGACGATGCCATCGCTGACGGCACTTTCGAGCTTCGGCCAGATGCACCCGAGCCGCTGTCGCTGTTCCGCGCCGCCCGCGTCGACTACTCGCTGCGCCGGCTCTACCACTACACCGGCACCGATCCCGAGCATTTCCAGAACTTCGTGATCTTCACCAACTACCAGTTCTACGTCGACGCCTTCGCGCAGCTCTGCCAGCAGCGGCTTCAGGCCGGCGAGGCCGGCCTCGAGGCCTTCGTCGCGCCCGGCAATGTGATCACGCGCAGCGGCGGAGCGACGAGCGGCGATGCGCCCTTGCGTAGCCCGCAGATGCCGGCCTTTCATCTCGTCGCGCCGGGCTATCGCGGCATCACCCTGATCAATATCGGCACCGGTCCGTCCAACGCGCGCAACGTCACCGATCACGTCGCGGTGCTGCGGCCGCATGCCTGGCTGATGCTGGGGCATTGCGCCGGCCTGCGCAACACGCAGCGGCTCGGCGATTATGTGCTGGCGCATGGCTATGTGCGCGAGGATCATGTGCTCGATCGCGAGCTGCCGCTGTGGGTGCCGATCCCGGCGCTGGCCGAGATGCAGGTCGCGCTGGAACAGGCGGTCGAGGACGTCACGGGCCTGGAAGGTTTCGAGCTCAAGCGCCTGATGCGCACGGGCACCGTCGCCAGCGTCGACAACCGCAATTGGGAGATCTCCGGCCCCGAGGTGATCCGCCGTATGTCCCAGTCGCGCGCGGTTGCGCTCGACATGGAATCGGCCACGATCGCCGCCAATGGCTACCGCTTCCGCGTGCCCTACGGCACGCTGCTCTGCGTCTCCGACAAGCCGTTGCATGGCGAGATCAAGCTCGCCGGCATGGCCAGCGAGTTCTACCGTCGCCGCGTCGGTCAGCATCTCGAGATCGGCCTCAAGGCGCTGGAGCGGCTCAAGCAGCAGGAATCGGAGCGGCTGCATTCGCGCAAGCTTCGCAGCTTTGCCGAAGTGGCGTTCCAGTAGCGGGAAGCCGCTCTTTGGTGCTGACAAGCGCTGCGATTTTCAGCATTGTCTGGCCGGGGCTCGACTGGGACGACTTATGCCACTGACGCGCGACAGGATCATGGCCATGATCTCGAACGGCTGGCCTTTCGCTTCACCATGCTGAGCGAGGATGAAGTCGTGCAGTGCCAGATCAGCGATGCCGCGATGGATGAACTCGCGGGCATGCAAGGCACCGAGAGCAGCGCGCGGCAGGCGCAGTTCACGTCGCTGCGCGAGACCATCGAGCGGATCGCCTCGGACCTCTACGACCAGGCGCCGCGGTTCAAAGGCTATGTGGTGCGGATCTTCATACGGCATCTGGGACGGTGAGTAGGCCGGCTGTCACCGCCCCTCCAATTTCTTCAGCAACAATTTCAGCGCCGTCGCCGCGAACACCTGCATATTCGCGAACCGGTCGTTGCTATCGGTTTCCAGCGTCATCACCTCGGCCGCAGGTCCCGCCACCGCCATGCAGCTATGGCCGGCGGCATCGCCGTAGCGGTTGCCGGTCGGGCCGGCGGCGCCGGTCTCGGACAGGCCCCAGTCGGAGCTGAAGCGGCCGCGCATCTGTTCGGCCAGCAGTCTGGCGTACGGCTCCGATGAGGAGCGAAAGCCCTTCATTCCTTCATCCGAAATATCCATCAGCACGCGTCGGGCATCGCGGGTGTAGACCACCGCGCCCCCCAAGAAATAGGCGGAGGCGCCGGGCACCGCGAGCAGGCTTGCCGCGATCAGCCCGCCGGCCGAGGATTCCGCAACTGCGACCGTCTCTTTGCGCGCGATCAGTTTGGCGGCCACCTGTTCCGCAATGCCGATGAGCTCTTTCATCCCGTACCCCTGTTCCTTCGCATCCGAGCTCCGCCTTCCTAGCATATGACGGAAGCCTTGGCCGAGTTGCGGGCGACGGGCAGGCCTGCTTGAATGACGGATACAAGAAGAGACATGCGAGGAAACGTGAGAAGGCAGACGTCATGACGTCCCTGATCCCCGGTGGGGTGGACTGCGATGTACATCCGGCCGTGCCGCATCTGACCAGCCTGCTGCCGTACCTGAACGACTATTGGCGCGATCAGGTGACGACGCGCGGCATGGTCGATCTCGTCTCGCAATCCTATCCGCAGAACTCGCCGATCGCCGCGCGGCCCGACTGGCGTCCCGAGAAGGGAAAGCCCGGCGAGAGCCTGCAGGACATGCAGCGCCACGTGCTCGATCCCTTCCAGCTCGAGTTTGCGATCTGCAATCCGCTTTACGGCGTGCAGATGGTGTTTTCCGAAGACATGCAGGCCGCGTTCTGCCGCGCGGTCAACGAATGGCTGGCAAAGGAATGGCTCGGTCGCGATTCCCGGCTGCGCGGCTCGATCGTCATCCCGACGCAAAGCATCGAGAAAGCCGTCGCCGAGATCGAGCGCTGCGCATCTGACAGGCGCTTCGTGCAGGTGCTGATGCTGGTCATGGGCGACACGCCCCTCGGCAAACGCGCGCTGTGGCCGATCTACGAGGCCGCGCAACGACACGATCTGCCGGTGGGTGTCCACGCCGGTTCCGCCTATCACAATCCACCGACCGCGGTGGGCTGGGGTTCCTACCACATCGAGGATTATGTCGGTCAGGCCCAGGCGTTCCAGACCCAGCTCACCAGCCTGATCGTGGAAGGCGTGTTCGCGAAATATCCGCACCTGAAAATGGTGATGCTGGAGTCCGGCGTCTCCTGGATCGCGCCGTATCTCTGGCGGCTGCACAAATTCTGGCGCGGTGTGCGGATGGAAACGCCATGGGTCGATCGCGCGCCGCTGGAGATTGTGCGCAGCAACATCCGCTTCTCATTACAGCCATTTGATGCGCCGCCGCACGAGGCGACATTAAATCGCCTGTTTGAGCATATGCAGTCCGACGAATTGGTCCTATTCTCCACGGACTATCCGCACTGGCAGTTCGACGGCCAGGATGCGCTGCCCGAGGGGCTCGCCCCCGATCTCGTGCGCAAGATCATGATCGACAATCCACATGCGACCTATCCCCGCCTGAAATGAGCCCGCTGCCAAAGGAGGCAAGGCGATGAATATCCAGTTCCGCGAGAGCCAAGAAACTGTTTCCCCTCTGACATCAAAGACCGCGATTGCGGACTGCGACATCCATCCGGCACGTGCCACCCGAACCGAGCTTTATCCCTACCTCGCCAAGCGCTGGCAACATCACCTCGAAGTCTATGGTGTCCATGCCTATCAGGGCATGATGGAAGGCCCGCCCTATCCGAAGGCCCAACCCAACGCCTCGCGCCGCGATGCCTATCCGCCGGAAGGCGGGCCGCAGGGCTCGTCGCTCTCCTTCATGCAGAAGCAGCTGCTCGACCGCAACAATGTGCAGCTCGGCGTGCTCAATCCGCTGGGTACCGGGCAGGGCATTCGCAACCACGAGCTCTCGGCGGCGCTGTGCTCGGCGATCAACGACTGGCAGATCGACAAATGGACCAGCAAGGACAAGCGGCTCAAGGCGTCCATTGTCGTCGGCAATGAGGATGGCTTGTCGGCGGCCGCCGAGATCCGCGAGCGCGCCGGCGACAAGAACTTCGTGCAGGTGCTGCTGCTGAGCCGCAATGTCGAGCCGCTCGGCCAGCGCCGCTATTGGCCTATTTACCAGGCTGCCGAAGAGGCGGGTCTTCCGGTCGGCGTGCACGCCTTCGGCTTCGGCGGCAATCCGATCACGCCGTCGGGCTGGCCGTCCTATTACATCGAGGAGATGGTGGGCCATTCGCAGTGCCAGCAATCGGCGCTGGCCAGTCTCGTGCTGGAAGGCGTGTTCGAGCGTTTCCCCAAACTGAAGATGGTGATGATCGAGGCCGGCTTCGGCTGGGCGCCGTCGCTGGCCTGGCGCCTCGACAAGGTCTGGCAGCGACTGCGCAGCGAGGTGCCGCACGTCAAGCGGCCGCCGTCCGAATATATCCGCGAGCAGGTGTGGTGGACCACCCAGCCGATGGAAGACCCGGAAAAGCGCGAAGACCTGTTCGACGTCATCAGCTGGATCGGCTGGGATCGGCTGCTGTTTGCGACCGACTATCCGCATTGGGATTATGACGAGCCGTCCCGCGTGCTGCCGGCGGGCGTCAGCGAAGCCAATCGCGAGGCGTTCTATCTCGGCAATGCCAAGAAGCTCTACGGAATAGCTTGATGGCGCGTCATGTGATTGCGCCGGTCAATGAGCTTCCGCCGGGGACGCGAAAGTTTCTGGAGATCGACGGACGGCCGATCGCCGTCTTCAACATCAAGGGCGAGTATTTCGGCCTGATGAACCGCTGTCCGCACCAGGGGGCGGCCTTGTGCGAAGGCCCGCTGATCGGACTTGCGCAGTCCAGCGATCCCGGCGAGATCGAATATACAAAACTCGGCGAGATCATCCGCTGTCCCTGGCATGGCTGGGAGTTCGACATCCGCACGGGCCAGTCCTACTGCGATCCCCGGCGCTTCCGCGTGAAGGCCTATCCGGCCCATGTCGAGCCTGGCGCCAGTGTGGTGAAGAGCCCGTATGTGGCCGAGACGATCCCAGTGACGGTCGAGAGCGATTACGTGGTGGTGGAGCTGTAAGTCCCTTCCGTCATTCCGGGGCGATGCGCAGCATCGAGCCCGGAATCCATCGTGCGTCAGCAATGCTGGGAAAAATGGATTCCGGGCTCGCGACTTTGTCGCGCCCCGGAATGACGATCAACGCCCCGTCGCCGGCTCGGTAGCCGTGTCATAGCTCGGCACCGCCTGCTTGCCCCCGCGATAAACGGCGAGTGCGGCGATGATGCCGAGCGCCGCGCCGAACATGAGCCAGTACGCCGGCGAGGCCTTGTCGCCGTTGGTCATGCTGATCAGCTTGGTCGCCACGGCGGGCGTCGACGTGCCGAAGATGCCCGCGGCCAAGGCGAACGCGATCGAGAAGCAGGTGGTACGGACATGAGCCGGCACGATCTCGACCAGGCATCCCAGCATCGTGCCGCTGTAGACGCCGAAGTAGAACGAGAACATCATCTGAACAGCCAGCAGCTTCCCGAGTGTGGGAGCTGCCGCGAGCCAGGACAGGGCGGGGTAGGCCGTCAGGAATGACAGGGCCGCGATCGTCACCAGCACGGGCTTGCGGCCGATGCGGTCGGATAGCGCGCCGCCGACCGGATTCCAGATGAAGTTGGTGACAGCAACGAGAAGCGTCACCAGCAGCGTTCCGGTCGGCGACAAATTGAGCTGCTTGCCGAAGCCCGGGGCGTACACCGTGATGAAGTAGAAGGTCGTGGTGGTCAGCACGGCGATCATCATGCCGAGAATGACGATGCGCCAGTTCGCGATCGCCGATGCGAAAACTTCGCGCGCGGTCGGGTGCTTCTTCATGGCCAGGAAGGCCGGCGTTTCCTCGAGCGAGCGCCGCAGGAAGAAAATGACCGGGATGATGATGCAGCCGACGAAGAACGGGATACGCCACTTTGCAACGCCCCCGATCACATCCAGGAAGGTGTCGCCGGGAATGAGCTCCCTCAGGATGAAGCCGATGATCGCTGCGACGAAGATGGCGACCTGCTGACTGGATGATTGGAACGAGGTGTAGAAGCCGCGATTGCCGGGCGTGGCGATCTCGGAGAGATAGACGGAAACGCCGCCGAGCTCCACGCCGGCCGAGAAGCCCTGGATCAAGCGGCCGATCAGCACGATGACCGGGGCGGCAACACCGATCGCTGCATAAGACGGGCAGAACGCGATCACTACGGTGCCGAGCGCCATGAGCGCGAGTGTGAAGATCAGCCCCTGGCGCCGGCCGATACGGTCGATATAGGCACCAAGCACGATCGCGCCCACCGGGCGCATCAGCGCGCCGAGCCAGAACACGCCATACGCATTGAGCAGGGCCGCGGTGTCGTCTGCGGCCGGGAAGAACGCCTTCGCGATATCCTGCGCGTAGAAGCCGAACAGGAAGAAATCGAACTGTTCGAGAAAATTGCCCGATGTGGCGCGCAGGATCGCGCCGATGCGCGACTTGATTGCAGGCGGATTGGTGGCTGGTCCAGCCATGAGCGTTTACTCCCTTTCGAGACGTGGCCGGACCGGAACTCATTTCACGGCAAGGCGACAAATTGCTGCTGCGGCAATCTGGCTACCCCTCTCGCGCGGGACGTTGCGAGTCAACCCATTTCGCGGCAGAAGCTGATGATTTTTCAGGCTTTATTCTGGGTTGCGGCGACCATCCATTGGCGAAAGGCGGCGAGCTTCGGCGCCTCGCGGCGGCCCTCCGGCGAGACCAGATAGAAGCCGGCGTCCGCCGGCAGCGCGATCTTGAAGGGCACCACCAGCCGGCCCTTGGCGATGTCATCCTGAACGTAGGAGGTCCGGCCCATCGCCACGCCCATGCCGTCGATCGCCGCCTGCACCGTCATGAAGGTCATGTCGAAGGTGATGCCGGGCTGCCGTGAAATGCCGGCGGGCAGGCCTGCCGCCGTCAGCCAGAGCCGCCAGTCATCGCTGTTGTTGGTATGCAGCAGCACATGATCCTTCAGGTCCTCCGGCGTGCGCAGCGATTTGTCGCTGCGAAGGAGGGAGGGACTGCACACCGGAAACAGCTCGTCCGCCATCAGCCACTCGGCGCGAACGCCCGGCCACTGGCCGCGGCCGTAGCGGATCGCGGCATCGACATTGTCGCGCTGGAAGTCGACGAGGCTGGTCGAGGTGGTGATGCGGACGTCGATGCCGGGATGGGTCTCCTGGAAATCGGTCAGACGCGGCAGCAGCCATTTCGCGGCCAGTGAAGCGATCGTCGAGACCGTCAGCACCCTGTCGTCGTCCTTGCGCAGCAGCCGGTCGGTGGCAAGGCGGAGGTCGTTGAAGGCGGCGCGGACACCGGGGAGATAGTCACGCGCTTCGGGGGTCAGCGCCAGCGCGCGATTCTGCCGGATGAACAGGCGGATGCCGAGCTCCTCCTCGAGGCGCCGAATCTGATGGCTGATCGCGGTCTGGGTCACGTTCAGCTCGCTTGCGGCCAACGTGAAGCTGAGATGGCGCGCGGCGGCCTCAAAGGCCCGCAATCCGTTCAGGGAAGGCAATCTGGCAGTCATTTGGCAGCATGATGCATGAGCTTAATTCATGCGAAGGAGTACAAATTGTCGTTTGTCGCAGCGCACTCACAGGCAGATATTGGCGGTCAAGTTAGCTCAAGGAGCTGAAAATGTCTACGTTGACCGATAATTCGATGACAAATCATCATGCAGCAGGCCTGATCCAGCAGGTCAGTGAGACGCTCCATCTCTGGCATGAGCGCTATCGCAACAGGCGCGAACTGACCAACTGGACCGCCCGCGATCTGCATGACGTCGGCCTGTCCTGGTCCGACGTTGCCTACGAGGCTGACAAACCCTTCTGGCGGGCCTGATTGGCCGCCAGGCCGGCGCCGCCTGAGCACAGGGGCGCCGGCGGTCCCTCGTCTCCTGGGCACGGATCATGAGCACTTATCGTCTGGAAGACCTGAAGCAATATTCCGATACGTTGCGCACCCGCGACGGAGAGGCGATCAACGTTCGCTTCGTCGAGCCTCGCGACACCGAGGAGCTTCAACACTATTTCCGTTCGCTCTCGACCCGCTCGCGCTACAACCGCTTCTTCGGTGCGATCAGTGAATTGCCCAAGGGTCTGCTGAACGATTTTCTTCAGGTGGGCGAGCGCGATCGTTTCACCGTGGTGGTCACCAGGATGGTCGACGGCTTCGAGACCATCGTCGCCGAGGCGCGCTATGCCCTGCATGCCGAGACGTCGACGCTCGAATTCGGCCTGTCGGTTGATGACCGCTGGCAGGGCCAAGGCATCGCCACCGCACTGATGAAGAACCTCGAATGCCGCGCCGCGGCGCTCGGCGCCGAGCACATATTCGGCGACACGCTGCGCTCCAACCAAACCATGATCTCGCTCGCGCGCAAATCCGGGTTCGGCTTCGTCAATCATCCCGATGATTGGAAGCTGGTGCGTTTCGACAAGGAGATCCACGTCGCGCCAAAGGACATTCCCTGCGCGAGCTGGCGTCTCGCCGCCCTTTCCCGTCAGGCCGATAGCCCCTCAGCCTCGGCCTGACATGACTCGATGCCCGGCTTGCAGCCGGGCATTTTTTTATGCGCCGTAGCCCGGATGGAGCGCAGCGTAATCCGGGATTCGCACGGCAAGCGCCGGCGGTCCCGGATTACGCTGCGCTCCATCCGGGCTACGGATGACCGGCTACTTCCCCGTGAACACCGCCTTGCGCTTCTCGATGAAGGCCTGCACGGCCTCCTTGTGGTCGGCGGTCGTGGTGAGGCGCACCAGCCGCTCGGCTTCGTGATCCCTGGCGGTCTCGAAATCGAACAGCAGGGCCTCGTCGAGATTGTCCTTCATGTAGCGCAGCGCCAGCCGCGGGCCTTTGGCGAGAGACCTGGCGAGCGCGAAGGCCTCGGTCTGCAATTTGTCGTCGGGAACGACGCGATTGACGAGTCCAATGGCTTCCGCGCGCGCGGCATCGACGCGATCGCCGGTGAACATCAGTTCGCGGGCGCGTGCGGTGCCGACCAGGCGTGTCAGCAGCCAAGCGATGCCGTAATCGCCCGACAGTGCGATGCGGGCATAACCGGTGGCGACGAAGGCCGATTGCGCGGCGATGCGGACGTCGCAAGCCATCGCGATGGCGAGCCCGGCGCCGACCGCAGGTCCTGGGAGCGCCGCGATGGTCGGCTTGCGTACCGAGACCAGCGCGCCGGTGAGCAGCCGCTGCCGCTCCTGCAGATCGGCGATGCGGTCCTCCAGCGACATCTCCAGCTTCTTGGGGTCGCGATGCGCGCCCATGCCCTTGACGTTGCCGCCGGCGCAGAACGCTTCGCCGGCGCCGGTGATCAGGAGTGCGCCGACATCGGGACTCTCGCCGCAGCTGCGGATCATCGTGCGCAGCGCCGGCGTCAGCGCGTCCGACAGTGAATTGCGCGCCTCCGGCCGGTTCAGCGTGATGACAGCGACGCGGTCGCGGATGACGCAGAGGAGCTCGTTGGTGCCGGTATCGATGATGGTTTCGGTGGTCATGCGGTCTCCCTCTCCTTCGTCATTGCGAGGAGCGAAGCGACGAAGCAATCCAGACTGGTTCTGCCGAAAGATTCCTGGATTGCTTCGCTTCGCTCGCAATGACGGTTGTTGTGACGTTATTGCCTCAAACTACTGGCTCAAAACTTCTCCACCCAGGGCCGCAGCTCGAGCTCCCAGCTCCAGGCGCTGCGCGGCTGTTGAAGCACGTTCCAATAGCTCTCTGCGATCGCGTCGGGATCGAGCATCGAATCCGGCTTGTCGGGCGCTTCCGTCCGCGAAGCGCTGCGGATGCCACCGTCGATGACGAAATGCGCGACGTGGATGCCTTGCGGTGACAATTCGCGCGCCATGCTTTGCGCCAGCCCGCGCAGCGCGAACTTGCCCATCGCGAACGGGGCGGACTGCGCATAGCCCTTGACGCTGGCCGAGGCACCGGTGAACAGGATCGCGCCATGCTGGTTGGGGACCATGCGCTTCGCCGCCTGCTGCGCCACCAGGAAGCCGCCATAGGCGCTGACCGCGATCGCGTTGGCGACATCGGCCGGAACGAGGTCGACGAACGGCCCGCGCGCGCGGCCGCTGGCGTTGTAGACGACGAGGTCGGGCGTGCCGATCTCGCGCTCGACCAGGCCAAACAGGCGCTCGACCTCCTCGGGCTCGGTCGCATTGCAGGCATAGGCCTTGGCGCCGGTCTCGTTGCAGAGCGCACCGAGCTTCTCGATCTTGCGCGCGGCCAGCGCGACGCGGATGCCTTGCGCGGACAGCAGGCGCGCCAGCGAGGCGCTCAGGCCTTCGCCGGCGCCGACGATGAGGGCGATCTTGTATGTCGGGTATTCCATGGTGTGATCTCCCGGGGACGGGACCTCGTTGATCTAGGCATCCGCCATGCGGACAACCAGCCGGACCGATCACATTCCGCAGAGCGAACTGCTCCTTCACGGCAATCATGCGGCCCTGACGATTTGCGGCTTTATCGCTTCTTGCGACGGGAGCATGATCGACATCATGCCAAGCGGCAAGCGATAAGAATGCCGCCGGACGGAAACGAAGAGGACGATCATGCACGAGCCGCTCACAGCGCAGGCGAAAAGCCCTGCCGCCGCATCATCCGGCCTGCTGGCGCCCGATACCACGGGCATGAATTTCTACCGCGCGGATCCGGCGCTGGCGGACCTGTTGCGCATCCATCTGCCGGAGACGCTGTTTCGCCACATCGAGCCGCATCTGGACCGTCTTGGCGAGCTCGCCGGCGGCCATCTCGACGAGTGTGCGCGGCTTGCCGACCGGCACACGCCGGTGCTGCACCAGCGCGACAAGTTCGGCCGCGACGTGCAATGGATCGAATATCATCCGGCCTATCGCGAGCTGGAGAATGCCGCATTCGGCGAGTTCGGCATCCACGCGCTCTCGCTTCGCAAGGGCATCATGGGCTGGCCGGACAAATATCCCGTCGTGGCCAAGCACGCCTTCACCTTCCTGTTCAACCAGACCGAATTCGGCATGGGCTGTCCGATCAACGTCACCGACGGCTGCGCAAAACTGCTGGCGAATTTCGGCAGCGAGGCCCTGAAGGCGAAATATCTCGACGGCCTGACCTCGACCGACATGAGCAAGCTGACGCAAGGCGGCCAGTTCATGACCGAGAAGGAGGGCGGCTCCGACGTCGGCACGCTGACCACCCGTGCGGTGCAGGAGGGCGAGCATTGGCGCCTCTACGGCGAGAAATGGTTCTGCTCGAACGCCGATGCAAAGGTCGTCATGCTCTTGGCGCGCCCCGAAGGCGCCGGCCCAGGCACGCGCGGCGTCGGCCTGTTCCTGATGCCGCGCTTCCTCGACGACGGCGCGCAGAACCACTACCGGATCGTGCGCCTGAAGGACAAGCTCGGCACCCGCTCGATGGCCTCCGGCGAGATCAAGCTCGAAGGCGCCATCGCCTATGCCGTCGGCAAGCTCGATCGCGGCTTCGTGCAGATGGCCGAGATGGTGAACTCGTCGCGGCTGTCCAACGGCGTCAAATCCACCGCGCTGATGCGCCGCGCCTATCACGACGCGATGACGGTGGCGAAGAACCGCGTGGTGTTCGGGAGCCGCATCATCGACCTGCCGCTCGGCCGTCGCCAGATGCTGAAGATCATGCTGCCCGTCGAGCAGGCGCTGTCGATGAGCTTCCTCACCGCAGATGCGCTCGATCGTGCCGAAGCCGGCAGCCAGGATGCGGCAGCGCTGCTGCGCATCCTGACGCCGACGCTGAAATTCCGCGCCACGCGCGATGCCCGAAAGGTCTGCGGCGATGCGCTCGAGATGCGCGGCGGCATCGGCTATATCGAGGAGTTCGCAACGCCGCGCCTGCTGCGCGATGCCCATCTCGGTTCGGTCTGGGAGGGCACCGGCAACATCGTCGCCATCGATGCGCTCCGGCGCGCCGTCGGACGCCACGGCGCGGAATCCGCGCTCGCTGCCGATCTTCATGCGCGGCTCGACGACAGCGCCTCCGTGCCGCAGGCCTGGCGCGACAATTTGCGCGGTCTGGTCGATCGCGCAGTGCGCTTTGCCCGCCAGGTTGCGGGGAAATCCGAGAACGAGGCCGATGCGCGGCGTGCGACGAGCGTGCTTTATCATGTCGCGAGCGCGGTGGCGCTGGCCTGGGAGGCGCACCGCATCCACGAGATGCGCGGCGATGCGCGCCGCCTGCTGCTGTCGCGGCTGGTAATCGATCACCGAGTGGCACCGAGTGATCCGTTCCGGCTGACGGAAAATGCGACGCAGGCGAAGATCGCCGAGCTGCTGCTCGGTGATCGCACAGCCGGAATGAGCGAGGTTGGCGAACTGGTTCTGGCGGCGTAGGCTGGTCCTCACCTCTCCCATAGGGAGAGGTGGACAGCCGAAGATCCAACGAACAAACAACAACGAGGAAAACCCGATGAAGGCCGCCGTCCTCTATGAAGTCAACCAGCCGCTCGTCATCGAGGATGTCAGCCTGCCGAAGCCGGGCCCGCGCGAGGTGCTGATCCGCACCGCGGTCGCCGGGCTCTGCCACTCCGATTTGCACTTCATGGAAGGCCTTTATCCGCATCCGCTGCCCGCGGTGCTCGGCCACGAGTCGGCCGGCATCGTCGAGCAGGTCGGCTCCGACGTCACTTATGTGAAGCCGGGCGATCACGTCGTCACCTGCCTGTCGGTGTTCTGCGGCACCTGCGACAACTGCACCACCGGACGCACCGTGCTTTGCACCGACACGACGGTGAAGATGCTGCCCGGCGTCTCCAACCGGATGCAATGGTCGAAGCCGGAGAAGCTGCACCAGTTCCTCAATCTCTCCTCCTTCGCCGAGCAGATGCTGGTGCACGAGAATGCGATCGTCAAAATCAGGAAGGACATGCCGCTCGAGCTCGCCGCGCTGATCGGCTGCGGCGTCATCACCGGCTACGGTGCGGTCGTGAACACGGCCAAGGTGACGGCCGGCGAGACCGTGGCCGTGATCGGCTGCGGCGGCGTCGGCATGGCCGCGATCAACGGGGCGCAGATCGCAGGCGCCGGCCGCATCATCGCCATCGACACCAATCCGGCCAAGCTCCAGCTCGCGACCAAGCTGGGCGCGACCGACATCATCAATCCCGCCGACGGCGACGTGGTGAAGCAGGTGCGCGACCTCACCAATGGCGGCGTGCATCATTCCTTCGAGGTGCTCGGCCGCAAGGAGACCGCGGAGCAGGCGTTTGCCATGCTCGCCTCCGGCGGCACCGCCACCATCGTCGGCATGATCCCGTTCGGCCAGAAGATCGAGCTGCACGGCTTCGATTTCCTGCGCGAGCGCAAGATCCAGGGCTCCTCGATGGGTTCGAACCACTTCCGTGTCGATATGCCGCGCCTGGTCGATTTCTACCTGCGTGGCCGGCTGCACCTCGAGGACTGGATTTCGGCCAAGCTGAAGCTCAGCGAGATCAACGAGGGTTTCGCCAACATGAAGGCCGGCAAGACGCTGCGCAGCGTGATCGTGTTTGAAAGCTAGTAACCGCAATGACGGTGTCGTCGCCCGGCTTGACCGGGCGACCCAGTACGCCCCGGCGGCAGTTGTCCGCACCAACTTCCGCCGCGGAGTACTGGATGCCCCGGTCAAGCCGGGGCATGACAGCGGAATGCGGGGGCTTAGTTCAACTCTCCGCGACACGTGGGCCGACCAGGAGGCCTCAATCCTCGAACATCTTCGGCGGCACGAACCCGCCGAACTCGCGTTCGATCAATTCGGCGAGCTTGAGCGGCGTGCGGTCCTCCAGCCACGGGCCGACGATCTGCACGCCGACCGGCAGCCCATCCGGTGCGAAGCCGGTCGGGATCGCTGTCGCGGGCAGGCCTGGGAGCGTGGCGATGCCGGGCCAGACGAGCTGGTCGGTATAGACGTGCGCCGTGCCGTCGATCAGGATGCGGCGCTGTTCCTGGTCCGGCGAATGATCGTGCGGATAGGCCGGCGTCGGCATGACCGGGCAGATCACCGCATCGAAGGATTTGAACAGCTCGTGCCATTGCGCGCGCAGGCGTGTCCGGCCGCCGCGCGCCAGCAGCCAGTCACGATGGCTGAGCGCGATGCCGCGCAGGCGTTCGGCCTGCAGGCTGTTGTTGCTGGCCGGCAGGGTAGCGGCCGCGGCGGCCGCCCCAGCGTAGAACTCGGGCGAGAAGCTGGCTGCGAGGAACGACAGCAGCATCCGCATATAGAGGCGCGAGGACGCCGCGAAATCCGGCAGCAGCGGACTGCTGCGATCGATCCTGACGCCGGCTTTGGCGAGATTGTCGGCGAGCGTGTTGATGCTGCCGCGTACCGCGGTGTCGGTCGGCAGCACCGGATCGGAATCGATCACGAGAACTCGGAATTCTTTCAGCGAGCCGTGACGCGCGGCCGGCAGCTCGAGCCTGTAAGCCTTGCCGTTGTCGAGCGGGTCGGGACCGGCCATGACATCGAGCAGCAGGGATAGATCGCCGGCACTTCGCGCCATCGGTCCGATCACGGCGAGATCGCGCTCATAAGCTAACGCGGGAGCCGGCGGCGGCGTATGACCACGAGACGGCAATAGATCGAAGGTCGGCTTGTGGGCGTAGACGCCGCAATGGAACGCCGGCACGCGCAGCGAGCCGCCGATGTCCGAGCCGATCGAGAGCGGGCCGTAACCCGCCGCCAGTGCCGCCGAGGAGCCACCGGAGGAGCCGCCCGGCGTGCGGCCGAGATCGTAGGGGTTGTTGGTAGTGCCGTAGATGTCGTTGTAGCTCTGCCAGTCGGCGAGGGCGAGCGGCACGTTGGTCTTGCCGAGCACGATCGTGCCGGCATCCTTCACCCGCGTGACAGGCAGGGCATCTTCCCTCGCGATGAAGTCCTTGTGGGCGGGATTGCCCCAGGTCGTAGGCAGGCCGGCAATGTTGTAGGATTCCTTCACCGTCATCGGCAGGCCGAGCAGCGGCTTTCGCTCGCCGCGGGCCAGCGCCGCATCCGCTTCGCGCGCGGCGTCCAGCGCGCGATCGAAATCCCGGACGCAGATCGCGTTGATCTTGCCGTCGTGACGTTCGATGCGGTCGATCGCATCCTGCGTGAGCTCGACGGCCGACACCTTCTTCGCCGCCAATGCGGCCGACAGTTCGACCGCGCTCTTGAAACTCCATTCCGATTTCGCCACGACATGCTCCTGCGCTTCGCTGTTTGCGATGATGCGCAGTTTTAGCCGATGCCGCAACCGCCGTTTGATCGCGGTTGATCTGTCCGGAATGCTACCCGGGCAGCATCCGCTGCATCACCCGGTCGCGATAGATGAAGACATGCGCCAGCGCGGCTGCGACGTGAATGCAGATGGTGATGAGCAGCGCCCATTCCATCGCCTGGTGGAGGCCGTCGATCGCCTTCCCGGCGGCCGCGTTGTCGGACGCGAGCATCGGCAGCGGCACGAGATAGAAGTACGAGACGGACCAGCCGCGGAAGGACGCAAACAGCCAGCCGGAGATCGTCGTCGCCAGTACCAGCGCGTAGAGCAGCCAGTGGACGGCCTCCGAAGACAAGCGCTGCCAGGGGGGGAGGGAGCTTTCAGGCGCGACCGGATGGGTGAGGCGCCAGACGAACCGGAGCGCCGTCAGCAGCAGGATCGTCAGGCCAATGGACAGGTGGAAGGTCATGCCGGCGCCCGGGCTCATGCCCCGATGGATATCCGGCATCAGCCAGCCGATCGGATATTGCACGGCCAGCAGGGCGACGATGACCCAGTGGAAGATCTTGGCGGGCGTGCCGTATTGAAGACGGGTCATGAGGATCCCTGGCATTGAAAGGTCGCGCCGGTCAGGGCTGGAAGCCGTGCACGGCAGCATGGGTGAAAGGATTGACTGGTCCGCTCACGCGATCGCCACCGTCCGGTTTCTGGCCCGGCGCCGGAAAGGCATAGCCGATGATGGTCTTGACCACGAGGCGGTCGGACCCCCGCGTCAACCCGTAGCCGACGCCGAAGTTCACGTCGAAGTCGCCGGCCTTGAAGTCGGTGACCGCGAACAACGTGTGCTGCTGGTCCGCAAGCTTGTCGAAGTTTCCGATCTGGCCGAGGTCGCTATAGTACTCGAAGCCTGCGTACAGATCGTCCCCGAATTTGCGTGCGATACGCGCCGCCGGCGTGAAATGCTGTTCGGCGAACTTGCCGAAATGGACGTCGACGATCGGATTGACGATGAACTCGTACTCGCTGTTTCGCACCCCGATGATGGGACGAATCTCCATCGAGAACCGGGACTGGGAGAATGGCGGCGTCTCGTTGCTGAATTCGAAGTTCACGCCGTAGAAGAAATTGCGCTGTTCGGCGTGCGGCGAAACGAACAGCGTGCGCAGCTTGAATGCGTCCGAATAGAAGCGCTCGTCCTGGATCGAGAACGGCAGGTAGAGTCCGACCTCCCACCAGTCGGTCACGCCGTAGGCGAATTCCGGGGTGCCGTTCAGGCTGTGATTTGAGGCGAGCCCGCCGGGAAAGGGCGGATTCTTCTGACCGAGCGCGATGTAGTTCAGATGCTGCTGGATCGTGAACTGGCCGACCGCGGCGATCCCGGCGTTGTAGACTTGAATTTCATCGGTCGCGTGCGCGGCTCCGCCCAGGGCTGGGAGGGTCAATACCGCCGCAAGGCCTGCTGCGTTGAATGAACGATGTCCCTTCATCGCCGTCGCCTACGCCGCCCCGATCAAGATGCCCACCGCCAGCACGATGGCGCCGCCGAGCACGATCTGGAACACGGCCTGAAGGAAAGGCGTGTCCATGTAGCGCGAGCGGATGAACGCGATCGCCCATAGTTCGAAGAACACGACGACGCAGGCGATCGCGGTCGCGATCCAGAACGCATTGGCCCAGCTGTCGGGCACGAGATAGGGCGCGGTGTGGCCGAGCCCGCCGAGCGTCGTCATTGCGCCGCAGGTGACGCCGCGCAGCCAGGGCGAGCCGCGGCCCGTCAGCGAGCCGTCGTCGGACAGCGCTTCCGCAAACCCCATGCTGATGCCGGCGCCGATCGAGGCGGCGAGGCCGACCAGAAAGGTCTGCCAGTTGTGATGCGTGGCAAAGGCCGCGGCGAACAGCGGCGCCAGTGTCGAAACCGAGCCGTCCATCAGGCCGGCGAGGCCCGGCTGCACATATTGCAGCACGAACATGCGGCGATGGGTGCGATCTTCTTCCGCGCGCACGTCGGAGCTCAGGATCTGGTCTGTCAGTTTCGCAGCGGTCTCCTCGTGGCCTTTCTCGGCTTCCGCGAGATCGCCGAGCAAGCGGCGCACGCCGACATCCTGGGCCTGTTCGGCTGCCTTCACGTAAAAGCGCTCGGCCTGCAATTCCATGGTCTCGACCTCCCTGCGGATGGTGTCGAGTGGCAGGTTCTTGGTGAGCCAGACCGGGCGGCGCTTCAGGAATCCCTTGACGTCCTCCCGACGGATCGGTGGCAAATGCTGGCCGAAGCGTTGCTCGTACATTTCCAGCAGCATGTGCCGGTGGCCGCGCTCTTCCTCGGCCATCTGCTCGAACAGCTTGGCCGAGTCGGGATAGCGTTCCTTCAGATCTTCGGCGAAGCTCATGTAAATGCGGCTGTCTTCCTCCTCGGAGGAGATCGCGACCGCAAGCACCTCGCGCTCGGTTAGATCGGCAAAGTTCTTCACGAATTGGACCTGTTATCAGTTTAGAATGGTTCTAAATCGATATAGGCTGCAATTCGTTCAGGGTCAATTCACGCGCGCCGCGCGAATCCTGACAATCCACGTGCCGCCACGGATGGCGCTTGAGTGCATGGAAACCTGCCCCGACGTACAGGTTTAAATTCTAGAGTTTGAATGGACGGGTGAATAATGGCCAAGGTCAAGTTTCGTCTGAACGATCCGCGGCTGGCGCCCCGCCGCACCAAGATGGAAATCCCGGGATGGTCCGGCACGCGCGAGCCGCGTGCGAACGGTTCGCGTGAGCAGGTCTGGCATTGCGTGCCGTTTTCCGAGGGCGCGCAATACGGCATCGAGCTGTTCTATCCCTATGACTTCGAGCTTCGTGTCACGACCAGGGATGGCCGTTTGGTCCTCGAGGCCGATTGGGGCGAACCGCCGGAAGGTGGCGCGGAATGGCCGCCGTTTCGCAGGTTTGGCGACGCATTCTATACCTATCAGATCCTGCTCGATCTCAAGGTCGAGAAAGGCATGGCGATTCGGACCGAGCCGCATCCGCGCTTCTATGCCGATCGGACCGACACCGTGCCGATCGCGGTCCCTGCGCTGATCCGCAATTGGTGGCCGATGATGTTCTTTTGCGTCTTCAAGGCGCCGGCCGAAGGCCGAACTCACATCTTCCGGCCTAACGAACCCTTCGCTCAAATCATCGTCATTCCCGAGGAGGCGAACTTCGAGCTCGAGCCCATGGGGGAGGAGGAAGCCGCGGAGCGCGAGCTCCAGGCTCGCCGGATCTACAACAGTCGCCCCAAGCTGGCTGCCGGCACCGAATGGACGTCGTCATCCGATACGGTGTTCGACGGCACTTACCGGCATCTCCATCGCGCGGCCAAGGAGAAGGCGCGCAACGAATAGGCGACCGCTGGCGGGCTTGCGCCTCCTCTATACTGCGTGCGGTACCAGCCGCGGGTACTTCCATCTGGTGCTGCCGGCGGCGACGGCCTCGGCAAAACAAACAGGACCCGAAGGTCCTGTTCATCGCATTCATGCGGCCGGCGATCTCAATAATAATCGCGGCGGTAGAAGCTGTGATGGTGGTGATGATGATGGTGGTGATGGTGGTAATACCGCCGATACCGCGGCACCACCACGACTGGCGCGTCGTCATAATAGCGGTAGCGCCGATAGAAGCTGTGATGGTGATGATGATGGTGGTGGTGGTGATAAAACTGGGCGAGCTGCACATTCTCGCTCGTCCTTGCCGGTGGCGCTTCATCGATGGCTTGCAGCAGGGCACTGGCGTTCGCAATCGGCTCCAGCAGGTCGGCATATGAATTCGCCTGCAGAACATCTGCCGGTGCCGGTGCCGGTGCGGCTTCGACCGCGCCAAGCGTCCCGAGCGCAGCCACCGCGCCCAATAATCCGGCGATTTTCTTGTCCATTTTCATCTCCCATGGTCGCCGGACATAGTTCCGGTATCCCGCAACGTCAGATATTGCCGAATGTTCCCTGAACCCCGGATTAATGCCTTGTGACGAGACGGTGGCGTCGCGTCAGGCCGTTGCGGCGTCGCGGAGGAACTTCAGCAGGAGCCGGCTGACTTCGGCGGGCTGCTCCTGCTGCACCCAATGGCCGGCACCATCGACGAGATGGCAGCCGAGCAGCTTCGTGCAGCCGCGCCCCTGCATCGCCTCGAACACACCCGGACGTTGATAAGTGCCCCAATCCTGCCTGCCCGAGATGAAGCAGGAGGGCACGTCGATGCTGCGGCCCGAGAACAGCTGCATCTCGCTGTTGAACATGCCAGACGTGACGTAGCGATACCATTGCAACCCGCCCTGGAATCCGGTGCGGCGATATTCGGCGCTGTAATAAGCGAGGTCGCTGTCCGGCAGCCAGGTGTTGGCAGCGATCGCGGCCGGCGATGGCATCTCCTTCGCGACCGTCTCGGCCATGGTCTCACCGAGATCCATCACGTAATACGTCGGCAGCTTTGCGAGTTCGTCCGCCGACCACGACTTCATCGGATGAGGCTTGTTGTCGATCCAGTCGGCGCTTTTGTGGTGATAATAGGCGCGCAGGAAATCATGCACGCCCTGCGGCGCGTGCTGCATGTCTGCGTTCGCTCCGCGTGTCGAATAGTACCATTGATAGTGGATGCGCGGCCGCGGCAGCGCGGCGAGCTCGCGATGCACGGGATCTTCGGCCGCAGGCTGTGCCGGCTTATCGGCCGTGTTGAACGGCAACGCCGGCGCGCCGCCGAACGGCGCACTCATCAGCGTCACCGTGCGAAACACGTCCGGGCGGATCAGCGCACACCAGGCCGCGACCGGGCTGCCGAAATCATGACCCGCCAGGTCGACCTGCGTGTAGCCGAACGCCGACACCAGCGCGAGCGCATCGCGCACGAGGTTGAGCAGTGAGAACGGCGCGAGATCGCCGTCGTAATCCGCGGTCCAGCCCGTGGTACGGCCATAGCCGCGCTGGTCGGGTGCGATCACGTGATAACCGGCCGCCGCCAGCGCCGGCATCACCTTGCGCCAGGAGAAGGCAAGCTCGGGAAAGCCGTGCAGCAACAGGATGCAGCGACGGCCCTTGGTCTCGAACCCGGCCTCGAGCACATGCATGCGCAGACCGTTGATGCCGTCGACATAACGCGAGCGGATGCCGGCGGGGAGAGGGATATCTGGGAGACCGGCCATGGTGTTTCCTCGTCATGGCCGGGCTTGTCCCGGCCATCCACGTTCTTGTTGCCGTTGATTGTAAGTACGTGGATGCCCGGGACAAGCCCGGGCATGACGGAAGATACAGTGAGCCGCTAGATCACACCGCCGCGCAGACGAACGCATTGCCCTTGCGTTTGATCCTCCCGACCGACGGCGAGGGGAAATGCGCGGTACAGCACAGCGTGTCGGTGTCGCAATAGCGCTCGAGAAAGCTGCGACGCGTCGTGGCCGCCTTGGCCGGATCGACGTCGAACTTGATCGACAGCTCCGGGTATAGCGTCTGCAAGGGCGAATGCATGAGGTCACCGGAGAACACAGCATCGTCCTTGCCGCGGCCCATGGTGATCGCGACATGGCCGGGCGTATGGCCCGGCGTCGGCAGGATGTGGACGTGGTCGCCGATCTGGTGATCGTTGCCGACGAGCTCATGTCGTTTGGCTTCGACGACCGGCAGCACGCTGTCGGCAAAGGGCGGGACCTCCGCCTTCGCATTCTGCTCGAACCAGTGGTCGTATTCCTGCTTGGCGAAGACGTAACGCGCTCTGGGGAAGGTCGGCATCCAGCGGCCGTTCTCGAGCCGCGTGTTCCAGCCCACATGATCGACATGCAGGTGCGTGCACATCACGAAATCGATGTCCTCGACGGCAAATCCGGCAGCGTTGAGGCCGCGCAGATAGGTGTCGTCCGTCTTCATGTTCCATTTCGGACGGTTGAGTCGCGGCTTGTCGTTGCCGATGCAGCTGTCGACCAGAATGGTGTGATGCGGCGTCGTCACCACATACGACTGAAAGCACAGCAGCAGCACGTCCTGCTCGTCCAGCGCGCGTGCCTGCCGCATCCAGCCCCGGTTCTCGGCCAGCACCTCGGGCGTCAGTCCCGGCAGCATCTCCAGCGCCGGCACGAACGAGGTTTCCTGCTCGATGATGCGATGGATGGTGAGGTCGCCGACCGAAAACTTCAGGCTCATGAGAGCTCCTCGGCTCATGCTGCCGGCGGCACCGAGATCTTGACCGAGGGCCGCTCCAGCATCTTCTGGTGGAAGGCGTCGAGTTTCGGATAGGCCTTGCGCCAGCCGCAATCGGCGAAGCGGAAGTCGGCGTAGCCGAGCACGCAAACAAGGCCGATCTGCGAGATGTCGAACGGGCCGTCGAGCACCTCGGGCATATTCTCGAAGCGCGCCATGCCGGTCCAGGCCCGATTCCAATGATCGTCCATCCAGGCCTGCCATTGCAGCCCCTGCGGTCGCACCATCTTCTCGTAGCGGCACAGCAGCATGGAATCGAGCATGCCGTTGATCAGCGAGTGATTGGTCTTGGCCTTCCAGCGCCCCGGACCGTAAGCCGGGATCAGGCTGCCGCCGGCCATCTCGTTGAGGTATTCGACGATGACGTAGGAATCCAGGATGACGTCGCCCTCATCGGTGATCAGCACCGGCAGCTTCTTCAGCGGCGTGATCTTCGAATAGTCCTCGTTGACCGTGCCCGGCGCGACGGTTGCCGGCATGAATTCGATCCTGTCGATCAGCCCGAGCTCGATCGCGGCGATGCGCACCTTGCGGGCGAAGGGCGAGGCGGCGGAGAAGGAGAGTTTCATGAGGATGTCCTCCGGGTGACGGCAGTTGTTTTCGTCATTGCGAGCGAAGCAATCCAGGCTGTCTCCGTGGAAATAGTCTGGATTGCTTCGCTCGCTCGCAATGACGGGAGAGAGGGCGGTGATCGCAGCTTTACGCCGCAACGATCTCCTGGCGCTGCTCGCCGAGGCCTTCGATGCCGAGCGTGACGACGTCGCCGACATTGAGGAAGGTCGGCGGCTTCATGCCGAGGCCGACGCCGGGCGGGGTGCCCGTGGTGATGATGTCACCCGGCAGCAGGGTCATGAACTGCGAGACATAGGAGACGCACTTGGCCATCGAGAAGATCATGGTCTTGGTCGAGCCGGTCTGACGGCGCTGGCCGTTGACGTCGAGCCACATCGACAGGTTCTGTACGTCCTTGATCTCGTCCTTGGTGGCGAGCCACGGGCCGACCGGGCCGAACGTGTCATGCGACTTGCCCTTGGTCCACTGGCCCAGGCGCTCGGTCTGGAAGTTGCGCTCGGAGACGTCGTTGCAGACGCAATAGCCGGCGACGTAGTTCAGCGCATCGGCTTCAGAAACGTACTTGGCGCGGGTGCCGATGATGCAGGCGATCTCGACCTCCCAGTCGAGCTTGGTCGAGCCGCGCGGCTTCTCGACGGCGTCGTTGGGGCCGGACAGCGAGGTGTTCGCCTTCATGAAGATGATCGGCTCGGTCGGAATGGCTGCGCCGGTCTCCTTGGCGTGGTCGCTGTAGTTGAGGCCGATCGCGACGAATTTCGAGATGCCGGTGACGGGCGCGCCGAAGCGCGGCTTGCCGGAGACGGCGGGCAGAGAAGCGGGGTCGATCGCTGCCAGCTTCTTCAGGGATTCAGGCGAATAGGCCTCGCCGGTGAGGTCCTTCAGATGCACCGACAGATCGCGCAACTGGCCGGATTTGTCGATCAGGCCGGGCTTTTCCGCACCCTTTTCGCCGTAACGAACAAGCTTCATTCTCGTTTCTCCCTTGGGATGGACTGATCGGTTAAATAGCTTCATGGAACAGGGCGGCGGGAAATTCAACCGCCCAGAACCGGGTGCATTGCAGCCCTTCCTTGTAGGGTGGGCAAAGGCGCGGAGCGCCATGCCCACCACCTTCTTTCAATAGCCGGCGTTGGTGGGCACGCTGCGCTTTGCCCACCCCACGATTTGCTAGGATTGCTGCGCCACAAACCTGAACGCATCGCCCTCCCCGCGGATGTGGCCGGCCGAGAAATGCCCGCCGATCACGAGCGTCGGCGTATCGGCAAACCGGCCGAACAGCTCACGCCGCGTCACAGCGGATTGCGTCTGGTCGGAATCCGCGGTGGAGGACCAGCCAAGATGCGCCATCTGGCATGGATGATGAGCGACGTCGCCGGTCAAGAGCCCCTGTTCGCCGTCCGACTGGATCAGGACGCTCATATGGCCCGGACTGTGGCCGGGCGTCGGGATAATGCTGATCTCGTCCGAGAGCCTGTGATCGCTCGGGATCAGATCGGCACGGCCGGCATCGACGATCGGCTTCACGGAATCGTCAAAGACGGCCTGCTTGTCCGGCTCGGTCGAGTGTTTCAGCCAATGCTCGTATTCGGCGCGTCCGAACACGTAGCGCGCTTTGGGGAAGGCGGGCACCCATTTGCCGCCGACCAGCTTCGTATTCCAGCCGACATGATCGACGTGAAGATGCGTGCACAGCACGGTGTCGATGCTGTCAGGCGGAAAGCCCGCGGCCGCCATCATGTTCAGAAACGGCGTGTTGCGGTTATTCCAGGTCGGAACGTTGCGGCCCTGCTTGTCGTTGCCGAGGCCGGTGTCGACCACGATCCGGCGCGACGGCGTCTCCACCACCAGCGAGTGGATCGACATTTTCAGCCGGCCCTCTTCGGTCGCGAAATGCGGAATCAGCCAGGGCAACTTCCTGATCTCGTCATTGCTGGCCAGAGGCAGGATGAAGCGGGTCGAGCCGACCGTTTCCAGTTCGACCACCTTGGTGATTTTGACCTTGCCGACCTTCCACTGCATCGGGCGCCCCCCTATTTTCTTCATTTGGCGGCGAAAGATGCGCATTTTCCGCCATGAAGCGCAATGGATCATCTGTCGCGACATTGCGTTATCGAGGGAACCTGGACCCAACCCAAAGGACGAGCAGGGGGAGCCCATGCCAGAGCTTGCGATTTCCGCCGACAAGGTCGCCTTCATCATCGAGAAGGCGCGCGAATTCGACGTCAAGGAGGGGGACTCCGATCCGGATTCCGGCTCCAACGCAGCCGACGACGATATGATCGACGTATTGGAGGACGATGGCTCCGATCCCGCCGGTCTCGAGCTTGGCAGCTTCATCACCGCCCTCAACGAGGACGAGCAGCTGGACCTCGTGGCGCTGACATGGCTGGGGCGCGGCGAGGGCACGATCGATGATTGGGACGATCTCCGTTCGCGCGCCGTCGAGGCGCGGGCGACTTATCGCGCTCCCCGGCGCGAAACGGCCCGCTACCTGCTCGGCGATCCCATGCTGGGTGATCTGCTTGCCGACGGGCTCGACGCCTTCGGCATCGACTGGACGGATGAACGCACGACGGCCGATTCGTCCGCGCCCAGTCAGCAGGACGAAGACGAGCCCACCAAACAACGCTGATGCCGCCGGCTTCGGCGCTTCACTTGGCGCAGTTGACGACCACGGTACCGAGCTTGTCGCCCTTCTCGACGGCGAGATGCGCCTGCGCCGTGTCCGACAGGGCGAACTCTGCCGCGACATTGTGAATTCGTGGTCCCGCCGCCAGCCATTTCGAAATGTCGGCCTGCGCCGCCGCGAGCAGCGCCGGCGGTAGTGCGAACAGCACCAGCGTGCGCAACGTGATGCATTTCTCCATCAGCTCGCGCATGGGGACGACAGGCGTGCGGTTGCCGTTGGTGGCGTAGACCGCGATGGTGGAATTGACGGCCATCAGCTTCAGCGTCGTTCCGATGTTGCCGCCGAAATCGACGTCGACGACGCGATCGACACCGCGTCCGCCGGTGAAGGCCATCGCCTTCGCGACGACATCCTCGTCCTTGTAATTGACCACGAGATCGGCGCCCGCCTGCCGTGCCAGCTCGCCCTTCATGGCCGAGCTGACTGTCGCGATCACCTGCGCGCCGCCCCATTTGGCGAGTTGCACGGCATAATGGCCGACCGCGCCGGCGCCGCCGGTGACGAGCACGGTCTTGCCGACGATTGCCCCGTCCGCAAACAGGCTGCACCACGCGGTCATCGCGGGGATGCCGAGCGTTGCGCCTTCCGCAAACGAGAGATGGCCCGGCAGCGGCGTCACCAGCTGCTCGGCCAGCGCGATATATTCCGCCGCGGTGCCAAAGGCGCGGCCGTTGCGCTGGCCGTTGAACAGCCAGACCCGATCGCCGAGCTTGAAGCGCGTCACCCCATCGCCGATCTGGTCGACGAAACCCGCGCCATCGCTGTTCGGGATCACGCGCGAAAACTCCATCGCGCGATAAGAGCCGCCGCGCCGGCCGACATCGGCTGGATTGACGCCGGAGGCTTGCAGGCGAATGCGAACTTCGCCGGGGCCCGCGACCGGCGTCGCCATCTCACCATAGGTGAGAACGTCCGCCGCCGGCCCTGTCTGCTCGTACCAGACCGCTCTCACAGCGTTCCCGGGAACGCGCCGCCGTCGAGCAGGATGTTCTGGCCGGTGATGAAGCCGGCCTTGGCCCCGCACAGAAAGGCGCAGGCGTAGCCGAACTCGTCGGGCTGGCCGAAGCGGCCGGCGGGGTTCAGTTTGGCGCGCTCCGCCAGAATCTGCTCCGGCGAAACGCCGCGCTTGTCGGCTTCGCCCTTCGCGGTGCTGGTCAGGCGGTCGGTCTCGAACGGACCCGGCAGCAGGCCGTTGATGGTGACGTTGTTGATCACGGTCTTGCGCGACAGGCCCGCGATGAAGCCGGTGAGGCCGGCGCGCGCGCCGTTGGAGAGGCCGAGGATGTCGATCGGCGCCTTCACCGCGGCCGAGGTGATGTTGACGATGCGGCCGAACTTGCGCGCCATCATGCCGTCGACGGTTGCCTTGATCAGCTCGATCGGCGTCAGCATGTTGGCGTCGATCGCCTTGATCCAGTCGTCGCGGGTCCAGTTGCGGAAGTCGCCGGGCGGCGGGCCGCCGGCATTGTTGATGAGAATGTCCGGCTCGGGGCAGGCCTTCAGCACGGCTTCGCGGCCCGCCGGCGTCGTGATGTCGCCGACGATTTCGGTGACCTTCACGTTCGGATAGGCTTTGCGGATTTCGTCGGCTGTCTTCTTCAGGGCTTCCGCGCCCCGCGCGGTCAGCACGACGTCGACGCCGGCTTCGGCCAGCGCCATGGCGCAAGCGCGCCCCAGGCCCTTGCTGGATGCGCAGACGATGGCGCGGCGACCTTTGATCCCAAGATCCACTGTTTCACTCCCGAAAATAGCACGCAGGTTTTTGAACGGGGCGCACTCTAGCCAACATCGGCGGCCCTGATAAGGGACGGGTCCGCGTCAAAATGCATGGCGCGCCCGCGCCCATGCTTTAGATGCGCCGTTCCTGCTTCAGGCGGTCGATTGCCTCGGCAGCCTCCGGCGGCAGCGATTTGAAACCCATCTGCCCGACCGCCGAGAACAACGGGCGCAGATGCGAGCCGGCGAGGAAGGGCGGCTGGCGGCTCGGCGGCACGATCTGGTCGAACACCAGCACCAGCGTGGTGGCGACGAGCCCGACCCTGATGGCACCGAGCGCGGCGCCGCCGATCCGGTCGCCGATGCCGGCATCGCGGATCGTATCGCTCAGCGCGAGCCGGCCGAGATAGCCGAACAGCATGCCGACCACCACGAAGATGGCGAAGAACCAGATCCAGTTCTGAAACAGCGACGCGTTCGGGTTGCCGGCGACCTGCGGCACGATCAGCGGCATCAGCGCGACCGCGATGGGAGCGGCGAGGAGATAGGCGAGGATGGTCACGGCGCTGCCGAGCAGGCCGGTCCTGAAACCGAAACCGATCGCAATGGCGAGTGCGACGTAGATCGCGAGATCAAAGCTGTTCATGAGCAAAACCCTGCCAACGGAACGTATGAACGTCGAACCGATCGTTCCGGTTTCAGCTCGCTAAAATCGTCTGTAATTGGCTCCCTACAGCTCAGGATTGCATTCGTTCATGACTATTCGACGTCAGTAAAGAAACTATCTCTTTGGCTGCCGTCCCGGCCCCGCACGCGCAATTGCGCGCGAGGTGAGGAACGGTCCGCGTCGCCTAACTCGGCCGCATCCCGGCCTTGATCATATCCGCCGCCTTCTCCCCGATCATGATGGCAGGCGCATTGGTATTGCCGCCGATCAGCGTCGGCATGATCGAGGCGTCGACGACGCGAAGGCCCTCCAGCCCACGCACCTTCAGCTTCGGATCCACCACCGCCATGGCGTCCGTGCCCATCTTGCAGGTGCCGACGGGATGATAGACCGTGTCGACGCGACCCCGCAGGACGGCGCGGATGTCGTCGTCCGTTCGCACATCGGCCGTGAACATGTCCTTCTTCTGCAAGGCACGCAGCGCAGGCGTCTCCATCAGCCGCCGCGTGGTCTTGAAGCCCGCGACCATCGCTTCGAGATCATCGTCTTCACCGAGGAAGTTGGGGTCGATCATCGGTGCGGCAAGCGGATCGGCGCTTTTCAGCCACACGCTGCCGCGGCTCTTCGGCCTGAGCAGGCAGACGTGACATGAGAAGCCTGCCTCCTTGTGTTTCTTGCGGCCGTGGTCGTCGAGCATCGCGATGACGAAGTGCAGCTGGATGTCAGGCACATCGAGATCCGGGCGGGTTTTCAGGAAGCCGCCGCACTCGGCGAAATTGGTGGTCATCAGGCCGCGCCGCTCGCGGCGATAGCGCTGAATGGCGCGGAGCAGCGATGGCAGCCGGCCGAGCGACGAGTGAACGAAGTGCGGATAGTCGGAAGCATAGACGAAGACGAAATCCGGATGGTCCTGCAGATTTTTCCCGACGCCCGGCAGATGATGCACGACGCCGATGCCGTGCCTGCGAAGCGCCTCGCCGTCGCCGACGCCCGACAGCATCAAGAGCTGCGGTGACTGGAAGGCGCCGCCAGCCAGGATCACCTCCCGCTGCGCGCGCAGCTGTTTCGTCTGCCTGCCCTGCACATATTCGACGCCGACCGCACGTCCGCCCTCGAACAGGATCCTGGTGGCATGCGCGCCGGTCTCGACGCGCAAATTCGCGCGCTTGCCCATGTGCGGCTGCAGATAGGCCCGCGCCGCGCTCCAGCGCTCGCCTTTGTGCTGCGTCACCTGATAGCTGCCGAGCCCTTCGTGGTCTTCGCCATTGAAGTCGTCGCGGATGCGGAACTGCGCCTCGCGCGCGGCCTGGTGGAAGATGTCGTGAACAGGATTGTCCGAGCGCAGCCGGTTGACGTGCAGCGGCCCGCCCTTGCCGTGATAATCGCCGTCGAAATCGGCATTGTTCTCCGAACGCTTGAAATAGGGCAGCACGTCCGCATACGACCAGCCTTGATTGCCGAGCGAGGCCCAGTGGTCGTAGTCCCATTTGTGGCCGCGGATATAGACCATGGCGTTGATTGCCGAGGAGCCGCCGAGGCCCTTGCCGCGCGGTTGATAACCGACACGTCCGTTCAACCCCTTTTGCGGCACGGTCTCGAAGGCCCAGTTCGCCGCGCTGTAGGGCAGCGCGAGCCCGAATGGCGTCGTGATCCGCCAGCTGTCGTTCGTGCCGCCGGCATCGAGCAGCGCCACCGATGTCGCCGCATCCTCCGACAGCCGCCCCGCCACCGCGCACCCGCCGGAGCCCGCGCCCACGACGATGAAATCGAATGTATCTGTCATTGATGTCTCCCCCATTTGCATTTTTCTCGTCATTCCGGGGCGCGCGAAGCGCGAGCCCGGAATTCATTCATCCGCTTGGCACATGGCGAAATGGATTCCGGGCTCGATGCTGCGCATCGCCCCGGAATGACGGGCAGCTACGACATGAACCGCATCATCTTCTCCAGCCGCGCGATCTTGCCGCCATAGGGCGGATAGAGGTCGGCGAGGCGGTTGAACCTGGAGCGATAGAACACCGGCTTCAGCTTGCTGAAGGTCCGAAAACCCCATTCGCCGTGATAGGCGCCGGTGCCGGAGGCGCCGACACCGCCCATCGGCTGGTTGATTTGCGCGAAGTGAAACAGGCAGTCGTTGATGGTGACGCCGCCGCTGACCGTGCGTGCCAGCATCTCGTCTCGCGCGTTGCTGTCCGTGCCGAACCAGTACAGCGCGAGCGGCCGGTCGCGCCTGACGATGAAGGCGATGGCATCGGCGCGTTCGCGATAGGGGAGCACCGGCAGCACCGGCCCGAAGATCTCCTCCTGCATCGCGGCCATCGCTTCGGTCGCACCGAGGATCAGCGTCGGCGGGAATTTGCGATGCGCCTTCCAGTTGGGATCGTCAGCCCTGGCCGGTTGCAGGATCTTGGCGCCGCGCTCGGCGGCGTCAGTGACCAGCCCTTCGAGCCGGGCATAATGCCGGTCGGAAATGATGGAGGTGTAGTCCTTGTTGGCGGGATCGGTGCCGAACATGCGCCGCATCTGCGCGCTGACTTTTTCGGCAAGGGCCTGCAGCGATCGCTCCGGCACCAGCACATAGTCAGGGGCAATGCAGGTCTGTCCGGCATTGAGCAGCTTTCCGTAGGCGATGCGCTCGGCCGCCTCGTCGAGATCGGCGGAGGCATCGACGATCGCAGGCGACTTGCCGCCGAGCTCGAGCGTGACGGGGGTGAGATTGCGCCCCGCCGCTTCCGCGACCAGCCGCCCGACCCGGGTCGAGCCCGTGAAGACGAGGTGATCGAACGGCAGATGGGCAAAACCCTTTGCGACCTCGTCCTCGACCCCGGTGACGAGCAGCTCCGTGGCGTCGAACGTCTCGGCGATCGTCTGCTTGAGCAGCGCGGAAAAGTGCGG
The DNA here is from genome assembly GCF_054967145.1 of Bradyrhizobium sp. UFLA06-24. Classification (NCBI taxonomy): domain Bacteria; kingdom Pseudomonadati; phylum Pseudomonadota; class Alphaproteobacteria; order Hyphomicrobiales; family Nitrobacteraceae; genus Bradyrhizobium; species Bradyrhizobium sp. UFLA06-24. The sequence goes on from NZ_JADFUE010000018.1 coordinate 77,607, forward strand.
GACGAGCTCGCTCGGCTTGATGATGACGAGGTTGCCGGCGGCGATGGCGCCGATCGCGGGCGCGAGCGTCAGTTGCAGCGGATAATTCCAGGGCGCGATGATGCCGACCACGCCGAGCGGCTGCGGCATCAGCCGGTTGCGGGCGGGGAGGAATTGCAGCGCCGTCGCCACGCGCTGCGGCGCCATCCAGCTCTTCAGGTGTTTCGTGGCATGCCGGATCTCGGAGAACACCATCATGGCCTCGGCGATGGTGGTCTCGATTGCCGAGCGGTGGCCGAAATCGGCCGAGATCGCCTGCCTGAAACGCTCTTCATTGTCGGCGACGACCGCGCGCAGCCGCGCCAGCCGGTCGAGCCGCGCGGCACAGTCCGGCGCCGGCTCGGCCCGCGAGCGCGCGAGCATCGCCTGGAAGCTGTCGGTGAGTGCGGCCAGCGGCGCGCTCGCCGGCGCGCGGTCCAGAGTGCTGTTCAAGGCGGTTCTCCCCGTCAGGCGTTTCGCCGCTGTTTTGTTGCCGCAAGCTGGCGGTTTGTGGAACTTCTGGCAAGTGCCGGGCAAACCGGCCGGAATCTGCGCCCGCTCCCTGTCACAAAGTCGAAAAAAACGTCCCCGCGGCCCTTTCCAAAGCCAGCCCGCCTTGATACATACCCCCCGCACCCAAGGGCCTTGGCCCGGGGTTGCCTTCCAGGGAAGCCTTCGGGACGGGAGAAGAAAGCCACGCGCACAGCGTCGGCCCTCAATCCATCGTCCCCGGCATTTTCTCGAAGGCGCGCAACGGTTTAACGCGGGGTGGAGCAGCCCGGTAGCTCGTCAGGCTCATAACCTGAAGGTCATAGGTTCAAATCCTATCCCCGCAACCAAATAGGCCAGTCTACGAGGTCCTAGAAAGCCGCCCTCCGGGCGGCTTTCTTGTTTTGGGCTCTGTCTCCGCACGAAGGAAACCGGTCTGTCCTGGCTTCAGCCCTATGTCCTTACGGAGGAAGAACACCCAAACGAAGCTTTGGTGGGATGATTTGTAACATGTATTCTGACGGGGCCGGCAGGAGACGGGCATGCACGCGGAAATCGAAAGGCATCGGGACGCACTAAGGGCCCTGTGTGATCGTTATGGCGTCGTGCGGCTCGAACTGTTTGGCTCTGGAGCGCGCGGCGACGACTTCGATTCGGCGAGAAGCGACGCGGATTTTCTCGTCGAGTTCGACAAAAACAGTGGCATGCCGCCGCTCGACCAGTTTCTCGGGCTCGCCGAAGGGCTCGAACGGCTTCTCGGACGTCCTGTCGATCTCGTCGAGGCTTCGGCCCTCAAGAACCCCTATGTGCGCGCAACGATCAACCGGTCGAGAGAATTGATTTATGCCGCGTGATCCGCGTGCGTTTCTATGGGACGTGCAGCAGGCCGGCCAGGCGATCGCCGAATTCACCGCGGGTCTTGATGCCTCAGGTTATCGAGCGAGCCCGCTGATCCGATCGGCCGTAGAGCGGCAGTTCGAGGTCATTGGCGAGGCGCTGAACCGGCTCTCGAAGGACGCGCCGGATATCGCTGATCGGGTACCCGACCTGCGGAGGATCGTGAGCTTTCGCAACATCCTGACCCACGGCTATGCGGTTGTCGATGACGGACGAGTATGGGAGATCGTTACGTCAATGCTGCCCACCCTGCGTGCCACCGTAACGGCTCTCCTGAGTGAATTGGGGCCGCCGGACGCATGAACGTTGGTCCATTGCAGGTCATCGCAATCGAGCGGAAAGACGCCTGAAGCAACGCCTGAGCCGCCAACGAAAGACAATCACCCAGGAAGGGCCATGACCAGCAAGCTGATCGACATCTCCGTTCCCCTCCAGAACGACGTGCCGGCCGATCCGCCCGGCAATCATCCGACCATCCAGTATATCGACCACCAGCAGGGCCTGCCGCGCATGCTGCAGTTCTTCGACGGGCTGAAGGCCGAGGATCTGCCGGATGGACAGGGCTGGGCGGTGGAGCAGGTCAGCCTCTCGACCCACAACGGCACCCATCTCGACGCACCCTGGCATTTCCACCCGACCATGAACCGCGGCGAGCAGTCCTGGACCATCGACGAGGTGCCGCTGGAATGGTGCTTTCAGCCAGGCGTGAAGCTCGACTTCCGCCATCTGCCGGACGGCTATGTCGCGACGGCCGCGGACGTCGAGGCCGAGCTCAAGCGCATCGGCCACGAGCTGAAGCCGCTCGAGATCGTCGTGGTCAACACCAGCGCCGGCGCCAAATACGGCCGGCAGGACTACGTCACCTCGGGCTGCGGCATGGGCTATGAAGCCACCATGTACCTGCTCGAGCGCGGCGTGCGCCTGACCGGCACCGACGGCTGGAGCTGGGACGCGCCGTTCGTCCACACCGCGAAGAAATATGCCGAGACGAAGGACGCCGGCCTGATCTGGGAAGGCCACAAGGCCGGCCGCCATATCGGCTATTGCCATCTCGAGAAGCTGCACAATCTCGAGCTGCTGCCGCCGTCAGGCTTCAAGGTGTCATGCTTCCCCGTGAAGATCGAGCGCGCCTCGGCCGGATGGACGCGGGCGGTCGCGATTTTGGAGGGCTAATTGCTCGGGCTCGCCTTTATCCCGCGCAGTCCGGTCCATCCAACGTCGTCAGCGGGTGCGCGGGGCAGCGCGTAGCATTCTGAAGCGGAAAGCATCCGCTTGCGTCCTTGCCGGCTTCCATGTGACCCGGGTCACGGTCTGCTGCAGATGATTGCTCCATCTTCCAAGACATCAGTTCGGATGGACCGACTGGATTTCGGGATGGAGAAGCCACCATGCGCACCAGCAGACCTGCGATCGAGTTATCGCTCGAAGACCTGGAGATCGTCGCCGGCGGGGACGGCGTCATGGGGCAAACCGGAAGCATCCAGTTCGGTGTGGGAGCAAACCACGGAGCGTCGGTGTCGTGGCCGGGAGCCGTCGGGGGTGTTGAGGGAACGTGGACCGCATCGAGCAAATCCGGCCTGAGTTGGCGTCCGGCGTGACCTGTCGCGCCGCGCCCTTCGGAAAGAGTCCAATGGAGAAGATCATGACCAAGGCCACTGAACCGATGGACCTGTCGCTCGAGCAACTGGAGATGGTTGTTGGAGGCGACGGTGTTCTGGGCAGCACAGGTGCGATCGTCTTCGCGAACGGAACGGCCGGGAGCTCCGTCAGCTGGCCAGGGGCTGTCGGCGGGGTGCAGGGCACATGGACAGCATCCAGCAACACCGGCCTGAGCTGGCATGCAGCTCAGCACGCGTGAGAGCGGCCAGCCGGAAAGGCCCGTGGTGGAAGGAGCGGCACACAGCCATAGTACCGGTTCGCTGTGCGCCGAGCCAAAAAAGCGCGAGCCAGCAAACGCCGGCCCGCGCGGTTCAGATCGGAAAATGGTGCGCTCTCTAACCCAGGCTCAGCGCCTCGCCGGCTTCTACGGACTGAGCGCGAGCATCGCGCGCCGGCTTGTACGGACAGACCATCGTCAGATAGAGCAGCGTGGGTGTCTTGCTGTCTCCCTCGTACTCCCACTCCAGCCGGATCTCATGCGTATCCGCGCCCGGGTCGGTCTCTTCGTGGGTCGTGATGTGGGTTTTCATCGGGATCGGTGGCTCCGAATTGAAACATTTCCGAAGCGATGCTGGCAAAGGTTGCCGGGCTGCCCGAAGAGGTGCTGAAAAATTGTCTTTCCGCGCTCGATCGCGCCGAGTTGCTGGTCAGTATCGATACCGATCTGGAAGATTCTCTCGAATTCCGACACGAGATGGTTCGTCAAGTGACTTACGACTCGATGGTCGAAAAGGTTCGTGAAAACCTGAATGCACGCATCATCGAAGCTTTCGAGGCCGAAGAAAGCTGGCGCGATACACCCGAGCGACTTTGCTACCATGCGACCCAGGCGAAGGATTGGCGAAAAGCGTTCGATCACGGAAGGAGTGCTGCACGGAAATGCCTGGTGCGCTCTGCCTATACCGATGCGGCTGACTATTTCGACATCGCGATGAATTCGCTCGATAAGACGCCGACGAGCCGGTCGCGTGAGGCGGATGCCGTCGATCTCCGGATGGAGGCGCGCATGGCGTTTATGTGGTCCGGTCACGTTGCTCGGGCGCTGGAGCTGGGAAATGAAGCCGAGCGGCGCGCCGATGCCATCGATGACCTCGGTCGCAAGATCGCGGCCATGACTGTCCGGGCGAGTGCGCAGAACTTCTACGGAACGCCGGCCGAGGCCGTCGCGATCGGCGAGGCTGTCGCGAACCTGTCGCGAGGGGAACGTGATCAGGGATGGAGCAATCTGGCCCAATATGGGCTGGGGCAGGCCTATTTCCTTGCCGGCCGCTACCATAGCGCCGAAGAGATTCTGGAAACCGTCCGCGGCCGGTTGATGGATCCGGAGGCCAGTGCCCCGCTTGGCTCTACCCCAAGATATCTCCTGCTTCTCTGCTGCATGATGGGCAGCATCACCCACACCGTCATGGGCGAGTTCGATATCGCCGAGCAGCTTCAGCGCGAGGCCGCGGCGATCGCTGAGGAAACCGGTCGGCCCTATGACCGCGTTGCCGCCGCCTATAGCGGCGGCTGGCTGAAGCTTGGCCGGGGCGATCCGGCGGCGGCCGCCGCGGTCCTCGAAGAGGGGTTTGTGCTGGCGCAGAAACACGGCATCCGGCTGTTCGTGCCGGTCCTCGCCTGCCATCTCGGCATCGCCTATCTCGAGCAGGGGCTGTTCGACCGGGCCCGCCGCATGCTGACTGAAGCGCGCGAGGAGGCGAGGGCGGTCGGCTATACCTCGGCGGTGCTGCGCTCCTCGATCTACCTGGCTCTGGCGAGCCACCAGCTCGGCGACGCCCAGGCGGCGCAGAACATGCTGCGCGAGGCGCGCAACACCGCGCGCCAGCAGGGCTTTTCCGGCCTCGAGGCCGAGGCGCTGTTCGGCGAGGCCGTGGTGACGCCGCGATCGAGCGAGGAGAACCGCACGATCATCCTTGCCGCTCTGCGCGCCGCGATCGCGATCGCCTCCGGGAGTGGTGCCAGTCCGTTGCTCGGCAAGGCCGAGGCAATGCTGAACGGCCTGCTCGCAGGCGGCGGTCAGCCGGGCTGACGTCCCTCGGCGGCGGCGTGTGCTTCTGCCCGGCGGGCGGAGTGAATTTCATAAATGTTGCAAGGATTTAGCTACTGTGCATGGGGTTGTTTTGGTTTTTTGGCTCGAGGCGGCCGCTGTGACGACAAGTCCCTTGCGCCGGCGGCAAGGCAATCGCGCCGCTTCGACAATCTGATGTACGAGCACCATTGAACGCCGCTATGGCTAGGCCAGGAAGGCCCGGAAACGCCGTAGCGCGATCAGGAAGAAGACGACGCCGATCAGCCCGAGCGCGAGAAGCTGCGGCCAGACGGCTTCGAGGCCGGCGCCGCGGAACAGGATGGCCTGGGCGAGCATCACGAAATGCGTGTTCGGTGCCGCCAGCATGATGTCCTGGACGAATTGCGGCATGCTCTCCCGCGGCGTCATGCTGCCGGACAGGGTCTGCAACGGCAGCAGGATCATGATCAGCAGCAGCCCGAACTGCGGCATCGACCCGGCAACGGTTGCGAGAAAGATGCCCATGCTGGTGGTAGCGAAGAGTTGCAGCGCCGCGCCGAGCAGGAACAGCGCCACCGAGCCGTCGATGGTCACAGCCAGCCATCCCTTCACCACGAACACGATCGACAAAGCGGAGGCGACCAGCACCACCGCTCCCATCGACCAGACCTTGCTCACCATGATCTCCAGCGGCGTGACCGGCATCACCAGGAGATGCTCGATCGTGCCGTGCTCGCGCTCGCGGATCAGCGCCGCACCGGTCAGGATGATCGAGAGCATGGTGATCGAGGTGATCACGTGGTCGATGGCGCCGAACCAGGACTTCGTCAGTTCCGGGTTGAAGCGTGCCCGCAGTGCCAGCTCGATCGGCGGCGCCTGCGCATCGCGCGTACGGGCCAGGAATTCGGCGATTTCCGCGCCGACGATCTGCTCGACATAGCCGCCGCCGTTGAAGGCCTGCGAGATGCGCGTCGCATCGATATTGAGCTGGATCGCCGGCGACTTTCGCGCCAGCAGGTCGCGCTGGAAGTCCGGCGGAACGTCGAGCGCGAACGTGTCGAGCCCCGCATCCATCCTGCGGTCCATTTCGTATTGCGAGATCAGACGCGGCTCGGAGAAATACGGCGCGGTGAATGCCATCCCGATGCGGGTCGAGACCGGCGAATGATCCTCGTCGACGATGGCGATCGCGGCGCGGTTGAGGGTTTCCGGCAACGCCTTCGCGCCGGCGTAGACCGCCAGCGTAAAGGAATAGACGATGAGCACGAGCAGCATCGGATCACGGACGAGGCCGCGCAGCTCCTTGATGCCGAGTTGAAGCACGTTATCGATGCGCATGATCAGCGGGCCTGTTTCTTCAGCAGCATTGCGCCGGCCGTCACCAGCACCGGGACCATGATGGCAAGCGCCAGCAGGTCGTTGTGCAGCGTTTCGAACGACAGGCCCTTGGAGAAGGTGCCGCGCGAGATCGTGACGAAATAGGTGGTGGGATAGATTCGTCCGATCAGCGCACCGAGTCCCTGGAGCGACGACACCGGATCGATCAGTCCGGAATACTGGATCGCAGGAATCAGTGTGATCAGCACCGTGCCGAACAGGGCCGCGATCTGGCTCTTCATGAAGGCCGAGATCACCAGCCCCATGCCGGTCGTGGCTGTGACGTAGAGCAGCGCGGCGAGCGCGTAGGTGGCAAAGCTGCCGGTGAAAGGCACGCCGAAGACGGTCAGCGCGAACCCGACCAGGAGAAGGAAGTTTCCGAACGCCAGCACGACGTAGGGCAGTTGCGTGCCGAGCAGGAATTCCAGCCGCGTCACCGGCGTCACGTAGAAATTGACGATCGAGCCGAGCTCCTTCTCGCGCACCACCGCGAGCGCAGCGAGCACTGCCGGAATCATGATCAGGAGCAACGGGATGATTCCGGGCGCCATGGCGACAACGCTCCTGACGTCGGGATTGTAGCGGTAGCGCAGCTGGAGCTGGTAGGACCCGGCGATTGCGGCTTCGCCATAGAGCTCCCGGCCCTTCTGGGCCAGCCAGGTCGCATGGATCGCCTGGGCATAGGAGCGCAGCGTTTCGGCGCGGGTGGGATTGGCGCCGTCGACCCAGGCGCCGATCTCGACATGCCGGCCTCGGCTGACGTCGCGGCCGAACCCGGGCGGCAGTTCGATGGCAAGGCCGATCTGGCCTGCGCGCATGCGGCGGTCGAGATCGGCGTAGTCGGTGATCGCGGATTTCTCGGTAAAGTAGCGCGAGCCTGCGATCTGAAGGCTGTAGTCGCGGCTGATCGCACTGTCGTCGCGGTCAAGCACGGCGAAGGTCAGGTTCTCGACGTCCATGCTGATGCCGTAGCCGAGCACGAACAGCAGCAGCACGCTGCCGAGAATCGCGAGCGTGGCGCGGATCGGATCGCGCCGCAGTTCGAGCGCCTCGCGCCGGGAATAGGCCAGCATGCGGGTCAGGTTGAACCTCGCGCCGCGTTTGCGTGGCGTGGTCGCCGTCGTTGCCCTGGTCTCGGCTGATACGGTGGCGGGCTGGCGAGTCGTCTCGCTATCGTCGGCGATCGCCTCCTCGAGGCAGGCGATGAAGGCCTGCTCCAGTGTGGCAGCGCCGCGTGCGGCGACGATCGCCGCCGGCGTGTCCGATGTCAGAACCCGGCCCGCATGCATCAGCGAGATACGGTCGCAGCGCTCCGCCTCGTTCATGAAATGCGTGGAGACGAAGATGGTGACGTTGTCCTTGCGCGAGAGCTCGGCGAGGATTTGCCAGAAGCGATCGCGGGCCACGGGATCAACCCCGGAAGTGGGCTCGTCGAGGATGAGGATGTCGGGCGCATGGATCATGGCGACCGCCAGCGACAAACGTTGCCGCAGCCCGAGCGGCAGCGCGTCGGGGAGGGATTCCGCGACGTCTGCAAGATCGAATCTTGCGATCATCTCGTCGATGCGTGCGGCAATGGCGTCCTCCGGCAGCTCGAACAGCCGCGCATGCAGATCGAGGTTTTGCGTGACCGTCAGCTCCGAATAGAGCGAAAAGCCCTGCGACATGTAGCCGATGCGCCGCCGTATCGACATGTCGCCGGCATCGATTGGCTTACCGAAAAGTCGTGCGTTGCCCTCACTCACCGGCAATAGGCCGGTGAGCATTTTCATGGTCGTGGTCTTGCCGCAGCCGTTCGAGCCGAGGAAACCGAAGATCTCGCCTTTCCTGATGCGGAAGCTGACGTCCTCCACGGCAACGAAGTCATTGAACCGCCGGGTCAGGTGGTCGGCCTCGATCGCGATCTCGTCATGATCTTCGCAGCGGGGCGGGATAACGACGCTGGTGTGGTTGCCGCGGTCTGCCTCGGGCAGAAGGCGGATGAACGCCTCATCTAGTGTCTCGGCGCCGGTCTGCGCCTTGAGTTCGGCGGGCGTTCCCGTCGCCAGCACGCGGCCGGCGTTCATCGCAATCAGGAAGTCGAATTGCGCGGCCTCTTCCATATAGGCGGTCGAGACGATCACGCTCATGCCGGGGCGGCCGTTGCGGATCGAGGCGATCAATTCCCAAAACTGGCGCCGCGACAAGGGATCAACGCCGGTGGTGGGTTCGTCCAGGATCAGCAACTCCGGATCGTGGATCAGGGCGCAGCAGAGGCCGACCTTCTGTTTCATTCCGCCGGAAAGTTTCGTCGCCGGCCGGTCGGCGAAGGGCGTGAGACCCGTGTCGCGCAAAAGACCAGCGATGCGCCTGTTCCGCTCCGCCTTGTCGTGTCCGAAAAGACGGCCAAAGAAGTCGATATTCTCGAACACGGACAGCGTCGGATACAGGTTCTTGCCGAGTCCCTGTGGCATGTAGGCGATGTCGGGGCATACGTTGCGGCGATGGCGCGAACTCGCCATGTCGCCGCCGAGCACATGGATGCTCCCCTCCTGAATTTCACGTGCGCCGGCGATCAGCGCGAACAGGCTCGACTTGCCGACGCCGTCGGGGCCGATCAGGCCGACCATGCAGCCGGATGGCAGGTCGAGCGTGATGGCGTCGAGTGCCCGGATTTTGCCGTAGCTCAGGCCCACACCGTCCAGGCGCACGACGCTGCCAGCGGCGGCCGTGACGTCGGCTGTGGCAGTCGCATTCATCGGGTCAGCTTGATCTTGAGGGTGTCGGGCCATTGCGCGGCTGGATCGAGCTGCACATAGGCCATACCGGGCAGGCCGGTCTTCACGTGTTCGATGTGCTGACGCAGAAGGTCGGGCGCGATATGCGCCTTGATCCGGAACATCAGCTTCTGGCGCTCCTCCTCGGTCTCGACCGTCTTGGGCGTGAATTGCGCGACGTCGGCGACGAAGGTGGCCTTGGCTGGAATCACGTATTGCGGGATGGCATCGAGCACGAGGCGGACCTCGGTACCAATGGCGACCCGTCCGGCATCGGCCGTCGGCAGAAAGAACGTCATGTAGACGTCGCCGAGATCGACCATGTTGAGGACGCGTCCGCCGGCCGCGAGCACCTCGCCCGGCTGCGACACGCGATATTGCACGCGGCCCTCGCGCGGCGCCTTCAAGACGCTGTCATTGAGGTCAGCGTTAATGCTTTCGATGGCAGCCTTCGCTGCGTCGACGGCGGCGCCGGCATCGATTACCATGGCGCGCGAGGAGCTGATTGCGGCTTCCGATGCCGCCACCTGGGCCTGAGCCGCGGCGAGTGCGGCCTTCGCAGTGGCATTGGCGGAGCGATCATCATCCAGCACCTGCTGCGATACCGCGCTCGTCTTGATCAATTGCTCGGAGCGATCGAGCTTGCGGCTCGTGGTGTCGAGCTGCGCGACGCGCTGGTCGACCACGGCCTCGGCAGCCTTGCGCTCGGCCTCGCGCTGGTTGACGAGGCTCTTTGCGGTCTCGACGTTGATCGTAGCGCGCTGGAGCTGCGCTTCGGCCTGCCGGCGCTGGGCCTGCAACTGCTCGGTGTCCATGAGCGCCAGAACCTGGCCCGCACTGACGAAATCCCCTTCGTTGACCAGGATCTCGCGGATCCGGCCCGGCGTCTTGGTGGCGATGTCGATCTCGACTGCCTCGATGCGGCCGTTGCCGCGGGCGAAGCCCGGCGGCAGTGGGTTGGAATCGCGATGCTGCCAATAGTAGTAGCCGCCGCCCGCGAGGACGATGGCGATCGCGGCGAGGACGCGACCCGGTGCAAAGTTCATTTGTTCATAACGCCGCGCGGCGGCGCCCACATGTTACGAAACGACGCCTGACCGCTGACTGTGCGGAAGGGCTTGCGTAACATGCAGCGATTTTTGCAGCGCAACTTGATGCAGATCAGATAGCGGCTATCGCCGCTGCCCAAGGCTCAGGCAATTCATCGACCTGGAGCGCACCGGTAATGCCGTATGAATTCAAGATCTAGTGAATTGCCGCATACATGATCTTCTCCTCCGTGGCCTCCAGCGCGGAGAACTCCTCCACGACCTTGCCCTGGCGGGAGACCAGGATGCGGTCGGAGAGCGCCATGATCTCGGGCAGATAGGACGAGATGACCACGACCGCCTTGCCCTCGTCAGCGAGTCGATTGATCAACTCGTGGATCTCGACGATGGCGCCGACGTCGACGCCGCGGGTCGGCTCGTCGAAGATGATCAAATCAGGCTCCTGCACCAGCGATTTCGCGATCACCACTTTCTGCTGATTGCCGCCGGAAAGCTCGACGACCTTGCCATGATCGCCGATGGCCCGAACCTTGAGCCGCTCGATCCAGGTCTTGCCGACGGCATCCGCTTCCCGCCGCGATAGCAGCGCGCGGCCTCTCGGGAACTTCGACAGAAGTCCAAGATAAATGTTGCGCGCGATCGAGGCCGTCTCGAAGAACCCCTCGATCTTGCGATCCTCCGTGACATAGGCGATGCCGGCTTTGACGGCAGGCGCCGGCACCCGATAGCGCACCGGCTGGTCGTGCAGCAGGATCTCGCCGCCATGGAAGAAGTCGCGCTTGAGCACGCCGGCAACAATCTTGAACGTCTCCGTACGGCCCGCACCGACGAGGCCAAATACACCCGTGATCTGCCCCGCGAACACCGACAGCGAATTATTCTTCACCATCGGCGCCATCTTCAAATTTTGCACGGTGAGCACCCGTGCGCCGGCCGGCCGCACGCTGCTCTTTCGTGCACCATAGAGCGTGTTGGAGAGATCGCGTCCGACCATGGCCTGCACGATCGCCGCGCGGTCGAACCTGCCGACATCGTCGGTCACGACATGTTTGCCGTCCCGCAGCACGGTGATGCGGTCGGCGAGCAGCAGAGCCTCTTCCAGGGCATGCGAGATGAAGACGATCGAGACGCCGCGCTTTTTGAGGTCGCGGACCAGGTCGAAGAAGTATCTCTTCTCTTCCGGCGTCAGCGACGCTGTCGGCTCGTCGAAGATGATGACCTTGGCGCGGTGCAGGACCGCGCGCGCGATCTCCACCATCTGCTTCTTGGCCGCACCGAGGCCGCTGACGGTGGCGGTCGGCGTGACGTCGAAATTGAGCGATTGCAGGAATTGCTGTGCGGCGATGTAGATGCCGCGCAGGCGGTTGTAGAACTTCTCCTGTCCGAGAAACAGGTTTTGCGCGACCGTCATGGTCGGTACCAGGCTGTTCTCCTGGAACACCATGGCGATGCCGAGATTGCGCGCCTCCAGCGGCGTCTTCGGTGCGACCTCGGCGCCGTCGATCGTCATGCTCCCCGAGGTCAGCGTCACCACGCCGGCCATGACCTTGGTGAGGGTCGACTTGCCGGCACCGTTCTCGCCGACGAGTGCATGGATCTCGCCGCGGCGGAGGTCGAAGTCGACTCCGTCGATGGCGGGCACGCCGGCGTAGAGCTTTGTCGCCTTGCGCAGCGAGAGTGCGATGTCGCTCATGTCCTGATCTCCTCGGCAAGGCCGGCAAGGGGCAATCGCAGGACACGGCCCGGTCCTTTGGCGATCAGGACGAGATCGTCGCCGAGCTCCATGGCGGCGACGACGCCATGATTGATGCCGTCGACCCTGCTGTGCAGCGAATAGAGCGGCTGGCCGTCGGTATCGAGACGGATGACGAGGCCGTAGGAGCGCGGCGGCGCCCACGGTTTGATCACGCCCATGGTCTTGATGTGCGCGCCCTGCATCGGCTCCTTGAACGAACGCCCGGAACGCAGGCGCGGCGCAACCCAATACGCCGGATCGATCTCCGCCATCATGCGGCGCCTATAGCCCGGCTCGCGCAACACGAACTCGACGAGTTGGGTCCGTGCGGTGAAGGCGGTGAGCCAGTAGCCTCCACCGGAAGCCTTCGACAGCCGCGACGGATAGACAGGGAGGTGAGCAAGCACGGTTTTTGGCGATGCGCCGGGCGCGACGAGAACGAGGCGATGACGCCAGCTCTCGCTGACCAGCACGGAATTGCCGTGTGCGCAAGCGCCGAAGGCATAGCCGAGCCCCTGGGCCAGGCACGTCACGGTCTTGTTGCGGGGATCAAGCTTGAACACGCGGCCGGTCCGGTTGAGCTCGAGCAGGTCGCGCGCCCAATCCTCGACACCTGATGTCATCGAGCCGTCCGTCGCGATCAGCGTCTTGTCGTCCGCCAGCGCCAACGCATTGATCGCGTTGAACGCGGCGTCGGCGAACGTCGCGCTTGGCTGGTCTGTCGAGGGGCTGGCGTAAAGGCGGACCTCGCGCCCTCCGAGAGCGACGGCAAGGCCGCCGCCGGGAAGGCTACAGAGTGCCGAGATCGGTTGCTCGAAGCTGCGCACCTCCGATGCGGTGCCGCCTGTCAGGCACATCAACCGCCGCCCGTCGGCGATGAAGAGGCTGCTTCCATCGGTGGCGAGGTCTTCGGGAGCCTCGCATGTCAGCAAGGTCTCGGCCGCTTCCAGTTTCTGGTTGGGCTTCAATGCGCCGTCGAAGGACGGCACGGTAATGGTGGCCTCGCCGCGCCCGAGAAAACGGTTGGCGAAGTCCCTGACGGCGGCGATCACGACTGCTTCCCCCACCTTTTGTCATATTGGACGAAGTTCGGATCGGCATTTTCGAGCTTGTAGCGACCGATGCGGTTATTGAGGATGCCGCCGAGATAGAGGTAGCCGCGATGCTCGCGCATCGAGGTGATCATCGGATGATTTTCGCCGTGCAGGTCCCAGAACGACTCGACGATCTTGCCCTGCTCGTTGAACTTGACCACGCAGCCGGTGTTGATGTTGGGGAACAGCCATTCGTCGACCGGCACGCGCTTAGCCATGCGGCGGCGAAAGCCCGGCATCTTCCAGGCGAGATCGAGCGAGGGGCTACGCATGCCGACCAGCGCGAGCCAGTAATTGCCGTCTGAGGCGAGGTTGATGTTGTCGGGGTATCCAGGCAGATTGTCCATCACGACTTCGACTTGGCCCTTCTTCGGCCCCGCGAACCAATAGCGCTTGATCGAGCAGCCGAAGGTTTCGGCGAACAGGATCGACTGGCCGTCGCTGGCCACGCAGATCCCGTTGGGAAATTTGAGGCCGCGCAGCTCGGTGCGCGTCGTGCCGGTCTTGGTATCGTAGCAGATGATGCGGCCGTTGCCGCGCGCCTCCAAGCCGTCGATCGGCCATTCGTCCATCTCGTAGCGGACCGTTGCCTCGGAGAAGAAGATCAGTCCGTCATCGGTGATGTCGAGGTCGTCGGCGAGCCGCAGCCGGCTGTCGTCGTTGACCGAACGCATGCTGCGGTTGGTTTCGTCGGTCGCCTTTTCCACCGTGCCGTCGGGCGTGATGCGATAGAGCCCCATGCCGCCGATGCAGACGTAGAGATTGTCGTCGCGGTCGAAAGCCATGCCGAGCGGCTGGCCGCCGATATGGGCGAACACCTCCATTTCTTTGTAATCGGGTGCCAGGAAGCGCATGATGTCGCCGTGGCGTGAGCCGGCATAGAGATTGTCGTGGCGGTCTAGGATGACATCCTCCGGCGCCTCGATACGGCCGAGACCGATTGCCTCGACGTCACGCAGCTTGTCATTCTGCTCGAACGGGCCGCCTTGTCCGATCTCGGTCGATGGCGGTGGCGGCAGCTCGTGATAGGTCGGCGCGACGTAGACCTTGCTGATGATACGCGTGCGGTTCTTCTGCCAACGGATGTCGACCATCGCGGCGACGAGGAGGATGCCGGCGAGCGCCATGCGGTTGACGCCGCCGCGGGCGTTCATCGTCGTCAGACCGTTCGTGATCAGGAGCACGATCAGCACGCCGACCGCCGATTTGGCAACCGAACCTTTGCCGCCACCGAGCGTGATGCCGCCGAGCACGGTCGCAGTCAGCACGATCACCTCGAGCCCAACGCCAATATCGCCGCCGACGGTGCCGAGCCGGGAGGCGAAGAACAACGCGCCGATGCTGGTCAGTGCGCCGCTCGCGACGTAGCAGAGCGCGATCGTGCGGCGAACGGGGATGCCCGAATTATAGGCCGAGCGGCGCGAGCCGCCGATCGCGGTGATGTGCCAGCCCGGCCGCAGCCGCGTCATAAAGATATGACCGAAGATGGCGATGACGATATAGGCGAGCGCTACGGTGGGAATGCCGAGCACAGAACCGGCGCCGATGAAATCCCAGGATGGAATATCGGGAAAGGCCGAGGCGATCGCGTTGGAGTAGCGCTGGATCAGCAGGTCGTAAGCCGAGCGATAGATGATCAGGGTGATCAGCGTGGTGATGAAGGCGCGCAGTCGCAGATATCCTACCAGGATGCCGTTGACGGCGCCGAGCAGGGCACCGCAGAGCAGCGTGGCGACCACCACCGCCAGGACCGGCCAGCCGGCGACGTCAAGCAAATAGAGGGCGCAGAAGTCGGTCAATGCAAAGATCGACCCGACAGAGAGATCGATGCCGCCGACGATGACCACCAACGCGAGCCCGAGCGCAATGAAGCCGATCTCTCCGGCCTGGCGCGCGGTGTCCGCAAGGCTCGCCGGCGACAGGAAATTGTCGATGGACCGGCTGAAGGCGAAGCCGACGATCAGGAGAAGGATGACCGGGATGGCTGTCTCGGTCCATCGCTTGGACAGGATTTCACCGAGGAGATGATCGGGCCAGTAGCGGTAGCGCAGGCGTGTGATGGTGTCGCGCATCGGCATTCCAATAGGGCATGGAAACGACTGAGAGTGTGTGGTCCCGGGTGTTGATCCCGGGACCACGAGCGTCAGCGCGGACTATTTCTTGAGGTCGCTCAGGTTCCAGCATGACATCTGGCTGTCGGCGTTCTCCTTGGTGATCGGGATCAGCGTGGTGTATTCCGAGCCCTTGATCGAGCCGGGCTTGGCGCCCGAGGACAGCAGCCATTTGATCGTACCCGCCATCTGGGCGGCCTGGGTCGGCACGTCGTAGCTCATGTTGAGGTCGAACGCGCCTGACTTCACCAGCTCGCAAGCGCCTTTACGCTCGCCGCCGCCCGATGTCGCAAGGAACACCTTTCCGGTCAGGCCGGCTTCTTTCACCGCGGCAGCGGTGCCGATGTCCATGCCGTCCCAGAAACCGACGATGCCGCAGAGATCGGGGTTCTGCTTCAGCACGGTCTGCGTGATCGCTTTCGCTTTGGCCGCGTCCCAATCGGCCGCCTGGCTCGACACCACCTTGATCTCGGGATGCTTGGCGAGCACGTTCTCGACGCCCTTCAGCGTATAAGCGCTCGCCGCCGCCGACAGCGCGCCTTGCACGATCGCGATCTTGTTCGACTTGCCCTCGCAGGCTTTGACCACAGCTTCGGTGTCCCGCTCGCCGATCTCGATCCAATTGGCGCCGACGAAGGCGGAACTGCGATAGGCCGAGCCCATGTTGATCTGGATGACGTAGATGCCTTCGTTCTCGGCGCGCTGGAGCAGCTTCGCGTAGGTCTGCACGTCGGGATTATGGACCACCATCACTGCCGGTTTCTCGGAAATCAGCGAGGTGACGGCCTGGGCGCCGGCGTTGGTGTTCCAGTTGGCGTCGCGGATCACGAACTTGACGCCGAACGGCTCGAGCTCCTTCTTCAAGCCGGCGTACCAGCCCTCGGTCAGGTCGAAGTTCATGGCAACGGGCACATAGGCCACGGTCTTGCCGGCGAGCGCCTCCTTGAAGGGTTTCTGGAACGGCTCGTCCAGGCCCTGCTGGGCCAGCGCCGGTCCGGTCAACGCTGTGACTGTCAGGGCGGCCAGGATCGCCCTGGTCGGCTTGCCAGAATTCTTCATTGCTTCCTCCTTGGTTGTCATTGTCGTTGTTGTGGTTATTCAGATATCGCCCTGCTGTGCCGTTTCTTCGTTGCGCGGATTCAGGAAAGAGTCCGTGATGACGGCGAGCAGCAGGACCACGCCTTTGATAAGATTTTGCCCGGCGTAGGAAATGTCCATGATGGTCATGCCGTTGAGCATGGTGCCGATCAGCAGCGTGCCGATGATGACGTTCAGCACGCCGCCGCGGCCGCCTGACAGGCCGATGCCGCCGAGCACGACCACCAGGATCACGTCGTAGATCAGCGTCGAGTTGAAGACGCGGGTCGGCATCGAATTGACCGATGCGGCCATCACGAGGCCCGCGAAGCAGCCGATCAATGCAGCAATCACATATTGCAACACAATGATGGGGCGCGAGGGCATGCCGGTGACGCGCGCGGCGTAAGGATTATCGCCGATCGCATAGATGTAGGCGCCCCAGCGGGTTTGGCGCAGCAGAAAGGCGACCACGATGCATGCAATCGCGAACATCACGATAGATGTGGGAATGCCGAGAATAGTGCCCTGTCCGAGCCGCTCGAAGCCATTCATGCCCGCGCTCCATTGCACCACGTCGAGCTGGAACAGCGCTGCCTGTCCCAGCCCGGCGAGCAGCAAGCCTGTCGCCAGCGTCGCAAACAGCGAGGGGACCTCGGCATAGGCGATCAGCCAGCCATTGACGAGGCCGAAGGCAATCGTGAGCAATACGGCGATCAGCAGCGAAAATGGCAGCGAATGGCCGTTCTGCACCATCTGGAGCACCAGCCCCGGCGGCACGGCAAGCGCTGCGATCAGCGAGATATCGATACCGCGGCCGATCACGACGATGGCCATGGCAAGGCCGAGGATGCCGAGCACTGCCACGTTCTGAAGCAGCGTCAGCATATTCTCCGCTGTCAGGAAGCCATTCAGGAAGATCGAGAAGACGAGAAAGAGTAACGCAAAGACGGCGAACACGATCTCTTGCTGATTGAATCGAAAGCGCTTCATCGTCTGGTCCTTCCCGCGTTCGATGGGGGCGCCAATCGCCTTGGCCGCGAGCGTGCGACGGTCATGCGTCTGTTGATGCGCGGGCTGCGCGATAATGCGGTGCTCGCGAAGCGGCCGAAGCCCGACAGGTTATGCTTGCTGGAGATCATAGGGTCGGCGCCGACAACAGGTCGGAGACCTGCAGCCGCGAGCGGCAGCTTCTCCACGCAAATGGAGTCGCGGCGACGTTCCAGAAGGCGCGTGCACGGCGCTTCTGTCGAGAACGCGTTGGTCCAAGGCCGTCGGCGCGCGAAAGTCACGCTGCCTCCCCGATTTCTTCCCGGACCTTGTGGCGTTGTTGTTGATCCAGGCGTGGGCTTTACACCCTTGTCGCCATTCCTAGCGCAGAGAGCGGCCATCCGCAAAGAGAACGAAGCAGAATTTTCCGGGAGGCACGCGTGCATTTTCCCGTGCCGCGCAATGTCATGAGCTCGCGTGCCTCGAATGCAAGCAGGTCCCTCGGCCGGTGCGAAGGTTATCATCCGGCGCCCAAGGCTTCGTCGGCTGGTGCTGCGCCCGCGCGAATGTGCCTTGTCGAGCCGACAATTCTTGCGTCATGACGCCAACGTGGCTGCGATTTGACGAGGCTCGCAGCGCCGACTACGGTTTGCGCAAACATGAAAAGTGCGCGGAAGTCGAACGCCGCGCGGCGTCAAATTCCTTGGGGGAATGGAAATGTCGAGCGATACCACGGCCACCATCGCAAAAGCGCGCGAGCATTCGATCGGCGATCTGCTGCGCCGCTCCGCTGGCCGCGACCCTGACAAGCTCGCGGTGAGCTGCGGCAGCGTGAGCTGGAGCTTTGCCGAAATGGACGCGATCTGCAACCGGCTCGGCCGCGGCCTGCTGGGGCTCGGCGTCAAGAAGGGCGACCGCCTCGCGGTGCTGTCGCGCAATTCACATGCTTTCGCGGCGCTGCGTTTCGCCGTGGCGCGGATCGGCGCGGTGCTGGTGCCGATCAACTTCATGCTCAATCCGGACGAGATCAACTTCATCCTGAAGAGCTCCGGGGCAAAGCTGCTCGCGACCGGCCCCGATTTCGTCGAGCCGGCGAAGGCGGCGAGCGCCAAGGACTGCGCGGTCGAGAAGATGATCTGGCTGCCGGGCGAGGATCCGGCGGCGGCGCCGGCCGGTCTCTCCACCTTCGAAGATCTGCTTCATTCTGACAGCTCGTACCTGGAGGCGTCGGTCGACAGCCGGGATCTTGCGCAGATCGTCTACACCAGCGGCACGGAATCCCTTCCCAAGGGGGCGATGCTGACCCATGAAGCCGTGATGTGGCAATATGTGAGCTGCATCGTCGACGGCGGCATGAGCGTGGACGACAAATTCCTGCACGCGCTGCCGCTCTATCATTGCGCCCAGCTCGATGTCTTCTTGGGGCCGCAAATCTATCTCGGCGCCTCCGGCGTCATCACCGGCAAGCCGACCGCCGACAACATCCTCGCCCTGATCCAGACGCACAAGATCACCTCCTTCTTCGCGCCCCCGACGATCTGGATCGCGATGCTGCGTTCGCCTGACTTCGACAAGACCGATCTCTCGAGCCTGCAGAAGGGCTATTACGGCGCCTCGATCATGCCGGTGGAAGTCTTGCTTGAATTGCAGCGACGCCTGCCCGCCGTGAAATTCTGGAACTTCTACGGCCAGACCGAGATCGCGCCGCTTGCGACCGTGTTGCGGCCTGAGGACCAGCTTCGCAAGGCCGGCTCGGCCGGCAAGCCCGTGCTCAACGTGGAGACGCGGGTGGTTAACGCGTCGATGGAAGACGTGAAGGTCGGTGAGGTCGGCGAGATCGTGCACCGCTCGCCGCATCTGCTCTCCGGCTATTACAATGATCCGGTCAAAACCGCGGCGGCGTTTTCCGGCGGCTGGTTTCACTCCGGCGATCTCGCCACCGTCGATGACGAGGGTCACATCACGGTGGTCGATCGCGTCAAGGACATGATCAAGACCGGCGGCGAGAATGTCGCCAGCCGCGAGGTCGAGGAGATGGTCTATCGCATCCCCGGGGTTTCGGAAGTCGCCGTCGTCGGCTTGCCTGATCCGCGCTGGATCGAGGCGGTCACCGCGATCGTCGTGGTCAAGGCCGGCGAAACGCTCGACGAAGATACAGTCATCAAGCATTGCGCCGGTCAGATGGCACATTTCAAGGTGCCGAAACGGGTCATCTTCGTCGACGCCTTGCCGAAGAACCCGAGCGGCAAGCTGCTCAAGCGCGAGCTGCGCCAGCGCTTCGTCGGCGGTGAGACGCTCGACAAGGCGATCCAGAAGAATTTTGAGACGTGAAGGGTCTTTCTCCTCGCGCTCAGTACTTCTTCACGTGGGCCCCAAAGACCAGCCACAGCGCCGTTGACGCAAGGCCAAAGCCGCCGAGCAGCAAAAAAGTCGGGCCGTAGCCGATCCATTGCGCGATCCAGCCTCCGAGTGCGGGACTGAGGCTCGCGCCGACACCTTGCACCGTGATCACAGCGCCCTGGCCGAGATTGATGCGGCCGGTGCCGTCGAGCGACCGCGCGACCATGCCGGGGACGGCGACCGTCTGCAGTCCGGTGCCGATTCCGTCGAGCACCTGCATCGGCACCACGCCCCACCATCCCGTGACGAAAAACGCCAGCACGCCTCGGATCGGCAGAAACATGAAGGACACCAGGATCACCGGCCAGTAATTGCGCTTGCTTGCGGCCTTCATCGCGATCAACGAGGTCACGACCATGACGCCTTGCGCAATGACGACGGTGGTCGCGACGAAGCTCGGACCATTCGCCTGGCCCTGCGCAACCGCCGCAAGGCCATAAAGCGGGACGATCGCTGCGTTGCCGAGATGGAAAAGGGCGAGCGCAAGCGCCAGCACCAGGAGAGGCTTGTGCTTGAGAAGGACGGACATGGCATCCGGCGGGTTCTTGCTCTCATCCTCCTTGCTGCCGCGAGCCTGGCGATCGTCGATGGCTTTCGCTGGTATCATCAATACGCAAGCGATCGCGATGGCGCCGAACACGGCCGCCAGAACGAAGACGGCGACATAGCCGAATTTATAGCCGAGATAGCCCGACAGTGCCGCGCCGACCATGTTGCCGGCGTGGTTGAAAGCCTGGTTGCGCCCGTTCAGCGCGTTGAAGCCCTTTTGCTTGGCGATACCCAGTGTGATGCCGGTGACCGCCGGAACGATCGCCGCGCTCGCCAGCGACTGCGCGATCTGGGAGACCGTCACCGCCCAGAAATTCTGCGAGATCAGGATGATCGCGGATGCCAGCACGACGCAGATGCCGGGGATGACGACCCACAGCCGCTTGTTGCGGCTGGAATCGATGAACCCTCCGATCGGCGTCGTGACCAGCATGCCCGCGACATTGCCGATCGTCAGCGCGGTGCCGATCAGACCGGTGGCCCATCCGCGCTCCTGGAGGAACACGCCGACAAACGGCCCGATACCGGACTGCATGTCCGCCATGAAGAAGTTGACGGCGAACAGAGGCCAGATGCGGGAGGGGCGCGATGTCATCGATACGCTAAATGTGATGCTTCAGTTCGCATGTGATCTCATGCGAGCTGCCTGACGGGACCGGCGATTTGCGCCGGGGCGGACCCGAAAGTAACCTGCGTTAATCGCGATGGTTCCTTGGCCCTTGCGGCTCGATGATTGGGATGTCACCTCTTACACCAAGCTCCATCTTTCGGATCACAGCGATGCCTCTCTGGACCTGCGAAACCTGCGGCGCCCAATTCCCGGATAGCGGAAAGCCGCCCACATCCTGTCCGATCTGCGAGGACGAGCGGCAATACGTGAATTGGAAAGGGCAGACCTTCCTCGCGCGCGAGACGCTCGCCGAGCGTCACCGCCTCGTCTGGCGCGACGATCTCGGCCTCAAGGGCATCGCGCTCGAGCCGAGCTTTGCCATCGGCCAGCGCGCGCTGCTGGTTGGCGATGGCGCGGGATGGGTGATGTGGGATTGCATTCCGCTGGCGACATCGGAGGCGGTCGCGCATGTCAGATCGCTCGGCGGGTTGACGGCGATCGCAATCTCGCACCCGCATTATTATGGCGCGCTTGCGGACTGGAGTGAGGCCTTTGGCGGCGTCCCGGTGTATCTTCATGCCGATGACCGCCGATGGGTGACGCGTCCGCATCCCTCGATCGTGCACTGGAGCGGCGATCAGCATCGCATCTCGGACGATGTCATGCTGCTGCATACCGGCGGCCATTTCGCGGGCGCGACCATGCTGCACCATGCGCGCGGCGCCGACGGCAAAGGCGCGCTGCTGACCGGCGACATCGCGCAGGTGACGATGGACCGCAGGTTCGTCAGCTTCATGTATTCTTATCCGAATTACATGCCGCTCAATGCCGCCGCGGTACGGCGCATCGCTGCGGCCGTCGAGCCGCTGGCCTTCGACCGCATCTACGGCGCCTGGTGGGGGCGCAACATTGCTTCAGGCGCCAAGGCGGCCTTCGCTTCATCAGTGGAGCGATACATCGCCGCCATCGCTTGAGCCGGGCGGCAGCCAGAATTCTGTTTGCCTTGATCTATTATTGTACTATAAGTACAGTTATTGAGGCGCGGCGCAACGATGCGTTTTTCGGTCCGGCACGATCAATGCATTGCTGTTGCGGTGGGCCCGTGAACGGGAGTTGGACGCATGACCGGGCAGCGCGACTACGAGATATTTGAAGCCGGTGACGTCACGCTGCAATCGGGCGCTGTCTTCCCTGCGATGAACCTCGCCTACAAGACCTACGGCTCGCTGAATGCGGCCAAGGACAACGTCATCCTCTATCCCACCTCGTTCAGCGCGCAGCACTTCGACACTGAGTGGCTGATCGGCCCCGAGGGCGTGCTCGACCCCACCAACTATTTCATCATCATCCCGAACCTGTTCGGCAACGGCCTGTCGTCCTCACCGTCAAATTCCGGCGGGGCACCGTTTCCGGAGCTCACCTACCACGACGCGATTGCGGTCCAGCAGCGGCTGCTGGCCGAGCGCTTCGGCGTTACAAAACTCGCGCTGGTCTATGGCTGGTCGATGGGCGGCATGCAGGCCTATCACTGGGCTGCGCTGCATCCAGAGATGGTCGCGCGTGCGGCGGTGGTCTGCGGCAGTGCGCGTTGTGCGCCCTACAATCACGTCTTTCTGGAGGGTGTGAAGGCTGCGCTGACAGGCGATCCCGCCTTCCGCGACGGCCGCTTCGTCGAAAAGCCCGTCGCCGGCTATCGCGCCATGGGCCGCGTCTATGCCGGCTGGGCGATGTCTCATGGCTTCTATCGCGACGAGCTCTGGCGCGAGGCGGGCTTCACTTCGCTGGAGGATTATCTCGTCCGCAACTGGGACACGACCTTTGCCCGGCGCGACGGCAATGATCTGCTGGCGCAGGTCGGAATCTGGCAGCGCGGCGACATCAGCCGCTGCACGACCTTCGGCGGCAATCTCGACCGGGCGCTGGGAGCGATCAAGGCTCACATGCTGCTGATGCCGGGCGCGACCGATCGCTATTTCGACGTTCGCGACAATGAGGATGAGCTTGCAAGACTCGTCAACGCGAAATCGGCTGTGCTGCACCCGATCCCGTCGCCGCACGGCCATCGCGCAGGCAACCCCATCAGCAATCCGCGTGACAAGGCCTTTCTCAAGGCTGAGATCGCAGCGCTTCTCGCCAAGTAAGACAGGTATCCGCTGATGACAGATGCGACTATTTCGGAGCCCGGCCATCGCCTGAAGCCGCTGAGCCCGGCCATGCTGCGCGAGCTCTCAGTGCGCTCCAATCTCAGGGGCGCGGCGCAGAGCCTTGCTCACTACGGAATGATCGCGCTGGTCGGCGCGTCGATCTGGACGGTGTCTTCGCGTTACGGAATCATCTGGGCGCTGCCGCTGATGGCAGTGCAAGGCTATCTCGTCGCCTTCCTGTTCATGGCGGTGCATGAGACCGCGCACAAGACCGCCTTCAGGAGCCGCAGCCTCAACCTCACGGTCGGCTATCTCTCGGCCTTCATCATTGGGTTGCCTTACGAATATTACTGCCTGTTTCACTGGGACCATCACCGTTACACCCAGGACCCGGAGAAGGACCCGGAACTGATCGTCGGCGTGAAGCCTGCATCCGACGCGCAGCTCGCGCTCGCCTATAGCGGATTGGTCCAGGTTGCCGGCCGGCTGTGGCTGATGCTCGGTCACGCCGTCACCGGCAAGGTCGTCGTGCCCTGGATCCCTAATAACAAGCGCGCCACCACCGTTGCCGAGGCGCGAGCCTATGTCGCGCTCTATACGCTGCTGTTCGCGCTCTCGTTGTGGCTTTCGTCGGCGCTGCTGCTGTGGATCTGGATCGTGCCGCTGCTAACAGGACAATTCTTCCTGCGGCCCTATCTCTATGCCGAGCATACCGGATGCGAGCGCACCCGCAGCGCCTTCCAGAACACCCGCACCACCTATACCGGCGCGCTCGTCAAATGGATTGCGTGGAACATGCCCTACCACGTCGAGCACCACGCCTATCCTTCGATCCCGTTTCACGCATTGCCCAAACTGAACGAGATCGTCGATGGCGAGATCGTCTATCGCGGCCGCGGCTATCTCAGGACGACGCGCGAGACCTGGGCCTGGTTTCGCCGGCATTGGAAGAGTGGCTCGCGACCGTTGCCAGGGTAGCGGCTTCTTGAAGCCTGTCATGCGTTTGCCGGCTTCCGACAGCAAGCTTTACGATCTGTTCATCGCGCGCGACGATCGCCGGATCGCTCAATCGCCGCACGCCCCGGCCGCGCAAAAATCTCTATTGAAGTCAACGTGTTGTTCGCAGCCGAAACGTAATTAACGAATTCTTGCGGATCGAGAAAGTTTTAGCAGTCTTGTATTCACGACGAGGTGAGCCGGTCATTCTAACTCTCCGCGCATCAAGGCCGCGGACGTCAGGAGAGATTGGCAATGAGCGCGACAAGAAGACGTCTTCTGGTGGTCGACGACGATCTGGTGCAACGGGTCTTGATTAGCAAGATCGGTGCGAAGCTCGGCTACGACACGGTGGTTGCCCCGTCCTTTGACGCAGCAACCGACCTTCTGCTGCGCGAAACCTTCCAGATCATGGCGCTCGACTTGTCGCTTGGCGAGCGGGATGGGGTTGAGCTGCTGCGCTTCGTCGCCGAGAAAAATCTCCAGGCGATGTCGATCGTGGTCATCAGCGGCTGCGACGATAGCATCATGAAGGCGACGCGCCGGGTCGCAAATGGCCTCAAGCTGTCGATCGGCGGCTGCCTGACCAAGCCGCTGGACCTCAATCGCCTGCGCAGCGCTCTGGAATTACCGCAGCAGTTGCCGCCGGCTGCGAAATCCGCTTCGCCTTCACACCAGATCACGCCGGAGAGGATTGTGCTTGGCCTCGCCAAGAACGAGTTCTTCGTCGAATTTCAGCCGAAGATCGCGCTCCAGACCGGAAAGGTCGTCGGCGCCGAGGCGCTCGCGCGCTGGCGTACCGCAGAGTACGGCATGGTGCCGCCGTCAATCTTCATCCCGATCGCGGAGCAAGCAGACCTGATGCGCGAGGTGACCGACTGTATCCTGTCGTCGGCGATGTCACAGGGCCGCAAGCTGATCGAGCGCAATCCGGGCTTCACCATCGCGGTCAACATCTCCGGCTCCCTCTTGTCGGACCTGACTTTGCCCGAGCGGATCGAGGAGATCCTGCGCTGCGAGAACGTCCCCCCGTCAGCGCTGATGGTGGAGATTACCGAGACGACTGCGATGGCGGATGTCGATCGTGCCAACGACATTCTGGTGCGGCTGCGGATCAAGAAGATCGGCACGGCAATAGATGATTTCGGTACCGGCTATTCGTCTCTTACGGCATTGGCGCGGCTGCCGTTCAGCGAGCTGAAGATCGATCAGTCCTTCGTCAAGGGCTGTGAATCCGACGAGGACATGATGAAGATCGTCGACGCTTCCGTCGCACTGGCGAAGGCGTTCAACATGAAGGTCGTGGCAGAAGGTGTCGAAAGTCCTGAGGCGCTCGAGATCATACGTCGGATCGGCTGCGACGTCGCCCAGGGCTTCTTCTTTGCACCTTCGCTGCGGCGTTCGCGCGCCGAGCGATGGATATCGCAGCGCAATTCAAGTGCGGACGAAGGGTTAGCGTCCACAACGCCGACAGCCCTCGCGAGCTGAGACGACGAATCCCGACCGCGGAGCGGTCGGGATCAGGTCGAGCAACGCGCGGATTCAGTAGATCCCGTAACCGCAGACGTTCACGACGCGCACACGCAGGCCGTGGCGGGTCTGGACGACGCGCTCCTGGTAGCAATTGTTGATGCCGGTGTTGACGTACACCCCGCCAAAGCCCCAGCCGGGACCCCAATAGTGGTGGAAGCCGTGAGCCGAAGCGGCGGTGGGCGCGAGAGCAGCAGCGCCGAGCGAACCGGCGGCGATCAGACCAAGAGCAAGCTTACAAAGCATCTTCATTCTCCAGTGTGGCACAAAGCCGTTGTTGTGTCCCTGCTCCTCGGTCGAACCGACGCGTGAATGCGTTCATGCGCCAGAGGGAGAATCGTGTTTCAGGATTGTTTCGTGAGCGAGGGCGAAATGCGCCGCCGTCAGGCTTTTCGCGCCGCGCGATAGCGCAGGGCCATCGCCTGCGTCATCTCGGCCATTTTCTCGCGGAGGTGTGCGGGTTCGAGCACTTCGGCTTCGGCTCCAAGCCGTAGCAACTCGGCGGCGGCGTGCCATGAGGTCTTGCCGGTCGGCACTCTGGCGATGCGCCAGCCGTCTGCGTCTTTGGCCTCTTCGATCTGCGTGCGTGTCCTGACATACGGCTGGCTCAATGCGTCGAGCAACTTCACGCCCAGCGGCGATAGCCGCACGACCGCGACGTCAGGATGCATCTCGGCCTCCAGCCGCAATGTCGCATCCTGCCAATAAGCGGCGAGATCGAAACCGGTGGGACGATCGAAGCGCTCGTCGAGCGCCGTGCAGTCCAGCACGCGCGCGACGCGATAAGTGCGCACGTTGCCGTCGACTTGCCCTGCGAGGTACCAGCCGCCGCCCTTCAGCACGAGGCCGAGCGGGGCGACACGGCGCCGCTTCTCGGCCCGCCAGCTCTGGTAGCGGATCCTGATGAACGTCTCGCGCAGAGTCGCGCCGGCAATCGTGCGCAGATGTTTCGGTTGCTCCGCCTCGCCGAACCAGCCCGGCGCATCCAGATGGAAGCGCTCCTGCATGCGTCCGGCGTCTTCGCGCAGATTCGCAGGCAGCGCCGCCATCAGCTTGTTCTGCGCGGCGATCATCGCCGCATCAAGCCCCAGCGCCGCCGCGGGGCCGGGGAGCCCTGCGAGAAATAGCGCACCCGCCTCGCTCGGAGACAGTCCGTTCAAGCGCACGCGATAGCCATCGAGCAGGCGATAGCCACCCTCCGCACCGCGGTCGGCGTAAACTGGAACGCCGGAGGCCGCGAGTGCATCGATGTCGCGATAGATCGTGCGCACCGAAACCTCGCAGGCCTCTGCAAGCTCGGGCGCAGTGACCTGCCCCCTGGCCTGGAGGGTGGTGAGGATCGACAGCATCCGGCTCGCGCGCATGACTTCTTAGATCATACCTGACACAGGATGTCAGGTATTGTCGGCTACAACATGGGCCATCGCAGCCGGCCCGAGGGAGACCCGCCATGACCGATCCGAACCGCATCACCTTGTATTACTCGCCGCAGAGCCGGGCCACCGGCACGCGGGTGCTGCTGGAGGAGCTGGGCGCGCCCTATGATCTCCACGTCCTCAACATGAAGGCCGGCGAGCAGCGGCAGCCGGCCTATCTCTCCATCAATCCGCTTGGCAAGGTACCGGCCGTCAGGCACGGCGAGGCGCTGGTGACCGAGCAGGTGGCCATCTTCATCTATCTGGCCGATCTGTTTCCGCGGGCCGGGCTCACCCCGGCGCTCGACGACCCACTGCGCGGTCCATACCTGCGCTGGATCGCCTATTATGGCTCCTCCTTCGAGCCGGCCCTGATCGACAAGTTCATGCAGCGCGAGCCGGCACCGATCACGCAGTCGCCTTATGCGGATTACGACACCATGCTGGGCGCGCTCGAGGCGCAGCTGTCGAAGGGACCGTATCTGCTCGGCGAGCGCATGACCGCTGCCGATATCCTGTGGGGGGTTGCGTTCAGTTGGACCATGATGTTCGGCATCGTGCCTAAAAAGGACGTCTTCGTTCGCTACGCCGAGCGCATCACCTCGCGGCCGGCGTTCCAGCGCATCACTGCGGCGGACGAGGAGATGGCGACGCAGCATGCCGCGGCCGCGGGAGGATGAAGGGCCGAACCTCACATGATCAAGCCGATCCATACGACCAATTGTTTCGATACGTTCATCCAGATTGCCGAGGACTGTCCGGCTCGCTCCGGCGAGGAGCCTCCGCCGCGGGCAGGGCGGCCGACGGTGGCCGGATTGCAATATGCGATGATCGCGAATGCACCTTACAGGTACACGTCCGACGACGTCGTCTTCGCGACCTCAGCGCAAGGGCGTGAACTTGGAGCCAAGGCGACCAGTTCGGAAAAGAACGCGGCACGCGCTGCCTTCTTCTCGCGCGGACAGGCCTGCATGCGTGCCTCAGGCCTCGGCAAGCGCTACGGTTGGGGT
Organism: Bradyrhizobium sp. UFLA06-24; assembly: GCF_054967145.1. Taxonomy (NCBI): domain Bacteria; kingdom Pseudomonadati; phylum Pseudomonadota; class Alphaproteobacteria; order Hyphomicrobiales; family Nitrobacteraceae; genus Bradyrhizobium; species Bradyrhizobium sp. UFLA06-24. The sequence continues at coordinate 105,521 of NZ_JADFUE010000018.1, forward strand.
GTGCACGCTGACGGCGAAGGCCGTATCGCGATCTACGCAGTCGACAGCGATCGCTATCAGGTCCTGTCGCAGGATTCAAAGCTCACGCAAACGCGCGCGATGCGGTCGAAGCGGAAGTGAGCTTCAAAACCGCGGTGCCCGCTTCTCGGCAAACGCCTTGATGCCTTCCTTGATCTCGTCGCCGCGCATGCTGTCGCGGTGGCGTTGGTCGGCAGCTCGCGCATCCAGCTCGCCGCGGGCGAACTCGTTGATCGCGCGTTTCATGCCGCGCATCGCGATGGGCGCATTGCCGGCGAGGATGCTGGCGAGCCTGTCGACCTCCTCATCGAGTGTCTCCTCCGGCACCATGGCGGTCAGATAGCCGATCCGCAGCATCTCCGGGGCGCTGATCTTCTGCGCGGTGAGAAACAGCCTTTTTGCGTTATCCACGCCGAGCCGCGTCACATAGCGTTGGATGCCGCTCCTGTAATAATGCAGCCCGAGCCGCGCCGCCGGCATGAACATCTCGGCGGTGTCGACGCCGATGCGGAAATCGCAAGCGAGCGCGAGGTCGGTCGAGCCGCCATAGACGCCGCCATTGAGCCGGCAGATCGTCGGCACGCCGAGATCCTCCAGACGGTTGACGACGATCTCGAAGGCCGAGCCTGCGCTCTGCTGCTCGGTGGCGCTCACCGCCCGCTCGGCGACGGAGTTGAGGTCATAGCCCGCCGAGAATGCGCGCCCCGTTCCGGTCAGCACCAGCGCGCGGATGTCGGGATCAGCCTCGACCCGGTCGAACAGCTTGACCAGCTCGCCGAGATCTTCCGCCTGAAGGCGGTTGAGATGCTTTGGCCGGTTCAGGCGGATGGTCGCGCGGGCGCCATTGATTTCCAGTACTGGGGGGCTTGCCGCGTCGGCTGTGTCCGACATTCTTGTCTCCACTTACTTGTTCTCGAGCGCGCGACGTTTCGCCTCGGCGTCGATGGTCTGGGCCAAATCAGGGTGCCGCGCCATCAGCACGCGGAAATCGACGAGGTCGAGGACCAGCAGCCGCGACACCTTCGTGGTCGAAACATTGGCCCCCCTCATGTTGTTGCCGAGCAGTGCCATCTCGCCGAAGAAGGCGCCTTCGCCGAGCTGGACCTTCTTGCCGGGCAGGTCGACCTCGACCGCGCCGGCAGCGATGAAATACATGCAGTCGCCCTGCGTACCCTTGCGGATGATCATGGTGCGCGCCGGCAGGTCCATCGTGCGCAGCATGTGGGTGACATCGGCAATGGCCGCCGGTCCTAGCGCAGCGAAGAACGGGACCTTGCTGACGGCCTCCCAGGTCTTGAGGAAATTGTCGCGCCGCGTTTCCGCCGCGAACCCGGTTGCCAGAATACCGGTCCAGAGACCGAACACGCCGAGGCCGGAGATCATCACCAAAGCCGCCACCATGCGCCCAAACGGCGTGATCGGCACGACGTCGCCATAACCTGTGGTGGTCAGCGTAACGACCGCCCACCACAGCGCGGCCGGGACGCTGCCGAATGTCTGAGGTTGCACGTCCCGCTCCAGGAAATACTCGGCGACGGAGGCGAGGAAGACCACCATCAGGAAGATCACGAGCACGCTGACCAGCGGGCCTGATTCTAGCACGAGCACCCGGCGGAGTTGGCGCAGGCCGGGAATGCCCGGCACCACCTTCAAGACCCACAGCACGCTCAGCAGCCAGGCCGTTCCGGGCTCGGCGCCGAGGATCAGCGCGACCGGCACGGCCAGCGCCCCCAATGCGTCGACCAGCCCGGCCGAGGAGGACATGTAGAGCGCCAGCCGCCTCTGCCGCGTCATGTGCCGGAGCCGGACCAGCCATTCGAATATGAAATAGCCCAGGCAGATCCAAAGCAGGACATCCACCCAGCGGTGAGCCGTCTGGTAGGCCTGATCGACCGTCAACAACACCATGCTGAGGACACCGACGGTCACCGCCACATAGGCCGCCTTGGTCATGTTGCGGCCGGCGGTCGCGGCCACGAACTGGGCCAGAGCGGGGAACATCGGCTTGGACATGCGGGATGGTGGCTCGGTCTTGATGCCTGCGGTCCCGGGCTGGGACTTCGGCGCCAAAGTGCCCGCCCGCACCGGAGCCGTCAACGACGGGGCTTGCAGCCGCACCATTCGCCCCAGGGACGGGGCGCAGATGCCCGCTGCGGCGGGGCCGGCTGGTGCCGGCCTGGCCGCTACTTGAAATGTGGAGGTTCGTCATAGCCTCGGCGGCTGCTGAGGAACAGCAGCGTCATCAGACCGACGCCGACGACCACGGAGAACCCCGCCCCGAGCGCCAGTGCCACATAACCTTCTGTCGGGATCGGATCGCCTTCGACGGTCATGGCCGAATAGGCGAAGTAGCCGACCGCAACCAGCATTCCCAGCAAGATGATGAGAAGGAGCATACGCATGGTGCGTTCACCGGTTGTGACCGTAACCAACGGTTGCAGAGGGCAAACTGTTCCATGACCGGGAAGCGGCGAGGCGCCAGGGAGATGCCTCGGGTGGCCCGGGCACGATCGATACGTCAGGCACTCTGAACCGTCTTCACCACCACGACATTGCTGTCGTCGTGCGGGGGCGCGGCGGCCTCGCCCGCCGCCCTCTCGATCTCGCCGGCGTGACGCTTCAGATAGTCGCGGCGCATGCCGATTTCGTCACGGACGAACTCGTAGCCCAGCTTGAAGGTATCGAGCCCGTCGCTACTGATCGTGCCGTCGCGCAAGCCGATCACAGCGCCCCGCAGAATGCTTTCGAGCTCGTCCTGAAGGCATTCGAGCTGATCCAGCGAATGGGCATGCTCGATGCGTTCGCCGATGTCGAGGATGGCGGTGGAGAGTTCGCTCGCCTTCTCCGGCGCGATGCGGGTGATCTTGGCGTAGATCGCAGCGAAGATCGAGCCGATGACGCTAAGCGCCGCGGCGCCCAGATACATCAAGTCGCTGTACTTATCCATGAACGACTTGGTGTCGTCGTTGATGTAGTCGGCTGCGCCCTGATGCGCCATCACGTAAGCGTCCTTCTCGACGGAGGCCGGCTCGATGTGGGTCGCAAAACCATTGTCGAGCCCGAGCGCGGACTTGTTCTCGTAGACGATACGCGCGATATCGCCGGCGGTGGTGGCCGACATCCTGGATTGCGCAACCAGCAGCCATTCGAGCCCGATCGTGTCGAGATCGTCGTCGGGAATCTCGGGCGATGCGGACAGTGTGCCTGCCGTCAGGGTCTCGTCGGATATGCCGGGGAATTTGCGCGTCAACGCCTTGGCTTCGTCGATCGCATTCAGCGTGAAGCCGCCCCGCTTGGCGACCTGCTCGTAGGCCTTGTCGCGCACGGCTTTGGAGGCGTGAACGATGGCGATCACTGCGCTGAAGCCGTTGGTTGGCGCGAATAGCTTGTCCAGCGTCGCGCCCTGCGGAGCCATCTGGATCTTCGCCGCGTCAGGACTATCGGCGGGGATGTCGAGGATGCTGCGGACGAAGGCGAGCGAGGCATCGTTCTCGGCGAGAACCGCGACCTTCTTCTTCTTGAGCTCCGCGAGCGATTTGATCTTCCTGTTGCCGGGGCCGAGCAGCAGCACGAGATCGTGCTCGAGGATCGCCAATGTGCGCGCCCGCAGCGGCACCTTGGCGTCGGTGCGCAGGACGGCAAGGTCGGCCTGCCTGCGATCGAACTGTGCGAGCGCCTTGGCGCTGTCGGGATTGTTGACGATTTTGATCCGGAAGCGTGAGGCATTGTTCTTCAGCAGCGTGGCGAGCTTGTTGGCGAACAGCGCTTCGTCGCTGCTGGGCACGCCGACGGCAAAGGTCAGCGTCTCCGAATTGTGCAGCCAAGCGCGGCCGGCCCAGACGGTCGCCAGCGACAGCAGCAGGGTCAGCACGACATAGAGCAGGACCTGCTGCTGGTTGGTCTTGATCACCTTGGGACGCCTGGGTGGCGGGAGCTCGGTCGACGAGGTTGGGCCTTCAGAACCCATGGCAGCACTCCGGCCTTATTCCTGGAATTGCGGGCTGCCACGGCGATCGCCCGCGGCGCGCTAAAATTCGTAAGCTTCTGAAAAAAGAACGATAATCCTCTACCTGGGGATGATAGCTCTCCAGCAAGAGAAGGCAAATTCGGCGCTGAAGGTAACTACTCAGATGCTTGGCGTTGGATAATGCTATCACCGTTTAGCCACACTTGGCGATTTTCCAGTTCCCCCCGGCTGCATTCCGTCGCGGGAAATGTCATAAATCAGCAGTCCCGATGATCTGTCGGACCAAGAAGAAGTTGCGCTGAACGCTCCATTTTTCCTTTTCGATTCAACGAGGGCGTCGGCTTTGTCGTTTCCACCCCTGTCATCAGCGGTTCCGGTCGAAGCGCTCATTGGCTGGATGTTGCTGCTCACCTTCAAGCACATCATTGCAGATTTCGTGCTGCAGACCGCCTGGATGGCGCATGGCAAGGACCAGAAGCACGGCTGGGCGTTGCCGCTTCTGGTGCATTGCCTGATACACCTTGCGGTTGCGCTGCCGCTGATCCTGATCGTTGCGCCGAAATTCTGGTTCGTGGCACTGATCGATTTCGTCATTCACATCACGGTCGATCGCGCCAAGGGGCTGGTCTCTGCCAACTTCGGCGTCAACCAGGAGCACCCCTGGTTCTGGACCCTGATCGGCGTCGACCAGGCGCTGCATCACCTGACGGGCTTCGGCCTCTCCATCTTCATGGCGGCGAACTGAGACCCTGCCAGAGGCGCGCGTCCGGAAACATGGCCGCAGGGCGGCCACCGCTCCCGTATTCAACCCGGCTAGGGGCCGTTCCGATTCGCGGCATAAGGCAAGGACACCGGGTGACTACCGCCCAGGGTGGTTAACCTTTCATTAGAGAATTACGCGGCATCTTCCCGATACGAGGGAGAACTGCAATGTTTTCAAGCCGCGACGCTTATGAAAGCGATTTCTGCCCGGTTCGCGACGAACTCCTTGGCGAGATGTACCGCGCCAGCGAGAGTGGCCTGCCGAGGCTGGTTGAGAGTGTTTCCCCTGACGCGCGCGCCAGGCTGGCGCTGTTCTGCTATCGCCGCAGCCACCTTCATTCGCTGGCGGTCGCGATCGCGGGCAGCTGCAGCGAGCGCGATCTGATCGAGAATGGCGGCCGTGTCGGCTCGACGCTCTATGCGCTCTCGCGCGAGGGTTCGGCCAAATCGTCCCCGTCTCTGTCGGGTGGCCGCAAGCCGATCACGCTGTCGACCAAGCCGCTCTCGGTGCTCGCACCGCTGGACGACGAGATCGACGACGAGATCGGCGAAGCCGTCCTCGCCTAAGCGGTTTCTATCGTCGGCAGTCCAAACTTCCGCCGCGCCATTGCGCATTCGGCATCGCCCGGCATGCAGGTGCGGCACACCTCCGGCCGCACCGCATAGACGCCGCACGCCGTTGCCTTGCCGATCTCTCCCTGCAACGCCGAACAACGATCACCCTCGCAGCGCATGCCGGATTGGCGCGCGTTGACGAAGCCCGAAGGGATCAACGCCAGCTCCTCGTCGCTCTCGACCGAGAAGCGCGGCCAGTTCTGCGAATAGCCGCAGCAGGCGCCGCAGCTCTGGCAAAGGCTCGAGAGATCGAGTTCTTGCATCATCAAGTGTCTTTCGGCGGTCCCCAGACCAGGCTCTGCCGCCACTTGGCGCGCAGCACGTCGCGCCTTTCAGGATATCGTTCGTCGAGATAGGTCGCATCCACGACGCGATCGGTGCGGAAGCTGCGGAAGTCGCTGCGCAGTTCGCACCAGGCCGCGAGCAGGCGCACTGCCTCGAGATAGCCGACCGAGATCGGCCAGATCATGCGCTCGCTGGGGCGGCCCTGCTCGTCGCGATAGCGCAGCATGATCTTCTTGCCTTCGTGGATCTGGGCGCGCGTGCGCGCCATGTCGAGGCGGTCCGGCTCCCGGTTCCAGCTCGGCCGCGCGCGGCTCGCCGGCTCCAGGACGAACGGACGCAGCCGCTCGGGTACGGTGTCGGCGATCTTGGCCATCAAATCTTCCGCCGCACGTGCCAGCGTCGAATCGGCGTGTCCAGCGACCCATTGTGCGCCCAGCACCGCCGCCTCGATCTCGTCGGGCGTCAGCATCAAGGGTGGCAGGTCGAAACCCTTCTCCAGGATGTAGCCCATGCCGGCCTCGCCGCGGATCGGCACGCGCTGGCCAATCAACGTCGCGATGTCGCGATAGATCGTTCGCTTCGAGGTCTCGAGCTCGGCCGCGATCGCGTCGGCCGTCAGCGGCTTACGGGTGCGTCTCAGCACCTGGATGATCTGAAACAGCCGGTCGGCGCGTCTCATGACAATTCTCTCATCGTAGGCAGATCAGAAAATGGCGCGTGGCTGCTGACAGGATGTTGGCAGCAGGGGAGTTCTATACCGAGACAACACATCGACTGAAGAGGATTTGTCCATGATCATTCCAACCCATTTCGGTCCGGGCGGTCCGTGGTGGCGGATCCAGACTCCGTTGCATGCCTCGCTGTATGCCTGGGCCTTCAGCCGTCTCGCATTTCTCGATCTCACGATCGTCGATCTCCGCATTGCGCTTGCGACCATGCTGACACGCTCGCTGATCCAGGCTGCGGATGCGCTGGCCCGCCATGTCATGAGCCGCGCCTTTCGGGGGGCCCGTTTCGCAGAAGATATCACGGCTGCTGCCACCATGGTGGCAGCAGCCCGGCGCTAGGTTCCGTCAACTTTTTTGGTAGGTCCAGGAGAGCTCTCATGATCACGCTTTACGGCTTTGGTACCGGCTTCGGCCTGCCGGAAATCAGCCCTTTCGTCACCAAGACCGAGGTGCAGCTCAAGATGGCGGGGCTGCCCTACAGGAAGGAGCGCGCGATGCCACCGGCTTCGCCGAAGGGACAATTGCCGTTCATCGACGATGGCGGCGAGGCCGTGGCCGATTCCACCTTCATCCGCGCGCATATCGAGCGCCGCTATGGTTTCGACTTCGACGCCGGCCTCTCCTTGCAGGAGCGCGCGCAAGCCTGGGCGTTCGAACGCATGATCGAGCACCATGTCTACTGGGCGCTGGTCGGCGCGCGGTGGGTCGATGCCACCAATTTCGCCAAGGGACCTGCGCATTTCTTCGACGGCGCGCCCGAGCACAGCCGCGAGAAGCTGCGTGAGGATGCGCAGTTCCGCGTTGCCGAAAACTACCTGCTCTCCGGCCTTGGCCGCCACGCCCCCGATGACGATGTCGATCTCGCGGTCCGCTCGCTGTTTGCACTGTCGGTGCAACTCGGCGACAAATCCTACCTGATGGGCAACAAGCCGTGCGGCGTCGATGCGACCGCGTTCGGCGCGCTTGCCGGGATATTGACGCCGTTCTTCGAATCTCAGTTGCGCGAGCGCGCGGAAGGATTCCCGAACCTCACTGCCTATGTCGACCGGATGATGGACGCGTACTATCCGGAGTTCGCCTGGACGCCGCTGCAACAGGCGGCTTGAGGCACTCGCGCGTTTCGCAAGACGAAAGAGCCGGCCACGAGGGCCGGCTCGAATCGTCCTTGGCGTTGTCGCCCTCTTAGGGCTCCTTCACCATCTGGTACTTGCCGTCCTTGACGGTGAGCAGGATGCGGGCGCGGTCGTCGACGCCGTAGCGGTCCTTTTCGGTGAAGTTGTAGACGCCCTGGCTCGCCGCGAGGTCCTTTTCCGACAGCAGCGCCTGACGGATGGCTTCGCGGAATTCCGGAGTGCCGGGCTTGGCTGTCTTCAGCGCCACCGGGACAACCCGCTTCAGGATCTCGAAGGCATCGTAGGAATGGCCCGCGAACTGGCTGCGGCTGTGCGGGCCGTACTTGGCTTCATAGGCCGCATTGAGCGCAAGTCCCGGCTTCTTGGTCAGCGCGCTGTCCGGCTGGTCCTCGGGGTCCATTACAGGGCCGGAGGCCATCAGCACACCCTCGGCGGCTTTGCCGGCGATGCGGATGAAGTCCATGCTGGCTGCGCCGTGGGTCTGGTAAATCAGGCCCTGATAGCCACGCTCGCGCAGTTCGGTCTGCGGCAGCGCGGCTGCGGTGCCGGAGGCGCCGACGAGAATGGCGTCGGGGTTGGCGGCAACGAGCTTCAGCACCTGGCCGGTGACCGAGGTGTCGGGACGCGCGAAGCGCTCCTCGTCGACGATGGTGAGGCCCATCGGCACGCCCTGCGCCTTCAGGTCGTTGAACCACAGGTCGCCATAGGAATCGGAATAGCCGATATAGCCGACCGTTTTCACCTTGTGCGCCTTCATGTGGTCGTACAGCACCTTGCCGACGATCGGGATCGGCTGCGGCATCGCTACCGACCACTTGGCGCGCTCCGGCGTGATCGGGAACGGCGCGAGGCCGAAATGCGGAATGCCGGCTTCGTTGGCGACGTTGGAGACCGCGATGGTCGGCGGCGTCAGCGCCGAGCCCATGATGATGTCGGCTTTCGACTCCGTAACGAAGCGACGTGCGTTGGTGGTTGCCGTGGTCGGGTCGCCGCCGTCATCGAGCACGATCACTTTCAGCGGCACGCCGCCAATCTCCTTCGGCACGAATTCCAGCGCATTGCGCTCGGGGATCCCGAGCGCGGCGCCGGGGCCGGTGGTGGTGGTGGTGATCCCGATCGTGATTTCAGCGGTCTGGGCCAGCGTGGGCAGGGCCGGCAACGCCAGCGTCGCCGCCGCAATGGCGGCAGTCAGGTAAAAGCGTTTCATCAATTCCTCCCTTGACGTTCTTCTTTGAAAGCAGAAATCGGGGATGAATTCAGCCCCGTCTTTTGGCGATGCGGCGAATTAGTTCCGGATTAGCTCCCTGTGAATTTGGCTACCATTTCCGGAGGGAATGGTGCCGATTTCAGTTTGTCGGGGTTAACGGGGTCGCGGCCGACCAGGACGCGGGTCTCGAAACCCTCGATGGCGAGCGCCTCACCCTTATAGACGTTGTGCTTCACCTCGAAGCTCGAGCGCTTGATGCTCTCGATCTTCGTCTCGATGGTGATCCAGTCGCCATAGGTCGAGGGGATGTAGAACTTGGACCGCGTGTCGACCATGGGGATGCCCACCAGGCCGTATTTGCGGACCAGGTCCTGCTTCGAGAACCCGGCGACCTCGAACAGGGCCGAGGTCGAATCGTCGAACATCGCGAAATAACGCGGGTAGTAGACGATGTTGGCGGGGTCGCAGTCGCCCCACTGGATCTGGACCTCGCGCCGGTTCACGAACATCGGTGATGCATCCTCTGGCGCTGTGCCACACCTCTCCCGGAGGGAGAGGTCGAATTGCGTCTTGCGATGCGCAGCATCGTCAAGAGCAATTCGGGTGAGGGATTACGGTCTCTCGATACGGCAGGGCTCCCCACCCGGCGCTGCGCGCCGACCTCTCCGAATGGGAGAGGTAAGGTCGTGATCGCTGCTGCAAATCCGCCCATCAACTTACTTGGAGTTACTTCGGCGCCATGCGCAGCGAGCCGTCGAGGCGCACCACTTCGCCGTTGAGGTAGGAGTTCTCGACCATATGCAGCGCGAGCGCTGCGAATTCGTCGGCGTTGCCGAGCCGGCGCGGGAAGGGGATCGCCGCGGCGAGGGAGTCCTGGGCTTCCTGCGGCAGGTTGGCGAGCAGCGGCGTCAGGAACAGGCCGGGCGCGATGGTCAGTACGCGGATGCCGAACTGGGCGAGCTCGCGCGCGATCGGCAAGGTCATGCCGACGATGCCGCCCTTCGAGGCCGAGTAGGCGGACTGCCCGATCTGGCCGTCATAGGCCGCGACGGAGGCGGTGTTGATGATGACGCCGCGCTCGCCGCTCGCCTGCGGCTCCAGCTTGGACATCTCGGTTGCGGCAAGACGCAGCATGTTGAAGGTGCCGATCAAATTGACCTTGATCACCTTGTCGAAATCGGCGAGCGCCATCGGACCGTCGCGGCCGACCACGCGCTTGGCAACGCCGATGCCGGCGCAGTTGACCAGCACGCGCGCGGGCCCGTGGGCCTTGGTTGCCTGCGCGATCGCAGCCTCAGCAGAAGCTGCGTCGGAGACGTCGCACGTCACGGCGACGCCCTTGATCTCGGCGGCAACGGTCTCGGCGAGCTTGGTATTGAGATCGCACACAGCGACCTTGGCGCCCTGCGCCGCCAGCTTTCGCGCGGTGGCCGCGCCCAGTCCCGATGCACCGCCGGTGACGATGGCTGCCTGATCCTTCAACAACATGGCGTTCTCCTATGGCGATAATTTCTTTAGCCGACCGATATCACACGGCCCGATGGATTGGCAGCGTAGAGCTCGTCGATCAATGCGGCGCGATGCTCCAGAACCGCGCGCTGGTTGACCGAGCCCTTGTCGGTGACCTCGCCCTTGTCGATCGAGAGCGGCTCATCCAGGAGGATCGCGCGGGTGATCCGGGTCGAGGAGCCGGTGGCCGATGCGAGGAAGCGGGTCAGGCGCTCGCGGAAGGCTTCGCGCACCAGCCGGTCGCGCGCGGTGAAGGTGAGATTGTCGGCCGGCAAGGTCGGATTGATCAGCCGGCAACCGTCGAGATCGAGCAGCACGAGGGCGGAGACCTCGTCGCGGTTGATGCCGGCGATGACGACGTCGCGCACCAGCGGCGCGCAGGCGGCCGTGAGGCGCGCGCGCAGCGGGCCGACGCTGACCCAGGTGCCGCTGGCGAGCTTGAAGTCCTCGCTGACGCGGCCGTCGAAATCGAAGCCGGCATTGAGATCGTCGGGATCGGCGGGCTTGAGTGCGTCGCCGAGCTTGTAGAAGCCTTCCTCGTCGAACGATTTTGCGGTGATGTCGGGCTGGCGCCAGTAGCCGGGCATGACGTTCGGGCCCTTGCAGCGCACCTCCAGCTTGCCGTTGTTCGGCACCAGCTTGGCGTCGTTGCCTGACACCGGCAGTCCGACATGGCCGGAGCGGCTGGTGCGCGGATTGACGGACATGAAGAACGGCGCAGTCTCGGTGGCGCCAAGGCCGGTCAGCATCGGTACCCGATAGCCCTTTTCCTTCACTGCGAGCTCGTCGAGGCTGTTCCAGACAAAAGGCGACAGTGCCGCGCCCGAGAAGAACATCGCGTGCAGGCGATCAAAGAACTTTGCGCGCAAGCCCTGGTCGTCGCGCAAATACGGCAGCAGCGATTCATAGCCCTTGGGCACGTTGAAATAGACTGTCGGCGAAATCTCCTGGAGATTGCGCACGGTCTCCTCGATGCCGCCGGGCACCGGCTTGCCGGCGTCCAGATACATCGAGCCGCCGTTATAGAGCGTGAGCCCGATATTGTGATTGCCGCCAAAGGTGTGGTTCCAGGGCAGCCAGTCGATGATCACAGGCGGCTCGTCCTTGAGGAAGGCGAGCGTCTCCCGCAACATCACCTGGTTGGCGCAGATCATGCGCTGGGTGTTGATGACGGCCTTGGGATTGCCTGTCGAGCCCGACGTCAGCAGGAATTTTGCGATCGTGTCGGGACCGATCTTGCCGTGCACGGCGTCGAGATCGCTACGAACGGGCGTTGCCATGAGGTCGGCGAGCAGGGTGACGTCGCGGCCCGGGACGTGACCGTAGGATGCGGCGATCTCGGTGCCCAGCGAGACATTGGCGGCGAGCGCGTCGGCGAATTTGTCGGCATCCTCGGCGAAAACCAGGCCGGGGGTCAGCAGCTTCATCAGATAGGACAGCTTGCCGTAGTCCTTCGACACCAGCGAATAGGCCGGCGACACGGGGCAGAACGGAACGCCGGCATAGAACGCGCCGAAGGCGAGCAGGGCATGGTCGATCGAATTGCCGGAGAGGATGACGACCGGCCGTTCCGCCGACAGGCCGCGCTGGATCAGGCTTGAAGCGATATGCCGGCTCGCGGTGAGCAGCTCGGCATAGGTGATCCTGCGCCAGCCGCGGCCGCCTTCGCGCTCCGCCATGAACACGCGATCCGGCGTCGTCGTCGCCCAATGGTGCAGGCGATCGGTGATGCGGGCGGGATAGTCGCCGAGCGGCTGCTGCGGCCGCAGATAGATGGTGCCATCGGCGCGCCGCTCGATGTCGACGACGGGATCGCCGAACGAGATCGGTCGCAGCGGAGAATTGCTCACGCCGCGCTCTGTGCTGGAAGAGGACGGCTGCGCGCTCATGACTTCGGCTTCACCTTTGCGGTCTTGTGCTCGAGGAACTCGCGAATCCTGCGCTTGGCTTCCTTGTCGCTCTGCGCGACCGTCGCCATCAGCGATTCCATCAACAAGCCGGTCTGCGGATTGGCTTCCGCGATCATCGGCAGTGCCTGGAGCACGGCGAAATTCGTCAGCGGCGCGTTGGACGCAATCTTGGTCGCGAGCTCGAGCGCCTTGGGCAAGCCGTTGCCCGCTTCCGTGACATATTGCGCGAAGCCGTAGGACGCGCCTTCGGTCGCGCTATAGACGCGCCCCGTCAGCATCATGTCCATCATGCGCGCGACGCCGATCAGCCGCGGCAGCCGCACCGAGCCGCCGCCGCCGACGAAGATGCCGCGCTGTCCTTCCGGCAGCGCGAAGTAGGTCGAGGGTTCGGCGACGCGGATGTGTGCTGCACAGGCCAGCTCCAGCCCGCCGCCGATCACGGCGCCCTTCAGCGCGGCGATGACCGGGACGCGGCTGTACTGGATGCGATCGAACACCCGGTGCCACATCTGCGAATGCAGGAGGCCGCCGGTGGCGTCGTGGTCCTGGAGCTCGGACAGGTCGAGCCCGCTGGAGAAATGGTCGCCGATGCCGTGAATGACCACCGCGCCGATATCCTCCGGCAGGGACGTAAAACATTCGCCGATTTCGAGAATGATGCCGTCATTGAGCGCGTTGCGCTTCGCCGGCCGGTTCAGACCCACGGTCAGAACCCGGTCCACCCTCTCGATCTGAAGCAGCCCGGAGGCGCCCGTGCCAGCGGTCTCGGCGTTTCCCTGTGTCATTTGCGTCCTTATCAGAATAGTTATGTTGTATAACGAATTCTGCGGGAGTCAAGATGTCAGCCTGTGATGTGGCGCGGTGGGCCTTAATCTGCCAGGCGCCGGATCCGAAGGTTTTGAGGGCTGGGGCGGGCTGTGATGCGCAGACCTTGCCAAATTCTCCGTCATTGCGAGCGCAGCGAAGCAATCCAGAATCTTGCCCGCGGAGGACTCTGGATTCCCTCGCTGCGCTCGCAATGACGAGGCGGCAGCCGCCTTCACACCACCTGATGCATGTCGATCACCACGCGGTCCGCATGCCGCGCCGCCGAGCCCACAAAGATGTGCTCCATCAGCCAGCGATACTTCGCATGCCCGGTCTCGAATCTCGGCACGGTCCGGAAATAGATCAATTTGGGATCGACCGGCTCGCCGCGCTTGAGCTTTTGCAATAGCTCGACCGGGCCGAAGCGCATGCCCTTGTTCTCGACATAGACGACGGCGCCGTCGTCGGTCTCGAAGGCGTATTTGGCCTCGAGGTCGATCAGCTCGTTGGGCCGGATGGTCTGGAAGTCGGCGCCGAAGGGAAGCACTTTGCCTGATACCGCGCCCGTCACCTTGCCACCCAGGATCGGGATGATGCGGCGTACGCCGATGCCGGTCTCGCCGGCAGTGACGACGTCGCCGATCTCAGCGGTGATGGTGAAGACGTATTTGGTTTCGAGCCTCGGCGTTGACATCACTTCACCTCTCTAGTGCGCCATCATGCGCGTCGGAAGCCATGTCGCCAGCAGGGGAAAGGCGATCAGGATCACCAGGCGCACGAGGTCCGTCGCCACGAACGGGATCACGCCCTTGAAGATGGTGGAGAAGGATACGTCCTTCACGACGCTCTTGATGACGAAGACGTTCATGCCGACAGGCGGATGGATCAGGCCGAGCTCGACCGTCATCACGATGATGACGCCGAACCAGATCGGGTCAAAACCCAGATGCGTGATGACGGGGAAGATGATCGGCACGGTCAGAATGATCATCGCCATCGCGTCCATCAGGCAGCCAAGCACGAGATACATCACCATGATCAGCGCCAGCACGCCGTAGGGGCCGAGGCCAAGGCCGGTCAGGAATTCCGTCACTTTCTGCGGCGTCTGCGTCACCGTCAGGAAATAGCCGAAGATAAGCGCGCCGATCAGCACGGTGAACACGGCGGCCGCCGTGCGTGTCGCCTGGAGCAGCGAAGCCAGCACCTTCTCGCGGTCGAGCCGTCCGGTGACAATGCCGATGATGAAAGCGCCGGTGGCGCCGACGCCGCCGGCTTCCGTTGGGGTGAAGCGCGGCAGGAAGGGGAGGCCGTAGAGGCCGCCGATCACGAACACGAACAGCAGCACCGGCGCCCAGATGTCCTTCAGGCCGGCGAACCTCTCGCGCCAGGGCAGCATCTTGCCCTTGGGCAGGAAGTCGGGTCTGAAATAGCCGATCAGGAAGATCGTGATCATGTACATTGTCATCGCCAGGAGGCCCGGGATGATGCCGGCGATGAAGAGTTTTCCGATGTCCTGCTCGGTGATGATGCCGTAGACCGCGAGCACTGTGGAAGGCGGCAGCATCGCGCCGAGCGTGCCGCCGGCCGCGATCACGCCTGTCGCAAACGACTGCGGATAGCCGAAGCGGCGCATCTCGGGATAGGCGACGGCCGAGAAGGTCGCGGCAGTCGCAACGGAAGATCCGCAAATCGCGGCGAAGCCGCCGCAGGCGCCGACGGTGGCGATGCCGAGTCCGCCGCGCAGATGCCCGACGAAGCCGTTGGCGGCGCGGAACAGCTCGCGGCTCATGCCGGAGTTGCTGACGAAGGAGCCCATCAGCAGGAACATCGGGATCACGCCGAACGTGTAGTCGGTGACCGTGCGCATCGAGGTCTGGCCGACCAGCTTCAAGGCCGGGGTCGCGCCGACCAGATAGGAGAAGCCGGAGACGCCGACGAGGCCCATGGCCATGCCGACGGGCACGCGCAGCAGCATCAACGCGAACAGGGAAACGAAGCCGATAACGGCGACGGCATCGGTGCTCATGATTACTCCGTCGCCTTCAGCTTGGGGTCGTGCATGTCTTCGGGATGGAAGATCAGTCGGTACGTGCGAATCGCGATCAGCAGCACGGCCGAGACGTCGCCGATCCAGGCGATCGCGAAGAACGGCCAGGTCGGCATGTGCATGTCGAAGGTCTGGACGTTGTCGTTGTAGGTGCCGCGTACCTTGTCGAACAGCGTCCAGGTTTGCACGGTGACGACGAACAACAGCACCAGCGTCGCGAACACGTCGATCCAGCGCTGGTAGCGCGGCCCGACATTGCCCCAGACCAGATCGACCGTGATGTGGGTGCCGCGATAGGAGGTCGCCGCGATACCCCAGAAAATGAGGATGCCGAGCAGCATGCGGCCGATGTCAAAACTATCGGGAATCGAATAGTTCAGCGTGTTGCGCAGCAGCACCGACAGGAAAATGTCGAGGGCGACGATGCCGACGAACGCGGCTGCGATCCATTCGATGGTGTCGATAAAGCGGTCCATCCAGGCGCGCTTCATGGCGAGAGAGTCCTTCCGGTGAGTTCGAAGTGCGCCCGCGTGCGGGCTGCGCTCCCTCCCCCGCTTGCGGGGGAGGGTTGGGGAGAGGGGTGCTTCCACGATCGAGGACCCCCGAGAGGAGAGAGCCCTCACCCGGCGCTTTAGCGCCGACCTCTCCCGCAAGCGGGAGAGGTGCAGCGGAGTTCGTTGCGAGAACCGCTACTCCGCCAGCGCGTTGTACTTCTTCAGCGACGCCTTGAGCTCCGCGAGCGCAGCGTCCGGGTCGGCGCCGGCCTTCTTCGCGCCGTCGGCCCAGGTCTTGACCAGCGGCTCGGCGGCTTTCTTCCAGGCGGCAGTCTGGTCCGGGGTCAGCTTGTAGATCTCGTGGCTTCCCTCCGCCTTCACCTTGTCGATTCCGGCGTCCTCGAACTTGCCCCAGTGCTCGCCGACCACGCCGGCCATCTCGGTCGAGCAGTTCTTGTCGATCGCGGCCTTCTGCTTGTCGGACATGGCATTGTACTTGTCCTTGTTCATCACGAACACGAAGGTCGTGGTGTAGAGCGGCGCGTCCATGTCGTACTTGGTCACCTTGTCGATGCCGAACAGCACCAGCGAGCCCCAGGGGAAGGTCACCGCGTCGGCGACGCCGCGCTCGATGATGTCGCGCACCTCGGGCGCAGAGGACTGCACGTTGGTCCCGCCGAGCGAAGTGACGAAATTCGCCATCGTGGCGTGCGCCGGACGAATCTTCATGCCCTTCACGTCCTCCGGCATCACGATCTTCTTGGTGCGGGAATGGAAGGAGGAGGGCGAGTGAACGAAGGCGAGGCAGTATTTGACGTCCTTCATCTCCTTCTCGGCATATTTGCGGTACCAGGCGTCCAGGCCCTCAGAGCCGCCCTTGGCGTCCGAGATCAGGAACGGCAATTCGCCGGCGCCGATGATCGGGAAGCGGCCGGGCTGGTAGCCGGGATTGACGTAGGTGACGTCGGCGATGCCGTCGCGCGCCATGTCGTAATGGTCGAACGCCTTGCCGAGCTGCTGGGCCGGGAAGACCTTGCCCGTGATGGTGCCGCCGGAGTCCTTGTTCACCGCGGCCACCCAGTCTTCCAGCGACTTCTGCAGCGGGTGCGAGGCCGGCACCCAATGCGAGACCTTCAGGTCGACGGTCTTGTCCTGCGCGAACGCAGGCGTCACGCTTGCTCCCAGCAGCAAAGCCAGACAGGCTTTTCTCATCACGCGTCTCTCCCTCTTTGTGACCGCGGGCTTCGATGGCCCGGTCTCTTTAATTAACATGTTATCTAATTGGTTAGCACGTTCAAGCCGGAACTGGTCGCAGGGGCTGCGTGATCCATGTCAGCCACGTTGCTTGGATTTGTCCCTTCGGCGGAGACTGCAACTCCCCTCTTGCCCAATCGTTATATGCTATAATTATCGCGCGCGGCCGGCTGCGACAAGCGAGCCGCGACGAAAGCCTACAGGATCGGGAGGAGCAAGTATTGCGGACAAAAGTCGCAATCATCGGCGCCGGGCCGGCAGGATTGTTGCTGGGGCAACTCCTGCACCAATACGGCATCGACAACGTCGTTCTGGAGCGGCAGAGCCCGGATTACGTGCTCGGACGCATCCGCGCCGGCCTGCTGGAGGAGGGAACGGTCGGGCTGCTGGATCAGATCGGCACCGGCGCGCGGGCGCATGCTGAAGGTCTGGTCCACGAAGGTATCGAACTTGCGTTTGCCGGCCGCCGTCATCGGATCGACATGAAGGCCGCGACCGGCAAGACGGTCATGATCTACGGCCAGACCGAGGTCACGCTCGACCTGATGAACGCACGCAGGGCGGCGGGTCTTACCACCGTCTATGAAGCCAGCGATGTGCAGCCGCATGATTTCGACGGCAGTCACCCGCGCGTAACCTGGGTCAAGGACGGCGCCAGCCACACGCTCGATTGCGACTTCATCGCCGGCTGCGACGGCTTTCACGGCGTCAGCCGCGCCAGCGTGCCGGCCTCCGCGATCGAGGAATTCGAGCGGGTCTACCCATTCGGCTGGCTCGGCATCCTGTCGGAGACGCCGCCGGTCAGCCACGAGCTGATTTACTCCAACCATGATCGCGGCTTCGCGCTCTGCACCATGCGCTCGATGAAGCGCAGCCGGCACTATTTGCAGTGTTCGCTCGACGATCATGTCGACCAGTGGCCGGACGACCGCTTCTGGGACGAGCTGAAGCGCCGCCTCGACCGGGAGGCCGCCGACAGTCTTGTCACCGGTCCCTCGATCGAAAAGAGCATCGCGCCTTTGCGTAGCTTCGTCGCCGAGCCGATGCGCTTCGGCAAGCTGTTCCTGTGCGGTGATGCCGCTCACATCGTGCCGCCGACCGGCGCCAAGGGATTGAACCTCGCCGCAAGCGATGCGCACTATCTATCGAGCGCCTTCCGTGAGTTCTACGACGAGGCATCCAGCGCAGGGATCGATGCCTATTCCGCCAAGGCGCTCGCGCGCGTCTGGAAGGCCGTGCGCTTCTCCTGGTGGATGACCTCGATGCTGCACAAATTCCCCGACACCGGCACGATCGGGGCGCGAATCCAGCTCGCGGAGCTCGACTACGTCACGCAATCGCAGGCCGCGATGACGTCGCTGTCGGAGAATTACGTGGGGCTGCCGTTTTAAAAAGGTGCCGTAGGTGCGCAAAGCGTGGCGTGCCCACGAACTTTCTCGGCGGCGGACTGATCGTGGGCACACTCTTTGCGCCTTTGCCCACCGTACGGCACTGCGCCTGTGGCGGCGCAGTTTCAAACAGCCGCCCAAATCCCGTTTAAAACTTTGTAATTGATGCATCTGTCACGTCGCTCGCGTTCAATAGCGGCAATCATTGCAACGCGCGCGAGACAGTCATGACCGACATCGATATTCCCGGCGGCTTCGAGCCGTTGTCCCGCAAGAGCCCGCTCACCGAGCCCTGGGAGCCGCTTTACGCGAAGAAGACCGAACGGGCCGTCGTCATCGGCCTGCGGCTGGCAAGGCCACACACCAACGGTCGCGGCCTGATCCATGGCGGCCTGATCGCCGCGCTCGCCGACAACGCGATGGGCTATAGCTGCGCGCAAGCGACGAACTGGAGCACATCGTTCGTGACGGTCTCGCTCTCGATCGATTTCGCTGGCTCCGCCGAGATCGGTCAATGGTGCTCGATCGAGAGCGATGTGATCAAGACCGGCAAGACGATCTGCTTCGCGCAGAGCCTGATCAAGGCCGACGGGGTCGTGATCGCGCGGGCCAGCGGCACGTTTCGCGTGGTGCCGAACAAAGGCTGAGCCTACCCAAACTTCCAATCCGCCGTTTCGACGACGAGGTCGATGAACGCGCGAACCTTGGCCGAGAGCAGGCGCGAAGTCGGATAGACGATGTGGATCGGCAGCGCCGGTTGCTCGTACTTCGCCAGCAGGATTTTCAGCCGTCCGCGCTTCAGGCCTTCGGAGGCCTGGTAGGCCAGCACGCGTGTGATGCCGCCTCCGGACTCGGCATATTGCAGGGCGGCGTCGGCGCTATTGCTGGCGAAGCGCGGCGAGGGCGTTATCTCCATGTCGCGGCCGTCCTGCATGAAGTGCCAGCTCGCGGACGGGCCGAACTGGATCGTCTGGTGCTCGTGCAGTGCCCCGGGAGTCTTCGGCTCGCCATGGCGCTTGAGATAGCCGGGCGCAGCCACCGTGATCCGCCGCATCTCGCCGACATGACGCGCGACGAGCGAGGAATCGGCGAGATGGCCGATGCGGACGGCGGCATCGACAGCGTCTTCCACGAGGTTGACGAGGTTATCAGACAATCTCAGTTCGCAGGCGACCTCGGAGTAACGCTTGAGATAATCGGTCATGACCGGGCTGACATGCAGCCGGCCGAAGCCGACCGGGGCAGATACCACGAAACGTCCGCTGGGGCGGTTGCGCTCCTCCCGCGCCGAGCCGTCGGCTTCCTCGACGTCGGCGAGGATCCGCCGGGCGCGCTCAAGATAGCGCGCGCCAACGTCAGTCAGTCTCACCTGCCGCGTGGTCCGCTGCAGCAGCCGCGCGCCGAGATGTTCCTCCAGGGCCGCGATCAGCCGGGTCACCGCCGACGGCGACATCAGTAGTTTTCGCGCCGCCGGCGCGAAGCCGCGCAGGTCGGCGACGGTGACGAAGACGTGCATGGCTTCAAGGCGGTCCATGGTATTATTGCATATATCGCAACGATGAAGTGTCAAGCGGCCTGATTGTTTTGACGGCTGCCAGGCCCACCTTAGCGGTCGAAAAGATGCGGAGACGCGCCGGAATTTTTCAGGAGATGTTCCGATGACTGCAGGTCATGCCTATGCCAGCGACGTGGCCTTCACCCCCGCGGTGAAGGCCATCCAGGCGCGCAAGGGTTCACGCGAGGCCTATGCCCGCGCCGAGCAGCGCGGCTGGCGCACCGAGATCGACGAGAACCTCGAAGCCTTTCTCGCTGACGCCAACAGCTTCTACTTCGCCACGGCTTCCGCTGATGGCCAGCCCTATATCCAGCATCGCGGCGGCCCGAAGGGGTTTCTGAAGGTGCTCGACAAGCAGTCGCTCGCTTTCGCCGATTATGCTGGCAACCAGCAATACCTGACCCAGGGCAATCTCTCCGAGAACCCCAAGGCCTACATCTTCGTGATGGACTATGCCCATCGCCGCCGCGTGAAGATCTGGGGCGAGGCGCGCGTGGTGGAGGACGACGATGCACTGACGGAGGCGCTGATGCCGAAAGGCTATCGCGCGCGTCCCGAGCAGGTGATCCTGTTCAAGATCGCGGCCTGGGACACCAACTGCCCGCAGCACATCCCGCAGAAGTTCGACGCCGCGGATGTTGCGGCGGCGTTGGCGGCAAGGGACCAGCGGATAGCGGAGCTCGAGGCGGAGCTGGCGGCGTTGAAGGGGCAGACGACCGCGGCCTAGTCGTCCACGTCGTCCTGTGTGCGGCCGAACAGGTGCACGATGCCCGGCGTCGCGATCGTCACGAACACGAAGCGCGAGAGATGATGGGCGCCGACGAAGATCGGGTCGATGTGAAGCGTGAGCGCCAGCGCCAGCATCGCGTCCATCGCGCCGGGTGCGAAGGCAACGACCACGTCGGAGAACTTCACCTGCGTGGTGAGCGCAACGATGCCGACGAAGATGGCGGAGACGGCGATGGCAACGGCAAACGAGCCCAGCGCAGCGTTGATGTGGCCGGCCAGCGTCTTCATCCGCATCCGGGCAAAGCGGCTGCCGATCAGCGCGCCGATGCCGACCAGCGAGACGCCGCGCACCCAGTTCGGCAGACCGCCATCGACCCAGCCCGCGCCGTGCAGCACGCTGGACGCGATCATCGCGCCGAACATCCAGCTCGCCGGAAACCTGATCAACCGCAGCACGAGCGATGCCGCCAGGGAAGCTGCGACCAGCTCAAGAAGATCAAGCGGCGAGGCAATCGTGGTCGTCAGCGACGGCGCAACGGAGGGCGCAACGCCGGCGATTGCCAGCACCATTGGCAGCGCCGCCGTCAGGATGATCACGCGCATGGTCTGCACCACCGCGATGCCCGGCAGGTCGGCGCCGCGCTCGACCGCCAGGATGGTGATCTGTGACAGCGCACCGGGACTGCCGGCGAGGAAGGCCGAGGTGCGGTCCCAGCCATGGACGCGCTGGAGGTAATAGCTTGAGCCGAAGGTCGAGCAGAAGGTGGCGAGCGCCAACAGGCCGATGGTCAGCGGATAGGCACTGACCTGCTGGATCAGGTGACGCGAAACGACGGAGCCCAGCGAAATGCCCAGCAGCACCAGCACGGTCTGGGTCAGGATCGGAGGAAGGGCCAGCTGGCGCCCGGCAATCGCGGCAATGCCGACTGCGATCATCGATCCCGAGATCAGTCCGCCCGGCAGGCCCGCGACAAGGAAGACGAGGCCGCCGGCCGCACCGATGACAAGCGTTTCCGCTGTGCTCAAAACCTTGGCACGGCTCGGCCACTCGAACGGGAGGGAGGCGGTGATTTGCTTCACGCCGCCTTATCGCAAATCGGCGAGAGGTGCACAATTGCAGGCTCGTCATGCCGCAATTCGCAAATCGGCGAGAGGTGCACAATTGCAGGCTCGTCATGCCGCAATGCGTGCGCCTCCCGCCAAGAGCAAGGCCTGGATTGTGACGGATTTACTTCTTGTCGGCGGCGGGCGGGGTGCCTGCCTTGGCGCTCTTGATGCACTCGGAGCGGAATTTCTTGCGCTCCTTGCCGTGCAGGCCCTTGGCATCCGCCTGCTTGGAGCATTCGAGCGATTCAGCCGAGCGCTCCTTGGGCGCCTTCTTGTCGGCGGTCGTGGTGGCGTCGGTCTTGGCCGCCGGAGCCGCGGTCTGTGCGAAGGCGGCGCCGGTGGCGAACAGGGAGGCAATGGCGACGGCGGCGAGGCGGGAGGCGAGGGTCATGATGATGCACTCTTCTTGGGAGAATTGCGAAGGACGCGACCGTCGGCCCGCATAGCTGAACGCGACATGAATAATCTGAACGGCGGAATCACTATATTTTGGCGCCGATCACCATCGCTTCCTTGTCCGAAGTCCGGGACACGCTAGGATAGTAATCCCGTTTTGCCTGCCTGAGGGAGACCAAGGATGACCATTCAAGCCAGATTGTTGTGTGCGATTGCGGTGTCGGGTGTTGCTGCACTGGTGGCGAGTGCGCCGGCGCAGGCGCTGACCTCGCAGGAGTGCAGCGCGAAATACCAGGCCGCCAAGAAGGACGGCTCGCTCGGCACCATGAAGTGGAATGACTTCCGCAAGGCCCAGTGCGGTGCCGATGCGACGCCCGCGGCTGCGCCGACCGCCGCGGCACCGGCTGCGCCCCCGCCGGCTGCCGAGCCGAAGCAGGCGAAGAAGGAGGTGGCGCCCGCTGCTGCTCCGGCGCCGTCCTTGCCGGCCGGACCCGCGATCTTCCCCAATGCGGTCGATCCGAAATACGCCAAGGAGACCGCCGGCAAGGCTCGTCTCCATACCTGCGTCGATCAATACAATGCCAACAAGGCCACCAACGGCAATGGCGGCATGAAGTGGATCGAGAAGGGCGGCGGCTACTACAGCGAGTGCAACAAGAAGCTGAAGGGCGCCGCCTGAGCCTCCAATTGATGCGATGGCCGGAGCTGAGCTCCGGCCATTCAGACCGCTGACAAAGTCCTCGCCATTGGCGGGGACTTTTGATTCATTGAGGGATGCTTCGCAAACCCTCGCCGCA